>CAMDNF010000012.1:0-39802 GCA_945902735.1 Rhizobium sp. Q54 | reverse complement strand
GTAAGCCCGCCAGAAACGCGCGGTGGCGGGTCGGTAGGCTGTGGGCAAAGGCCTCCTGTAGTCGCTTCAAGAGCGCGGGTTCGTCCGCGTGCCGAGGTGCCGTGATGCCATAGCTTCGCAAGGTCTCGCTCCCGCCATAATAGAGCCAGGCTGGGCCGATGCCGGTGTCACTGAGAAAACGCAGCATCGATTGCTCGTGATTGCCTTGCAGCGCGACAAGAGGGAGATCCGCGTTGTCATAGTCGATCAGCCAATCGACCACGCCGGCGCTTTCGGGCCCGCGATCGACATAGTCGCCCAACATAACGAGCGTGCACGTGGCTGGCGGCGCGGTCTCGGCATCGGCCCCGATCATCGCGACCAGCCGGCGCAGCAAATCTAGGCGTCCATGCACATCGCCAATCGCATAGACGCGTGAATCGGGCGCCGTTTGTGCTGGGCGCCCCGCGACCATGGGGGTTGCGATGCGGGTGGCGGTTTGCGAGCGACCGAACATGGCCGTCACAATACCTTGATTGGGTCAATCACGGGCGGTGCAATTTGGTGCACCGCCCGCAGCTCTACTTTTGGGGCTCGGTGGCGGACCTGCCGAGCGACGACCAGCGCGCGCGTCCGCCATGATTCTCGATCCGATTGATCAGCGCCGCTACCACACCGCGATCATATCGTTTGCCAACTTCACCGAGCAAAACGTCGATCGCGGCGTCGATCGCCAAGCGGGGTCGATAGGCACGATCGCTCACCAGGCTCACAAAGGCGTTGGCCACCGCGCAAATGCGCGCGGTCTTCAGTATATCATCGCCCTTGAGGCCCTTGGGCTCGCCAGTGCCGTCAATATTTTCGAGCATCTGACGCAAGGTTTCCTCAACCGGCCCCTCGAATGAAACACTGGCCAAAAGATCGGCGCTGGTCAGCACGCTGGTATGGATCAATTTCCGTTCCTCGGCCGTGAGCGCGCGATTGGCTGTCAAGAGCTCGGCCGGCACGAAGATCTTGCCAAGGTTCATCAAGGAGCCCGCGATCTCGACCGTTTCAATCAGCGTCGCATCGAGGCCGCTTTCCTCGGCGATCGCCTTCGCGACTTCGGCGACGTAAATCGAATGATTGGCCGAATAGGGGTCGCGTCGATCGACCACGCCCAAAAGCGTGCCGATCAAATCACGCAAAGCCCGCGCCCGCTTTTCGCGTTCGATCACCGCCTCGGTAATATCTTCATTGACCAGCAAGACCGAGCGCGGCATGCCGAACGCCTCGCTAAGCGGAATATGCACCGATTGCACAACGCGCGTTTGACCGTCGCCTTCAACCCGGTGAATGTCGGTCACCTGGGTCCCGCTCTCAACCGCTTTCCGGTTATGGGCTTCGATGCGGCGTGCCGCGATTGGGCCAAAAAGCGCGGCGAGCGCCTTGCCGATCAGCTCGGAGGGCTCGAGCGAAACCGCGTCGGCCAAGGTACGATTGCCATAGCGCAGCACGCCCTTCTCATCGACGATAGCGATATCGTTCGGCTGCGAATCAGTCACCAAGGTGAGAAAGCGTTGTTGCCGCTCATGGCGCTGGGCCAAGGCACGAAAGCGTGCCGCCGTCTCGCCGGCGCGTCGTGAGCTGGCGTGAAACCACACCGCAATCAAGGCCGCGCTCACCACGCCGATGATCAAGAAGAACGCGATCAGCAGTCGCTGGCGCCTGGTGTCTGATTCGGAAAGCGCTTCATCGCGGTCGATCTTGTAGACCAGAAACCACGGCGCACCCTCTACCCGACGCGACGTCATCAGCACTTCAATGTCGCGATAATCGCGTTTGATCGAAAAGCCGCCGGGTGCGGTGATCGCATGGGCCTCGGCCAATTCCGGCGTATCGAGCGCCAAGGTGCGCTCAAGTGCCCGTGCGCTGCCCGAGGTCGGCGAAATAAAGCGGACAACCTGGTCTTCGCCCCGAACGAGCAGGGTCTCGGCGGTCAATTCAGTGGTGCCAGGCTGTTTCAAGCGCGGGAATAATTCGGCTTCGATCAGCTTGATGCCAATCACATAACCGATCACGGCATCTTCGCCCCCATCGGATTGCAAGGCAAAGACCGGCGCCATGAACCCTGCTGTCGCGGCGCCTGTCGCGCCGAAATAGGCGTCGATCATGCCACGTGCGCCCTTTTTGGTTGTGCGCAGCAATTCCGAGAGTTTGCTTTCAATGACCGGCATACCCGGCGTGGTAACCAAAATGCGCCCCGTCGCATCCAATATGGCGATGCCGGCGCTGCCCTCGCGCGCGACATTGGCATCGATTTCAGGCCCGCTGACCGGCCCGGTAAAGCCGGCCTGATCGGCCGTTGCGACCAAAAGGTTGCGCAAATAGCTGCGTTCGGCCGGTTCATCATCCATGTTTTCGGATTGGCCGCCGGCAAGCGCGAGCTGCGTCATATAAAGTTTGACCGAGGTATTCGCGGCCAAATCTTCGAGCGTCGCGTATTGCGTTTCGACCCATCCATCGACCGCTTCAAGACGGCTTTCAATCACGATGTTCAGTCGATCTTGCCAGCTGCGCATGTCGCGTTCGGCTTCGGCCGCACCGAAGCGCAACACGAAGAAGACGCCAACGCCGACGCCAATCAGCAGCAAAACAACGGCAAAAAGCGCACGTCGATCAAGGCGACGCGGCAGGAGAGGCGAGTCACTCTCCAATATATAGCTCGGAGACACGGATACCACGCGCCGACCCCATCATTGGTTCAACTTGACTACCATCGAACACGATTGGGGTTAAGGCGCCATTAACCAAGACCCGGTTGTTATCGTCTGAACAAAGGGTTCATCGCGCTATCGCATTTTGTTTACTGAGTTTTTCAACGCTCCGTTAAGCCTCTAACTGCAATACTCAAAGGAAGATGACTTTTGGTTCAGAGCAAGGGAGTACGTGCCGTGAGCGTGAAGCGCCGGATCTTTACACGACAGAGGCGGAAGCGTGCCGTCAGGCGCACGCTCGTCGCGGTCGTGCTCGGCTCGGCACTGCTGTTCGGCTTTATGCCGCGCGAGGCCGCCCCGGCGGTCTACCCGATGTTGTTCGGCACCAAGGAAATCCGGAGTACCGATCTCCGCCCTTTTCCCAAATGGACAGGGCTGCTCGACCGCTATTTCAAGGAGCGCGATTTGCCGGATGGCAAATGCGATAGCGTCAAATTCAACAAATGCCACCTCGACGAGTGGAAGGCCCTTCTCGCGAAAATTGAGAGCGAGCCGAAAAAGCGTCAGATTGAGCTGATCAATCGGCAGATGAATGCTGCGCCCTACATCACCGATATTCGCAATTATGGCGTCGATGATTACTGGGCCACGCCCAAGCAATTTCTCTATCGTGATGGTGATTGCGAGGATTACGCGATCGTCAAATACATGTCGCTGCGCGCTTTAGGCTTCACGCCGGACGACATGCGCCTCGTCGTGTTGCAAGACAACAACCTTCGCATTGCCCACGCCGTTCTGGTCACCTATATCGACGGCACCGCGTTTGTACTCGACAACCAGATCAAACAGTTGGTCGAACATTCCCGCATTCGTCATTACAGCCCCTATTATTCGATCAACCAAACGGCTTGGTGGCTTCATAAAAAAGCCAAATAGCCGGCACTTCGCCTTTACCCGCCTCCGTTGGGCGGCCTAGACTCCGTCCGCCATGCCCGACGACTCACGATCCAAGAATTTCAATCACACGGTTTTAGGCTCGCTGACACGGGGCGGCGCATGAGCCCGATTGTTCCGGTTCTGCTATCGGGCGGCGCCGGCACGCGGCTTTGGCCGCTCTCGCGCGCCGATGAGCCGAAACAGCTGCTGTCGCTCACCTCCCGCAATAGCCTCTTGCAGGAAACCGCGCGCCGTTTTGTTGCGTCGGGCTTCACGGCACCCCTTGTGGTCTGCAACGAGACGCACCGCTTCATCATCGCCGAGCAACTTCGCCAGATTGACATAACGCCCGCGCCTATCGTGCTCGAGCCCGCCGCGCGCAACACGGCGCCGGCCGCCGCGATTGCCGCGTTGCTTGCACTCAAGATGGCCGCCGACGCGGTCATTCTGTTGGCGCCCTCCGATCATGTGATCGCGGATCCCGTCGCGTTGCGCCGAGCAATTTCGCAGGCGCACCCCTTTGCTCAACAAGGTCGGCTCGTCACCTTCGGCGTGCCGCCGCGCACGCCTCATACCGGCTATGGCTATATAAGGCGCGGCACGGCCTTGGCGCATGGCGCGTTCGCGCTCGACGCTTTTATTGAAAAACCAAATGAGGCGGTCGCAAAGACACTGGTCGCCAGCGGCGATCATTTATGGAATAGCGGCCTCTTTCTGTTCGGCGCCAAGGCCTATCTCGATGAATTGGCGCGGGCTCGCCCTGACATGCTCGCGCATTGTCGCGCGGCGCTTGAGGCGGCCACGAGCGATCTTGATTTTCTCCGGCTCGCGCGCGCGCCCTATGAGGCGATCAAGGCCGAATCGATCGACTATGCCGTGATGGAGGGGGTGCGCAACGCTGCCGTCATGCCCATCGATGTCGGTTGGAACGATGTGGGGTCGTGGCGCGCGCTCTATGAACTCGGCGACAAGGATGCGGCGGGCAATGTCGCGCACGGCGATGTTGTGCTCGAGGGCACGACGAACAGTTATGTCCGCAGCGAAGGCCCGCTCGTCGTCGCGCTTGGGCTCGAGGACGCGGTGGTGGTGGCGGCCGGCGATGTCGTGCTGGTCGCCAAATCCACAGCCCTCGATCGCCTGAAGGGCGTGGTTGAAAATTTGGCGCGCGCCGAACGCAAAGAAGTGCGGAGCCACGCCACCGTTCATCGGCCCTGGGGCAGTTATGAGGACATCAAATCCGGCCCGCGCTATAAGGTGAAATTACTACGCGTCAAACCAGGCGCCGCGCTTTCGCTGCAATATCACAATCGACGCGCCGAGCATTGGGTGGTGGTCGGCGGCGAGGCGCGCATTACGCGGAATGACGAGACCATCGTGCTCAAGCCCGACCAATCGCTTTATGTGCCGGTTGGCGCGCGCCATCGTTTGGCCAATCCCGGCGCGCAACCGCTCGCGGTGATCGAAGTGCAGACCGGTGATTATCTCGAGGAAGACGATATCACCCGCCTCGACGATCGCTATGGTCGCGGCACCGGCCCCTAAAGAGAAAACAACGCGCGCGCCGCATTGGCATCGGCGATCGAGCGGCCGATCCGGCGAGCATCCGCGGCGCTTTGCGCGATCAACGCCGAATTATCGGCCGCCCGGCTCCCATCATGCAGATGAAAATTATTCTCGAAGCCCATGCGGGCATGGCCGCCCAGCGACATCGCAGCCAGCGCGCACGCCCCTTCGCGCAAACCAAAGGCGCACATGCTCCACACCAAATCGAGGCCGCTACCGAGGAACGGCAGCATATCCGCCGGTCTGCTTTGCCCATCCGATGCATAGCGCCCGAGCACATAAAGCACCGAGGGCCGCGCGCCGGGAATGAGGCCACGTTTTTTCAGATCGAGAAAGCGCGCGAGATCGTTCGTGTCATAGAGGATGTATTGAATCATCGCGCGCTCGCGATAAAGCCATTCGAGCAATTTCGCTGCCTCGCTCTCGCTGGCCTGATCGGGCATGAACTCGCGCGGCGCGACGGTGATCGCCTCCGGCTTCAGCTTATAGGCAAACGCGATCTGCGCATCGCGGGCATAGCGCCCGGCCTGCTCGGTGGTCGCCTGCAGGATTAGCTTATCGCCGCACACTTTGCGGATCGCTGCGATCGCGTCACGGCTCGCCTCGGCATCCAGCAGGTGTTTGCCCTCTTTATCGCGCGTGTGGAAATGGATCATCGCCGCCCCCGCCTCCATCGCGGCCTTGGCGGTCTCGGCCACTTCGGCGTTAGTCATCGGCAGGTTCGGGTGATCGGCCTTGGTGCGGCGCGCGCCATTGGGCGCGACCGAAAGAATGGCAGGCTCTGTCCACCCGGCCCCGGCTGCATCGCTCATCACTGGATCTCCGCTAGAGCGCGCTCAACCGCGCCATCCAATCGCTCGACGATCTGCTGAATATCATCGCTGGTCGCGATGAAGGGCGGTGCCAATAGCACATGATCGCCCGCCACGCCATCGGCGGTGCCACCGCCCGGATAGCACAACAGGCCGCCCGCCATGGCCTGGCGCTTGATCCGCGCGTTCAACCCAAGGCTGGGGTCGAACGGTTGTTTGGTCTCACGATCCTTGACCAACTCAAGGCCATAGAACAGGCCACGCCCGCGCACATCGCCGACATGGGGATGCTGGCCAAAGCGCTCACTCAAGGCCGCGCCGAGTTCGGCGCCGCGCACCCGCACATTGTCGAGCAAGTTCTCGCGTTCGATGGTTGTCTGCACTGCGAGCGCGGCGGCACACGCCGTGGCGTGGCCCATATAGGTGTGGCTGTGGCGAAACGCCCCTGTGCCATCGACAATCGCCTCGGCGATCTTCTTTGAAATCAGCACCGCGCCGATCGGCTGATAGCCGGCGCCGAGCCCCTTCGCCAGCACCAATAAATCGGGCACGATGCCTTCTTGCTCGCAGGCATGGCGCGTGCCCGTGCGGCCCATGCCGCACATGACCTCATCGAGGATCAAGAGCACGCCATGCCGATAGCACACCTCGCGCACGCGTTTGAAATAACTGGGCACAGGCGGCGCCACGCCGAGCGTCGCGCCAACCACGGTCTCGGCGATGAAGGCCGCGACTTTGTTCGGTCCGAGTTTTTGTATCGTGGTCTCGAGCTCATCGGCGAGACGCTGCGCATAGACCTCATCGCTTTCCCCCGCCTGCTTGCCGCGATAGCCATGGCAGGGCGACACATGCGTGGCCTCGAACAACAAGGGCGCGAACAACGCACGCCGCGCCGCGTGGCCGCCGACCGACAGCGCGCCCAGCGTCGCGCCGTGATAACTATGCCGCCGCGCGATCACATGGCCGCGTTCGGGTTGGCCGATCTCGACGAAATATTGCCGCGCCAATTTGAGCGCGGCCTCGATGCCCTCCGAGCCGCCTGACACAAATAACACCCGATCGAGCCCGGCCGGCGCGCTCGCGACCAATTTGTCGGCGAGCGTCTCCATCGCCTCGGTGGTGAAGAAGGCGGTGTGGGCATAAGCGAGCGTATCGAGCTGCGCCTTGATTGCCGCGATCACGTCCTTGTGGCCATGACCCAAGCACGACACAGCGGCCCCCCCGCTCGCGTCGATATAGCGGCGGCCGTCGCGGTCGATCAAATGCACGCCCGCGCCGCCAACGGCAATCGGCAGGCTTTCGCGCGGGGCCCGGTGCAGAATTCGGCTCATCGGGGCGACGTTAGCAGGCTGCTCTTGTCGCCGGAACCCGCCATAATGGCTTTGTTGGACGCAACCGGCTTTGCGTGAAACCAAACTGTTCGTTGAAGGCGTCCCCCTCTCCCGCTTGCGGGAGAGGGTCGGGGTGCGGGCGTGCGGCAACACCCTCACCCTCTCCCTCTCCCTAAAGGGAGAGGGGAACGCGGTGAAGTACACGGTCAGCGGCGTGCGATTGACATCGATGCTGAAGAGGAAATGAGTGCGGTGAACGAAGAGCCCTCAAGCAACAAGCAAGAGCGAGAGCTGACGAACGAGCATCACGCCATCGACACCACGCTGCCCGATACCATGGCGTTGCGCGCCGAAGTCATCGGCGTACAAAAAGCCAAGCGCGATTTATTGAGCCTGTTCGTGCTGGCGGTGTTGGCCGGCGCTTTCATCGGCTTTGGCGGCATGTTCGCGACCGTGGTCACGGCCGGGGCCGAAGGCGCCATGCCGTTCGGCGTGACGCGTCTCCTGGCTGGTCTTGTGTTCTCGCTTGGGCTCATCCTCGTCATTGTCGGCGGCGCCGAATTATTCACCGGCAATGCGCTGATCATCTTGGCGTGGGCCAGCCGCAAGGTATCGACGCCGGCACTCTTGCGCAATTGGGTCATCGTGTTCGCCGGGAATCTTGTGGGCGGCATGGCGACCGCCGGCTTGGTTTTTGCCTCGGGCCAATATCAATTCGGCGAGGGCGCGGTGGGCGCGGCCGCGCTCGCCCAAGCCAATGCCAAAGGCGCGCTTGGCTTCGGTCAGGCGCTAACGCTTGGCGTGTTGTGCAATGTACTGGTCTGCCTGGCCTGCTGGCTCTGCTACAGCGCGCGTTCGACCACCGACCGTATCATCGCGATCATCTTTCCGATCGCGGCGTTCGTCGCCGGTGGCTTCGAACACTCGGTCGCCAATATGTACGCGATCCCGATCGGCCTGATGATCGAGGCCTGGGCGCCGCCTGAGTTTTGGCAGGCGATCGGCCGCACGGCCGCCGACTATCCCTCGCTCAGCTGGGCGCGCTTCGGTCACAACCTCTTGCCGGTCGTGATCGGCAACATCATTGGCGGCGGCGCCTTGGTCGGCGGTGTTTATTGGATGGTGTATTTGCGCAAACGGTAGAATCCGGTCGATCAGCGTTTTGTTCGTCATTGCCGGGCTTGACCCGGCAATCCAGCATTCTTCTTGAAGAAACCTGGATGCCCGGATCAAGTCCGGGCATGACGATGTTAGGGGCAGGAGGAAGCTCTACCTGATCGGCTTGCTAACGGTCTTGAACTGATCGCGCCGCGCTGCCCCCATGTGCTGTTGCATCATCTCAAGGTTGGTCACGTCGCTGTTGGCTATCAGATATGCGGCCACAGATGTTCTCCTTCGATGGCCACGTACCCCTCTTAAAAGCCTCTGGCGAGCACGATGTCAAAGACCCCGCGACGAAGCGTGCCGTCTTGCTTTAGGTCGATCGCCGAGGATTGCTTGTGGGCGGCCCAAGGATCGTCAGCAATAAAGGGATCGCCCTTGAAATAGAGTTGCATCGTGACCGGCACATGCAGCGATTCCATCACGCGGAAGTGAATATGCGCCGGTCGCGTTGTTCCCGCATATTTTTCAAGCCCGGGGAGATTCGGTGGGACCGGATAACGACCTGGCACGATCGTTTCAAGCTCGTACTGCCCCTTTTCGTTCGTATACAGCATCCCCCGTAAATGAAACGCGGAAGCCTCGGTGAAATTGCCGGGGTTGTTCGTGTCGTAAAGGCCGGCCGAGTTCGCTTGCCATACTTCGATCAATGCGCCCGGCAAGGGTGTCCGGCAGTCTGAACCGAATACGGTTCCGGTCAGGGAAAGCCTGTCGCCAGGCTCGCCTGGGTCCGCCAGTGCGGTTCGCATTGGCGCGCCGAATCGATAAAACGGGCCCAGAATGTCACCCTCCGTGGGCTGACAGGTGCGCTCGGCGGCATAAGCGGGGCCGGCGATAAGCGAGCCTCCAACGATGGCGGCACCGCCGCGCAGGAATCTCCGCCGCGACATCGCAAGCGTCATCTCAGATATCAAATCCTTGCTCATGGCTCCTCCTCCGCGCCCTTTTAACGCTATGCCTTGATCAGTTTACTGACTGCTCTGAATTGTTCTGTCCCGGCTCTCTCCAGCCACTCGAACAGCACCATCTCGGTGGTTACGGTTTGAACGCCCATCGCGGCCAAGCGGCTGAGCGCCGCGTTCTTATTGGCCTCGGTGCGCGAGCCGGCGGCATCGGTGACCAGAAACACCTCGGCGCCGCGCGCCTTCAAATCCGCCGCCGTTTGCAACACGCAAACATGCGTCTCGGTGCCGCATAGCACGATCTGATGACGACCATTGGCGCGGTGCTTCTCCCACGCCGCTAAAAATCCGGCGTCCTTGCCGGCGCTGAAGCTGAGCTTGCTGAGGATCAGCGCGTCATTCGGCAGCGCCGCCTTGATCGCGGGCACGGTCGGCCCGAGGCCTTTCGGATATTGCTCGGTCACGATCACCGGCACGTCGAGGGTCCGCGCCGCCTCGATCAATTGCCCCGCGCGCCGCAACACCTCATCAACGCCTGAAATCGCCGGCGCGAGTCGCTCTTGCAAATCGATCACCACGAGGGTCGATGCCTTGGCGTCCATCAGCATGGCTGGTGCCTCCTTCGGTCAGCGTGCCGGAACACCCCTCTACCAGCAAGTCTCTTGCCTCGCGCCACGCGGCCCTGGATAACGGCACCAAGCGAAAGGGAGCCCCGCCATGGATAAGCCCGCCAGCCTCGATTACCCGATCCACGATCTGTTGCGCCGGCGTTGGAGCCCGCGCGCCTTTGCAGCCGAGGCGGTGCCGAAGGAGGCGCTCCGTTCGGTGCTCGAGGCGGCCCGTTGGGCGCCCTCGGCCTCGAATTTGCAGCCCTGGCACATCATCGTCGCGACCAAGGCGAACAAGACCGCGTTCGACGACATGATGTCCTGCCTGGTGCCCTTCAACCAAGGGTGGTGCAAAACCGCGCCCGTGCTCATGCTGATGATCGCCAAAGTGGCCGATGATAAGGGCCGGCCCAACCCCCATGCCGGGCACGATGTCGGCCAGGCGGCCGCGCATTTGACGGTCCAGGCCAGCACGCTCGGGCTCTATGTGCACCAAATGGCCGGAATCGAGGTCGAGCGGATCAGATCGGTCTATTCCGTGCCGGCCGGCCATGAGCCGGTCACCGCCTTGGCGCTGGGCTATATTGGGAAGCCTGATTCCCTCGACGACGAGAAGCTCCGCGCCCGCGAAATCGCCCCGCGCGAACGCCGAAAACAGGCGGATTTCGTATTCGAGGGCAAGTTTGGCGGCCCGCCGTCCTTTTGAACGCCAAAGGCCACAGATTCGGCATTTCGGAGGCGGCTTGCTTGGGGTAGTCTGCCGCTCGCCCGAAATGGTCGGGCCAAAGTCATAACCGACTAGGGGCGTGCCGATGGGGCTTGCCGTCGCGATTATCGGGTCTGGGCCCGCGGGGTTCTACACGGCGGCTTCGTTGATCGAGGCGGCGCCCGATTGCACTGTCGATATCATCGAGCGTCTGCCGACACCCTTCGGCTTGATCCGCTATGGCGTCGCGCCCGATCACGAGCACACCAAAAACGTGATGAAGGCCTACACCCGCACCGCGCTGTCGGCGCAAGTGCGCTTCTTCGGCAATGTCGAGATCGGGCTGCATGTCTCGCTCGATGAATTGCGCACGATGTATGACGCGGTGGTGCTGGCGGTTGGCGCGGCGCGCGATCGCCCGCTTGGTGTGCCGGGCGATAACAAGCAGGGCGTCATTGGCTCGGCCCCGTTCGTCGGCTGGTATAACGGCCATCCCGATTTCACCGATCTCGCGCCCAATCTTTCGGCGAAGGGCGTCGTGATCGTTGGCCAAGGCAATGTCGCGATCGATATCGCCCGCGTGCTGGCCAAAACGCCGGCTGAAATGGCGCGCTTCGATTTGTGCGACCACGCCGCCGCCGCGATCGATGCCTCGCCGGTCGAGGATATTTATATGGTCGGTCGGCGCGGGCCCGTCGAAGCCAAATTCACCAATGTCGAGCTGCGCGAGATGGGTCATCTCGAAAATTGCAATTCGGTGGTCGAGGCCAGCCAATTGCCCGCGACAATCGAAGGCGAGATGAGCGATCGCGATCGACGCATGAAGGAAAAGAACCTCGCCTCGCTCCGCACCTTTGCCGAAACGCCGGCCGATCCGGCCAGGAAGAAGCGCATTCATTTCTCCTTTTATGCCGCGCCGGTCGAGGTGTTGGGCAGCGCCAAGGTTGAGGGCATGCGCTTCGAGCGCACCAAGGTCGAAGGCGGCAATGCGGTCGGCACCGGGCAGTTTTTTGATGTTCCCTGCGGGCTGGTGGTGGCCGCGATCGGCTATCGCTCGGCGACCGTCAAGGACACGCCCTTCGACGAGCGCCAAGGCATCGTCAAAAACGAAGATGGCCGGGTCGCGCCGGGGCTTTATGCGGTCGGTTGGATCAAGCGCGGGCCGACCGGCGTGATCGGCACCAACAAGGTCGATGGCGAGCACTGCGCCAAACAGGTGGTGGCTGACCTCAAACCGGCCGGCAAGGCCGGGCGTCCGGCGCTTGAAGCCATGCTCAGGCAGCGCAAGGTGCGCGCGGTCAGCTTCGCCGATTGGCAGGCCATCGAGCGCGCTGAAATCGCCAACGCCCGCCCCAGTGCGCCGCGGCGCAAATTCCCGCGCGTGGCCGATATGCTCGCGGTACTCGGGGAGGCACGCGCCGAGGCTTCTTAATCAAGAGCCCGGCCAGGGCTCTGTCCCGCTATAATGGACGGCGGCGACGTATATTCCTATTTTTACGGTGGGCGGCATCGCGCCTTGGCAGGTCCGGCGCAACGCCCAAAGCATGGAGCTCGATAGGTTATGGCGATGGATGGTAGCGCAGCACGTAAACAGGAACCGGCCGAACGGCAGGAGCTTGACTCTGTCGTCGTTCGGTTCGCGGGCGATTCCGGCGACGGCGTTCAATTAACCGGCAGCCGCTTCACCGAAACGGTGGCGCTGGCCGGCAATGATCTCGAAACCTTCCCCGATTTTCCGGCCGAGATTCGCGCGCCCATCGGCACCACCTATGGCGTGTCGGCCTTTCAAATCAATTTTGGGTCGCGCGTGATCATGACCTCGGGCGACGCGCCCGATGTGCTCGTGGCGTTCAACCCGGCCGCGCTGAAAACGAATGTCACCGACCTCAAACAGGGTGGCCTGGTCATCCTCGATGTTGGCACGTTCACCGACAAGAATTTCGAAAAGGCCGGCTACAAGGTGAACCCGCTCGAGGATGGTTCGCTCGCGCGCTACCGCATTTTCCCGATCGACGTTTCGAAGCACACGCTCGAAGCGGTGAAGGAATCCGACGTCAACAAACGCGATGGTTTGCGCGCGAAAAACTTTTGGGCGCTCGGTCTGGTCGATTGGATGTATGACCGCGACGTCACGCCGACCATCAAGTGGATCGAATCGAAATTCGGCAAAGAGCCTGAGATCGCCAAGGCCAATATCGCGGCGCTCAAGGCCGGTCATGCCTTTGGCGAAACCGCCGAGATGCCCGATGGCGTGCGCGGCTTCACGCTGCGCCGCGCCGAGCTCGCGCCTGGCCTCTATCGCACGATTACGGGCACGGAATCGCTCGCTTATGGTCTGGTCGTCGGCGCCAAATTGGCCGGGCTCGACATGTTCTTTTCGTCCTACCCGATCACACCGGCCTCGGCCGTGTTGCATGCGCTGGCCGGGCTCAAGTCTTTCGGGGTAAGGACGTTCCAGGCCGAGGACGAAATCGCCGCGATCGGCGCCGCGATCGGCGCGGCCTATGCCGGCGCGCTCGGCATCACGTCGAGCTCAGGCCCCGGCATCGCGCTCAAGACCGAGGCGCTTGGCCTCGCGATCACGACCGAGCTGCCCTTGATCGTGCTCGATACGCAGCGCGCCGGCCCCTCGACCGGCATGCCGACCAAGACCGAGCAATCCGATCTCAACCTCGCGGTCTATGGCCGCAATGGCGATGCGCCGCTCATTGTGTTGTCGGCACGCTCGCCGAGCGATGCGTTCGAAGTCGCGATCGAGGCGGTCAGGCTTGCGACTCAATTCATGACGCCCGTCATCGTGCTCTCCGATACCTATATTTCAAACGCGGCCGAGCCATGGTTGGTGCCCGATGTCGGCAGCTATGAGCCGTTCCCCGTGAGCTTCCGCACCGACCCTGAGGGTTTCCACCCCTTCGTGCGCGACGACAAATTGGCGCGGCCCTGGGTCAAGCCCGGCACGCCCGGCCTCGCGCACCGCGTTGGCGGCCTCGAGAAGAATTACAACAGCGGCAATATCTCTTATGACCCGATCAATCACCAACGCATGACCGACGCGCGCAAGGCGAAGATCGATGGCGTGGCCAACGCCATTCCCGATCAGATTGTCGATTTGGGCGAAGCGAAAGGCGATCTTGTGGTGGTCGGCTGGGGCTCGACCTTCGGGCCGATCTATCGCGCGGTCTCCAATGCGCGGCGCGACGGCAAGGCGGTGTCACACATTCATCTGCGCCACCTCTGGCCGATGCCGCGCAATTTGGGTGATCTGCTCAAAGGCTTCAAACAGGTCCTCGTGCCCGAGATGAACACCGGGCAGCTTGTCGGCATGTTACGCAACCAATATCTGGTTCCCGCCGAAGGATTGAACAAAGTGATGGGCCGGCCGTTCACGATCTCCGAGATCGAAGCCGCCATCCGCAGCAAGCTGGATTAAGACGATGAACGATACCGTCTCGCCCCGCGCCTTCTCGCCCGAGAATTTTGAGTCGGATCAGGAGATCCGCTGGTGCCCCGGCTGTGGCGACTACGCCATCATCAAGAGTGTCAGGAAGGCGCTGGCTGATATCGGCACCGACCCGGATCAAATCGTGTTCGTCTCGGGCATCGGCTGCGCCTCGCGCTTCCCCTATTACATGGCGACCTATGGCTTCCACACCATCCATGGCCGCGCGCCCGCGATCGCGACCGGCGTCAAGCTGGCCAATCCGGCGCTCGATGTTTGGGTGGTCGGTGGCGATGGCGACATGCTCTCGATCGGCGGCAATCACACGCTGCATGCCATCCGTCGCAACATCGATCTCAACATTCTGCTCTTCAACAACGAGATTTATGGGCTGACCAAGGGTCAATATTCGCCGACCTCACGCGTCGGCACGCGCTCGCCCTCAACGCCCATGGGCTCGCTCGATTATCCGGTTTCCGCGCTGGTCTTCGCGCTTGGCGCGGGCGCGCATTTCATCGCGCGCACCATCGATACGCTGCAAAAACATGTGCCCGATGTCTTGAAGCGCGCGCACGCGCACAAGGGCGCGTCCTTCGTCGAGATCATCCAGAATTGCATCGTCTATAACGACGGCGTGTTCGAGAATTTCACCGCGAAAGATGTCGCGGCCGATCGTCAGCTTCACCTCGAACATGGCAAGCCGCTCCGTTTCGGCAAAACCAAGGAGAAGGGGCTGCGCTTCGATGCGAAGTCAATGAAGCTCGAGGTCGTGACGCTGGGCGAAAACGGCATTAGCGAGGCGGATTTGGTTGTGCATGACGAAACCAATCGCACGCTTGGAACCATGCTGGCCGCCATGGAGCCGCCGGATTATCCGGCCGCGCTCGGCGTCATTTATTGCAGCCCGGCGGAAAGTTATGACCACGCGGTGGTGGCGCAAGTCGATGCGGCGCGGGCCAAGGCGCCGACGGCCGATCTCAACGCCCTCCTTCGCCGCGGCCACACCTGGAAGGTCGATCACACGCAGGCGTGATAACCCCGTCCGCCCTCATGCTTCGACAGGCTCAGCATGAGGGTAAAAGAAGCGCTGACAACAACGGGACCTCATCCTGAGCTTGTCGAAGGATGAGATCGAATTTATGCCTCAACCTCGCCGCCCATAAAGAAAGCGCACGCCGCTGGCGCCAATCGTTTCGGTATGGATTTGCTCGGCCGGCAGGGCGAACACATCGCCCGGCCGATAGGACTTCGCTTCGCCGAGTGACCCGATCGTGATGTCGCCTTCGAGCACGAGCGCGCGAACATCGAATTCATGCGCGTGCTCGGCCGTTTGATGGCCGGGCGCATAGCCATTGGTCTCGATCTGGCTAAATCCGTCGCGCTTGAGCGCCGCTTCGAACGTCTTGGTATCCACCGCCATCCTCCCTCGGTCGCGACCGGCTCAATTCAATCCGTGTCGGCGTAGAAAGTCGAGCACGATCCCAGCCATGCCATGGTCGTAGAGGTCGAGATGCCCGGCACCTTTGATGAACACGCCCTGTTTCGGATCGTTGCCGGCCTCGAACAAGCGCCGGCCGAAGCGCACCGGAATGGTGGTATCGACCTCACCGTGCACGACCAGCAGCGGTGCGTGGACCGATTTAATTTTGGCCAGCGAGTCGAAACGATCGACGATCAAGGGCCGCACCGGCGCGATCGGCACGCGCCACGCCGCGACATCGGGGATTGAAGTATAGGGCGCTTCGAGCACCACGGCGGCGGGCTTCATCTCGGTTGCGAGTTGCACCGCGACGCCCGTGCCGAGCGACTCGCCATAAAGAATAACCCGCTCCAGCGAAACACCTTGGCCCTCCAGAAACGCGAGCGCGGCGCGGCCATCGTCATAAAGGCCTTGCTCGGTCGGCCCCGGCCGGGATTGCCGCTGAAGCCACGCCAGGACGTCAACAACCCGCCATAGCCGGCATTGAGATAGGGCGCGATTTTTTCCGTCCGCACGCCCATATGGCGCGCATTGCCATGGAAATAGACGAGCGTTGGCGCATCGGCGCGGCGCGGCGCTTGGTGCCAGGCGAGAAGCGAAAGGCCATCCGCCGTTTCGAGCCTGACGGGCGTGACATTAGGGAGGATGCGCCGGTCCGGCTCCGGCCTCGTGCTGTCGGGGAAATAGATCAGCGCGCGCTGGGCGATTGCCGCCGCGCCGAGCAGCGCATCAAAACCGGCGTGGCTTAGCCCGTCCCACCACCGCATCGAAGCGACCTCTTGCCGTCAAAAGAAAGCACCCGGCGAGTGACCCGCCGGGTGCTTTGATCGTCTGTGTCGCGCAGGCTATTCGCGCGAGCCGCCCATCATGCCCGTCAGGCTGAGCAGCATGGTGAACAGATTGATGAAGTTGAGATAGAGGCCAAGCGCGCCGAAGATCGACTTCTTGAGCGTCGCCTCTCTGCCGTCGGTCTCGACATAGCTCTCTTTGATCCGCTGCGTGTCGAACGCGGTCAGGCCGGTAAACACAAGCACGCCGATCGCCGAAATCACGAATTCGAGCACCGAGGAGCCAAGGAAGATATTGACCACCATCGCGATGATGATGCCGATCAGGCCCATGAACAGGAACGAGCCCATCTTGGTGAGATCGCGTTTGGTGGTGTAGCCGAACAGGCTCGCCGCGCCGAAGGTGCCGGCGGTGATGAAGAACACGCGCGCCACACTGGCGTCCGTGTACCGCATGAAGACATAGGCAAGCGAGGCGCCCATCAAAGCCGAGAACACCCAAAACAACGTCTGGGCGGTCGACACCTTCATGGTCTGGAGTTTGATGCTCATGAAGAACACGATACCGAGCGGCGCGAGCATCACGATGAAGCCGGCCCCGCTGGTCATCAGCGCCTCATAGAGCCCCGTATGCGCCACGATATAGGCCACGATGCCGGTGAGCGCGAGGCCCGAGGCCATGTAATTGTAAACCCTGAGCATGTAACTGCGCAGGCCCTGGTCGATCTGGGCCTGAGAGAGCGTGCCGACGGGCCGTGTACGTGTTTGAATCACCATAGAGAAATACCCCCAAAGTGCCGTGGAATGGCCAGGCTCATAGGATATTGGCAGGAACCACCGGATTTTCAACCCCCCGGTCAGGTATTTGGGAGGTTAACCTTCCCGCAAAAGCGGCGCGGCGCGAGCCCTGAGGGCCCTATAGGTGCCGGCGAAGCCAAAAATGAGGCTGATGGCGATCGCGCCGCCGGTAACGCCGAGAATCGGCCCGACCGAGGGCGCGAAGTCGAGCTCGAGCACGTGGCTAACCAGACCATAGGCGGCGGCGATGCCGATCGCGGCGGCGAACAGCGCGGTCACCGTGGCCAGCGCACCATATTCGACCAAGAAGGCGAGCATGATTTCGCGCCGTCGCGCGCCTAGCACCTTGAGCACGACAGCGTCATAGCGCCGCGTCCGCTCGCCCGCCGCGACCGCGCCGGCCAGCACCGCGAGACCGGCGAACAGGCCGATCGCGGCGGCGGCTTGCACCGCTGAACCGATGCGGCCAAGCAGTTCGGTCAGCGCGTCGAGAATCGCGTTGACCGGGATCGCGCTCACATTGGGGAAGCCTGAGGCGATCTGGCGCTCGATCGCGAGGCTCGCCGTGTCGTCGGCCATTACGGTCGCGAGCCTGGTTTGCGGCGCGGCCTCAAGAACGCCTGGGGAGAACACGACCAGGAAATTGATCTGTAGATCCATCCAGTCGAAATCGCGCAAACTGGCGATGCGTCCGGTCACCTCGCGGCCAAGCAGGTTCACGGTCAGCGTATCGCCAATGCCAACGCCAAGGCCCTTCGCGGCATCGGTCTCGAACGAGATCAGCGGCTCGCCCTCATGGTCGGCCGGCCACCAGTCGCCGGCGACTAGCATGGCGTTGTCGGGCATGGTCGCCGCATAGGTCACACCGATGTCGCTCTGCACGGTCCAGCGCGCTTCGGGCGCGATCACGCGCTCGCTGATTTTCTGCCCCGCGATGCGTGTGATGCGCCCGCGCATCATCGGCACATCCTTGAGGGCGTGCGCGCCTGGGGTCGCCTCGATCATCGCTTTGAACGGCGCGCGCTGGTCGGGCTGGATGTCGACGAAAAAGAACGCCGGGTGCGGACGTTCGGCTTCGGCTCTGAGCTCGCGCGCGAGATTCGATTGCACGAGCGCGATCGCGAGCAATATGGCGAGCGCGCCGCCAAGCGCGGTGACAACCGCGGGCGTCGGCGCACCAGGCCGCCCGAGATTGGCGAGGCCTAGTCTGAGCCAGGGCACGGCCGGGCTTCGCACGCGCTTGGCCAGCGCGCCCAGCGCGCGACCGAGAAAATGAAAGACGAGGAGTGCCGCACCAGCGCCGAGCGCGAACCACAAGGCAATCAGGGGCTCGGGCGCGGTCAGTACGGCGAGCGCGATCAGCCCGGCCGCCGCGCCGGCGCATGCGATGATGGTGAGGCGGCCAGGTGACGGCAGGGTCGGTGCGACGACCGAACGGAACAAGAGACCGGGTGCGATGCGCGCGGCGCGACCCAAGGGCCACAGCGCGAAGGCCAAGGTCGTTAGCAAGCCGAAGCCGGCGGCCACCCCGAGCGGGCGACCATAGAGGCCGAGCGCGAGCGGCACCGGCGCATCGGCACCCAGCAACGCGCCGACCACGACCGGCAACAGCGCACCGACCATGAGCCCGAGCGCGATGCCGATCAGTGCGAGGATCAACACTTCCAGCAAATAGACGCCAAGAATGAATCGGCTGGTCGCGCCCACGCATTTGAGCGTCGCGATGGTTGCGATGCGGCTTTCGAGATAGGCGCGCACCGCGCCCGCGACGCCGACACCGCCCAGCACCAGGGCCGAGAGGCCGACCAACATCAGGAATTGCCCAAGCCGATCGAGCTGACGCGCCAACGCGGGATGCGCATCGTTGGTGTCGCGCAGACGCCAGCCCGCACTCGGCGAAACAGCCTCAAGCGCTGCGCGCGCCGTCGCGGCCTCGGCGCCTGGCGGCAATGCCAAGCGGTAGCGGTAGCGAACTTGGCTGCCGAGCTGGACCAAGCCGCTATCTTTCAGGCTTTCGAGCGAAACGATGAGGCGTGGCCCGAGCGTCATGCCACCGGTCAGGCGGTCGGGCTCCTGGCGCAGGATCGCGCGCAAAGTGAGTTCGGCACCGCCCAATTTGAGCGTGTCGCCAAGCTTGGCGCCAAGCCTGGCGACCAACCCGGATTCGGCAATCGCGCCACGGTTCGAAAGCGCGTCATGCGCGGTCATCGCTGGATCGAGATCGAGCGTCCCCGCCAGGGGATAAGCGGAATCGACGGCCTTGAGCTCAACCAAAACCGGACGCGCGTCGCTCGCCGCATCGGCCAGACGAACCATCGCGCGCATGGTCGCGGTCTGCGAGAGCGTCGTGCCGAGACGCTGCGCCGCCGCTTGTTCGGGCTCGCTCAGTATACGCCCATAGAGCTCGATTTCGAGATCGCCACCCAATAGCGCCCGCGAATCGGTCACCAGCGCGGCTTGCATCGAGGCGATCAACGAACCGACGCCCGCGATCGCGCCGACGCCGACGATCAGACACAAAAGAAATACGCGAAAACCGCGCAAGCCGCCGCGTAGCTCACGCGCGGCGAAGCGCATTGTCTGAGGCAATGAAATCATCGCGGAATAACCTTCATGCTCCTGCCTCCGCCGAAGCGAAGCCGCTTTCCTGCCCGCCGAAGCCGGGCGGGCGAAGGCGGGGGGCTTCGCGCAGGCAGGTCGACAGGCTCAGCATGAGGGTAGGGAAGAGGCCTCATCCTGAGCTTGTCGAAGGGTGAGGCCGAGTTCGACGCGCGGAACGATTCGATGTCACGCATCGACGATGCGGCCTTCGGCGATGCGCACGATACGATCGCAGCGCGACGCGATCGCCGGATCGTGGGTCACCAGCACGAGCGTGGTCGCCGAGTCCTGGCGTAGGCCGAACATGAGATCGACGATCTGCGCGCCGGTCGCGCGGTCGAGATTGCCGGTCGGTTCGTCGGCCAGCAGCACGGCCGGACGGGGCGCGAAGGCGCGCGCCAGCGCCGTGCGCTGCTGTTCGCCGCCCGAAAGCTGGCTCGGAAAGTGGCGCAGGCGATGACCGAGCCCGACCGCCTCAAGCGCCGCGCGCGCCGCGGGGAAGGCATCGCGTCGACCGGCGAGTTCGAGCGGCACCGCGACATTTTCGAGCGCGGTCATGGTTGGGATCAAATGGAACGATTGGAACACGATGCCAATGGCGCGCCGGCGTACCAACGCGAGCCCGTCCTCGCCAAGCGGCGAAAAATCCTCGCCCGCCACCTTGACCCGGCCCTGATCGGGTCGCTCGAGCCCGGCGATCACCGCGAGCAGGGTCGATTTGCCGGCGCCCGACGGCCCAAGCACCGCGACTGCTTCGCCGCGCTTTACGCTGAAATCAATTCCGCGCAGGATCAGCACGGGCCCAGCGAGGCTGCTCAAGGTCAGCGATACGCCGGTCAGTTCGATGACGGGTTCAGACATGGCCCATTACATGGCGTGGCGCGGCGTGATTATCAAACCCCTGTTCGCGCTGCTGCTCGTCGCCATCGGGCTTGGCCTGTCGGGGCGGCCCGCTTTGGCGGAAGCTCGAACCATCGTGGCCCTTGGCGATAGCCTGACGGCCGGCTTCGGCTTGCCGGAGGAATCCGCGTTTCCCGCGCAACTCGAAGCCTATTTGCGCGCGCGCGGCCATGAGTGGCGCGTCATCAATGCCGGCGTCTCGGGCGATACCAGCGCGGGCGGGCTCGCGCGCCTCGATTGGGCGCTTGCCGACAAGCCCGACTTCGTGATCGTCGAGCTCGGCGCCAATGATGGCCTGCGCGGGCTGCCGGTCGAGGCGATGGAGGCGAACCTTGATCAGATTCTTACGCGGCTCCGCGCAGCCGGCATCGCCGCGTTGCTCTGCGGTATGCGCGTGCCGCCCAATCTTGGGGCGGACTATGCGAGCGCATTCGAGGCGGTCTTCGTGCGCCTCGCGGCCAAGCACGGCGTACCGCTCTATCCCTTCTTCCTCGACGGCGTCGCGGCCATGCCTTCACTAAATCAGCCGGACGGCATTCATCCCACCGCCGAAGGCGTCGCCGAGATCGTCCGGCGAATCGGCCCCGTGGTCGAAAAGGCCATGAAGGCGGGCTCATGACCCGGCTATTCGTCGCGCTCGCTCTGCCGCCGCGCATCACCGACGCGCTGCTCGATCTGTCCGACGGCGTGCCCGGCGCGCGCTGGGTGAATTACGATCAGCTCCACCTCACGCTTCGCTTCATCGGCGAGGTCGATCGCGCTACCTTTGACGATGTGGTGCAGTCGCTCGGCCATGTCGAGGCCTCGGCGTTCGAACTCGCGCTGTCGGGCGTCGGGCACTATCCACCGCGCGGGGTGCCGCGTGTGCTTTGGGCTGGCGTGCGGCCCAACCCGGCGTTGAATCTTCTGCAGGCGCGGATCGAAAGCGCGGTGGTGCGCGCCGATATCGCGCCCGAGCCGCGTAAATTCTCGGCCCACATTACCTTGGCGCGGCTCAACAACGCGCCGCTCGATCGGGTGCAGGCTTTTCTCGCGCGCAACGCCCTCTTTAGCGAACCGCCCTTTCCCATCGAGGCGTTTCATCTCTATTCAAGCCGTCTCGGGCGCGATGGCTCGGTCTATTCGATCGAGGCGAGTTATCCCTTGCGCGGCGGCTATGACTATGAGGTCGAGGGGGACGCGGATGACGAGCGTCTAAGTCCTGACGAATGAGCGCCCGTTTCAATTCTCATTCTCGATGCGCTCCATTTCCTCGTCCGATAGGCCGAAATGATGGCCGATCTCGTGAATCAATACATGGCGCACAACCTCGTCGAGCGTATCGCCGCTCTCCGCCCAATAGTCGAGCATCGGCCGGCGATAGAGAAAAATCATGTCGACGTTCTGCGGCGCGTCGGCAAAGCTTTTTTCATCGAGTGAGACGCCGGAATAGAGCCCGAGCAAATCATATTCGGTGTCGAGCTCCATCTCCGCGATGATCTCGTCATCGGGAAATTCCTCGATGCGGATCACCACGGCGTCGACCCGTTTGCGCAGGCGCTCGGGGATGCGCCGATAGGCGCGCTCGGCGATCAGCTCGATCTCGGCGGCGTTGGGCGCTTTGTCATTGGCTTTGGTCATGAATGGCGCCGCCCTTAGCGATGGATTAGTCTTGATCGAAGTCTAGGGCGTCGGTCGCGCCCGGTCGAGCATCAGCCGAGGAGGACGTAAGCATGGCGGGCAAGCTCTCGACACCTGAGATCAACCATCATTTGCATGAGCTACGCGGTTGGGTCATGGCCGATGACCGCGAGGCCATCCGCAAGACCTTTCATTTCGAAAACTTCAACGCCGCGTTCGGCTTCATGACCCGTGTTGCCTTGATCGCCGAGCGCATGAACCATCATCCCGAATGGTTCAATGTCTACAATCGGGTCGAAGTCACGCTGGCGAGCCACGATGTCAACGGTTTGAGCGAACGCGACATCAAGCTCGCCCACGCGATGGACGAGATCGCGCCATCGAAGGACCGCTGATTCTGTCTCAGCGCGGCGCCATGCGGAGCGCAGCGTCGAAGGTCGAGGGGTTTGTCGCCGCCCCCTATACCCAAATAAATCGTCATGGCCCGGCTCGACCGGGCCATCCAGCCTACTCCGCCGAAGCAGCCGCTTCGGCTGCGAAGGCCGGATCGGTCTGTGGCACGATCTGGGATTACCGCGCACCAACAGCGCCCGCTTCGCCATGGATGGCCCGGTCTTCGCTACGCTGCGCCGGGCCATGACGAACGGAGAGAGTCGTTTCGGGGTGGCGGCCGTTTGAGCTTTTCTGAGGCTTCTGCCTCTCAGCGCGGCGCCATGCGGAGCGCGCCGTCGAAGCGGATCACCGAACCGTTCAAAAAACGGTTCTCGACAATATGTCGCGCGAGCGAGGCATATTCCTCGGGCTTGCCAAGCCGCTTGGGGTAGAGCGTCGTCGCGACCAGGGCTTCGCGCACCGGGTCGGGCAGACCGGACAACATCGGCGTATCCATCAGTCCGGGCGAAATCGCATTGACCCGAATGCCTTCGCGCGCCAGTTCGCGGGCCAGCGTCAGGGTGATCGAAACGATCGCGCCCTTCGAGGCCGAATAGGCGCATTGGCCAACCTGGCCCTCGAACGCGGCGACCGACGCGGTGCCGATCATCACGCCGCGTTCGCCGTCGTCGAGCGGCGGCAGCGCCGCGGCGTCGGCGGCGGTTAGGCGCATGGCATTGATCGTGCCCATCAGATTGATCTCGATGGTGCGCCTGAAGGCGTCGAGCGGCGTTGCCTTGCCGTCCTTGCCGATCAGCTTGGCCCCCGTGGCGACACCGGCGCAGGCGACCAGAATGCGCGCCGGGCCGATCGCCTTGCGGAGGCTTTCATAGGCGGCTTCGAGGCTGCCCGCATTGGTCACATCGGCTTCGGCGGCCGCGCCACCAAGTTCGCTCGCGATTTTTCGCGCATGCTCGCCATTCAAATCGATGATGCCGATCTTGGCGCCCGCTTTGGCAAGCTCCCGGGCGGTCGCCGCGCCGAGGCCTGAGCCACCGCCGGTGATGATCGCGCTATGTCCCTTGATCTCCATGACGCCGCCTCCTCTGTATGGCGGCGCTCTATAGCAGAAAGGGTGCCGAGACGCGAAGGGTCAAGGCACCGCGCCGGCGCTCGGCGGCAGGAGCGGCGCCTTGCGCACGCGCATCTCGCGGCGCGCGATATAGAGCGCGCTGCCGATAATAATCGCGCCGCCCACCCAGGTCCAAACGCCCGGGAATTCGCCGAAGGCGAAATAGCCGATCAAAATCGCGAACGGCAGGCGGGTATAATCGAGCGGCATGAGCGCGCTGGCCTCCGCCAGAGAGAGCGCGCGCGCCATCGAAAAATGACCGGCCAGCGCGATCAACCCGATCGCGGTCAACAGCCCCAGTTCCGTCCAACTCGGATTGCTCCAAAACACGATCGCTGGGCCGAGCGAGAGCGGCGTCATGATCAAATTCATGTAGAAAACAATCTGGGTTGGCGTCTCGGTTTTCGAGAGCAGCTTGATGATGCACATCGAGAGCGCGAACAACAGCGCGGAGGCGATCGCGAGCAGGCCGCCGAGGCTGAACGCCTCCGCGCCGGGCTGCAGCACGATCAAAACGCCGGCGAACCCGACCGCCGTCGCCGCCCAGCGCCTTGGCCCGATGCGCTCTTTCAAGAGCACGATCGCGACCGGAATCATCCAGAGCGCGACCGTGAAGTTGAGCGTGATCGCCTCGGCAAGCGGCATCATGCCGAGCGCGGCATACCACATCCACATCGCGATCACGCCAATCGAGCCGCGCGACAAATAGAGCTTGAATTTTTGCGTTCGGAAACTGCCCAAACCGACATGGGCGACCCACGGCAGCACCGCGATCAGCCCAACCGCATTGCGAAAGAACGCGATTTCGAACGATGAGATATTAGCCGAAAGATAACGAATGAGGGCCGACATCGCGGCGAAGCAGGCGCAGCTAAATACCATCAAAAGCGCGCCTTCGAGCACGCCGCGCGGTCGGCGCGATCGAAGGCCGGCAAGAATGTTTCGGATCATCGTGACGGGAGTAGGCGCAAGTTTCAGCCGCCGCGCAAGCCCGCGAGCGCCGTCGCTATGCGGCTAAGCGAACGCGTGCGGCCGAACGAGTCGTCAAGCGTGCGCGCAATCGCGGTCGCTTCTTTGAGCGCGCTGTTTGCATTTTCGATGCTGCCGGCGCGCGCGGCAAGCATCGCCAGATCGATCAGGGCGAACGCGCGCTCGATCGGGTTTTCCAAGCTATGAACCAAGGCGACGGCACGCTCTTCGGTTTCAAGCGCGCCGGCAATATCGCCCGATGCGCGGCGTGCCTCGACAATGCCAATCATCGCCTCAAGGCGAATGCGCGGTTGCGGGATCGAGAGGGCGATCTGTTCGGCTTTGTCAGGGGCGCCGGCGCGCGCGGTGGCGATCGCAACTTCGCGATGCGCGAAGGATTGCGTATAGCCCGGCCGAAGCGTGCGCACCACCCGCATGGCGCCGTCATGATTGCCGAGCGAGGCGCCGGCAATCGCGAGGCGGGCATCAGCATGTTGGCAATCGGGACGGTCGACCGAGTAGGTCAGCGTATCCTGCGCGCTCTTGAAGGTTGCCATGGCGTCGGTGCTGGCGCCGCTGCGTGCCTCAACCACCGCGATTTCGGCCAGTGCACGCGTCCGTTCGGTTTTGTCGGCAATGCCGATCGCCGTTGTCTTGCCCTGCGCCACTTGGTGGAACTCGGCCTCCAACACGGCGAACTCGCCGGTCGCGAAATCGCGCATGGCACCGGTCTTGAGCGTCGCGAGCAACACGCCGGCTTCGCGGAGCAAGCGGTTCGCGGCGTCGGTTTGGTTGGCGGCCGCGAGGCCGCGCGCCGCCGCGAGCAACGCCGGCACGCGTTCGGCCGCTGACTTGATACGTGACGCGGTCGCCGCCGCCGCCGCCGGATTGCCGCCAATCACCTGGCCTTCGGCCACCGCGCGCAAGGCTTTGTCGCGCAAGGTCTGATCCGGCACCCGCTCGGCAAATTTGGTGGCCTCTTCGGTTTCGCCGCTGCGCGCTAAGGCCACCGCAATCGCGCCGACCGCGGCGATCACCGAGCGGGGGTCGGCAATAGTCCGCGCTGTTTCGATCGCCTCGGCCTTCAACCCGGCGCGCGCCTGCGCTTCAACCACGTGGCTGAGCGCCCAATCACGCAAATCCGGTTTCTCGATCCGCGCGGCACTGGCAAGCGCGAGCTGGATCAGGCAGGCGGGCTCGGGTGTCGTGAAGCAGGCATCGGCATCAAGAGCCCGTGGCGCGGTGCCCACATTCGTTCGGGGCGTTGCCCAATCCGGTCCGAACTCCCGGATCAACGCGGCCCGCGCATCTTCGATTTGCGCTTTACGCGCGGCGTCGAGTTTGTCGAGCAGCTCCTTGGCCGCGCCCTCGGTCGAATTGAGCCGCGCGAGGAGGGGCGTCGAAGGGCGCCCGTCGGCTTCAATGTTGACCAGCCGCTGATAGCCGCGAATCGCTTCGCCCGTGGCCTCCGACATAATGCCGTCGACCGGCCCACGATAGAGGCCACGCTCGGCGAGCCTGAGTTGGATCATGCGCACCAGCGCGCTATAGCGCCCGATTTCGGCCTCATCGCCCGCCTCATCGCCACCCAGCGCCGCGATTTGAGCGGATTCGCTAAACGCCTGAACGGGTTGAAAAAACAAGCCAACCGGCCAGGCCAGACCGAGCACCAGAAGGGCGCTGAACGCCCGGCCGATCAAGGGGTGGAACGACCGCATCCTGTGGCTGGCTCGTCTCCTGGGGGACTGGCGCGATGAACCGTCCCGGGCCCGCTGAAGCCCATTGTCGTGGCGGTGTCGGTCTTGCGCGGCTCGGTTCAAATCAACAGTATCTTCACGAATTGAGATTAACAAATTGATGGAGAAAGGTGCGACCGAGACAAACGGGCGCGCCCGCTTTTACCAGAGCGCGAAACCGAGAGCAGATATGACCTCTAGCGAACGGCGAATGGGCCGGCGACTCCTCGACAAATGGGCGGCGGCAAGCGAAAGCCGGCTTCTGCCCTCGCTGCAAGGCGTCGAGTCTGGCGCGGAGGCCGAAGTGCTCGACCGCAGTTTCGTTATCGACGTCACACCCGGCCCCGGTGCCTATCGGTTCAGCCGGTTCGGTGCCAAGCTTCGCGACATGATCGGCGATGACTATACCGGCCGTCGTGTCGACAGTCTGCCCTCTCATATCGCCGGCGATGCCATGGACCTGTGCCACGCCGCCATCTCTGCGGCAAAGCCGGTCGGGCGCAGCGAGGATTTGGCCTTGTTGTTTGGCCGCGCCATTTGTTTTCGACTTCTGGTCCTCCCGGTCGCCAATGAACAGCATCAGATCGACGCTCTCGTCGGGACGGTTGGCTACAAATTTCATCAATTAGAATCATCCGCGCGGCCGCAAGGCGCTGATTGAGGGCCACGTGCACACCAAACAAACGCCGATCGCGAATTTTTTGAAGGCCGAAATTACCCGCGCTACTGATCCCGCGCTGCGCAAGTTCGACGTCAATCACGATGGGATCGAAAAAGCACCCGCGCGACGCGTTGTCGAGGCGTCGAGGTGGGAGTGGAGCGCACAATCATGAAGCATGTAGCAAAAGAAACGCACACGAATTTGCAACCCGAGGCCTTTTTGGCGCTCGGTGCCCCGACGCTCGCCTATATCAAAGAGGCCGAGCTAAACGGCGAAGACGGCTATGGCGTTCACGGCGCCGATGGTCGCGTGCTCTGCGTCGCGCCAACGCGCGAGCTCGCCTTCGTGGCGGCCCGCCAATACGAGCTCGATCCCGTCAGCGTTCACTAATCGTCGCTTCACGAGTGGTGGTGGCGATCACGCGCGTTTCACCGCCGACAATACGCGTCAGACGATATTCGCCGCGATAAAGGCCTGATTGCCAGCCTTGGCGTGGGCGCTTCTTTCGCGCATAGGTAAATCGCTGCGGCATGTCGGTCTCGAGCACGCCTTCGTGCCGTGCGAATTCGCGGCCATCGGGCGCCGTAATGATAAGCGTCTCGCGATCGCCAGCGAGAATGCCATAGACGTCCGTATAGAACACAAGCAGTGGTGCATCGCTGGTGAAAGTCAACGCGCGGCTGGCACCGTCGCGCACCGCGGTCTTATCGGGCTCCACGCTAGCGAAGCCGGCCAACAACACGCCGCCCGGTTGATAGGGCATGATCGCGCGCGCCGCCTCGGTCCACAGCGAGGAGCCAAGCCGCTCACAATTCATATTGGGTTCGCCGCCAAGAAACGGATCGATGATCTCGCCCTTCCGTCGCACAGAAAAATCGAGATGCGGAAAATTGCTGCGCCCTGAAAGTCCGATCTTGCCGAGGACCTGCCCTTGTTTGACCTGATCGCCGGCCTTCACCACAACGCTGCCCCGCATCATGTGGCTATATTGGGTTTCCCACCCTTCGCTATGAACGATGACAACCGCGTTGCCGGCATCCTTGCCGCCAAGATCGTCCATGCCGCGAACGTCGAGACTTATATCGGGTTCACCTTCGCGTATCGCACGCACCACGCCATCAGTCGCCGCGAGCACAGCAACGCCGGCGCGCATTGAGGGGTAGTCCGGCAGGCGAATATCCGTGCCCTTGTGGCCGTCATAGGTGAGCCGCGCGCATTTATAGTCTCCGATCTCGGGTCCCGGGGCGAGATCGACATGGAATTGAATGAAACATGTGTCGCTTAGTTTGCAATCGACCGGAAAGGCGAGCGAGGGCGCGGGCCCGGCCACATCGGTCTCGCCATGGGCGGGCAGAGCGACGCCGGCCATGACCGCCGCGATTGCCAGCCATCGATGAAAACCGAATGGCGCGCCCATGTCCTCAGCCTCCCGTCGACGCGGGGTATAACGTCACCACGAAACACGCACCCCGACCCGAGCGCCCCGTGTGGCAAGTCAATTGACCGCCGAACGCTTCGACGATCTGGCGCGAGATACTGAGGCCAAGACCGGCATGCGTGCCGAATTTCTCGCCTTCCGGTCGGGCCGAATAGAAGCGCTCGAAAATGCGTTCGCGGAGCGCCTCGGGCACGCCGGGTCCCTCGTCTTCAACCTCGAAGCGAATGAGTTTGCCCTCGCGTATCAATCTGATCGTCACTTTGCTGCTCGCCGGGCTGAATGAACGCGCGTTATTGACCAGGTTTTGCACAACTTGCGTGAGGCGATCTTCGACTGCGGCGACATGGAATGGACCGTTGCTTGTGATCTCAAGCTTAAGCGGTGCAAGGCTCAGCGTGCCCCCATGCAATTCCTTGTCGAAACTGACATGACGCGCGAGAAGCTCGGACAGATCGACCGCTTCAAGCTCGGTAAGCGACAATTCGGAATCAAGGCGCGACGCCGCCGAAATTTCGCTGAGCAGGCGATCGAGCCGCTTGACATCGTCGATCACGATCTCGAGAAGCTGCCGGCGCTTTTCATCGTCATTGATTCGTATGGCGGTCTCGACCGCGCTCCGCACCGAACTTAAGGGATTACGAATTTCGTGCGCCACTTCGGCGGCAAAGCGCTCGATCGCGTCCAGCCTTTGCCAAAGCGCATCCGTCATATCGCGCAGCGCCGCGGATAGCCCGCCGATCTCGTCCCGTCGCCGCGTGAAATCGGGAATTTGAGGTTTTTCACCATGCGCGCCACGCACCCGCGCGGCCGCCTCGGCAAGTCGGCGCACCGGGCGCGTGATCGTGCCCGCCAAATAGAGTGAAAGCAGCACGGTTATCATAACCGCGATCCCGAAGGCTTCCAACACGGCGAAGCGCGTTTCACGAACGCTGATCTCGATGTCGTCGGCGCTAGCCGAAATCAATAACGCGCCTTCGATTCGCTTCAGCGCCTGGATCGGCACGGCGACTAGAACCGCGAGCGAGCCATCATCTGTTTCGCTGACCAGGCTCGTGGTCTCGCCGGTAAGCGCCCGGCGGACAGTAGCGTCCGAAACCGCGAGGGACCCCTTGCCTTCGACAATGCGCGGCATGCGCGTGCGCGGCGGCAAATCGCGCACGATCCAATCATAGATTGCAACGGCGGCGCGGTTGAAAAAGCCTTCGCTGGCCGGCGGCGGCAATTCGGTGGTTTGCACACGGGCGCCAGGCAGGCGTTGCGAATCCACCAGAAGTCGCCCGCGCGTGTCGAAAACGCGCACGCGTTGATCGAACGGCAAAGCGAGGCGGCTCAGCAAAGCTTCGATGTTAAGGCGGCCGCGCTTGCTCCGCGTGCCGGTTTCATCGAACGCCGCATCGGCGGTCAATGCGGTCGCGATCAGGCCCGCTTCAAGCTTGAGCGCTGAAACTTTTTGTTCGAACAGGCCCCGTTGATACCGGTCGAGGTAGAAAAATCCGCCGAGCAAAATGGCCAGTGCCAACACATTGATGGCCAGAATACGCGCGGTGAGCGAAACCCAAGGTCGGCGCCGGGCCTGCAGCGGCGTCGCCAACTTTGCCGGCGCATCCTTTGCGACGACCAGCTGGTTTTTGCCGTGCTGGCTCGGGCGGCCCGCAGCCGCCTCGCGCGCGCTGTTCCCGGGGTCAGGGCTGGACGAAACGATATCCAACGCCATAGAGCGTCTCGATATGGGCAAAGGACGGGTCGACGCTCTTGAATTTCTTGCGAATGCGTTTGATGTGGCTGTCGATCGTGCGGTCATCGACGAACGTTTCGCCGTCATAGGCCGTGTCCATGAGCTGGTCGCGGCTTTTTACATGGCCAGGCCGGAGGGCGAGTGACTTCAACAACAGGAATTCGGTTACGGTCAACACGATCGATTCACCCCGCCAGGTAATCAAATGACGCGTCGGGTCGAGTAAAAGATCGCCGCGCACGATCATGGGTTCCGCCGCCGCAGCGCCGCTCTCGACCGCGCTCCGCGCTTCCGAATTGCGCCGGATCACCGCCTTGACGCGCTCGATCAACAAGCGCACCGAAAACGGCTTGGTGATGTAATCGTCCGCACCCAGGCGCAAACCTTCGATCTGGTCGGCCTCCTCAACCTTCGAGGTCAGAAAAATCACCGGCACCTGGCTATGGCGGCGCAGCTGGCGCAACAGCTCCATCCCATCCAGACGCGGCATTTTGATATCGATGACGGCAACATCCGGTGGCTTGGCGAGCAGATCCTTGAGCCCCTTTTCCGGGTCGCTCGAGGCCCGCACGACAAAACCCTCGGCCTCGAGCGCGATCGACACCGAGGTCAGAATGTTTTGGTCGTCATCGATCAGCGCAATGGTCTGCGGCATCACGCTCCGCTCCCCGGCGGCCAAGGCGGGCGCCGGGCGGTTGATGGGTGTCTGCGCCCAAGTTTAAGGCCTGATCCCGGGAATTGCCACCCGCGCCGCGGGTCCCTTGGCCGGCGGGGAAAAACCGGTCATATGAGGGCAGCCAAATAACCGAATGAGAGGGACGCTGTGGCATCCGAAGGGTCGGTCGATTTCGGCCAAACGGCGCGCCGCCTGATTCGGCAAGGCGTGTCGGCGAGTTTGGCTACCGCCGGCCGGCCGGCCAGCCCGGGCGAAGGCTATGCCTTTGCCTCGCTTGTTTTGGTTGCTGCCGACCATGATGGCGCGCCGCTACTCTTGATTTCGAACCTGGCCGAGCACACGCGCAATATCGCCGCCGATGCGCGGGTCTCGCTTCTATTCGATGGCACGGCCGGCTTGGCGGACCCGCTCGAAGGCGCGCGGTTGACCGTGCTCGGGCAGGCCGAGGCCGCGCCTGCGTCACATCAGCGCGCCCGCTTTCTGGCCCGTCACCCTGCCGCCGCCGTCTATGCCGACTTCAAGGATTTCGCGCTCGTCCGCATCGCCCCCCGTCGCGCCCTTCTGGTCGCCGGCTTTGGGCGGATCGCGTGGCTCGACGCCAATCAATTCTTGCTCGATGGCGGCAAGATCGCGGCCCTGATCGAGGCCGAGCCGACCATCCTCGCGCATATGAACAATGACCACGCCGCAACGCTGACGCTCTATGCCCAGCGCCTCTTAGCGCGCCCCGAAGCGGGTTGGCGGCTATCGGGGATCGACCCCGATGGGCTCGATTTGACAGTGGAAGGCGGGCGCGCCCGGCTCGATTTCGATCAGCCGATTCGGAGCCCCGCCGAAGCACACACGACCTTGGCGGCGTTGGCCGCGCGGGCGCGCGGCGCGCCGGAAGCGGGCTCTGGTTGAACGCTTGAAACCGGGCCGAGGGCGGTGTTGTATTGCGGGGACACAAATTCGCGGCGCTCCGGGCGGAAGCCATGCGAGCGCCGCCCACTTTTCCTGACACAGGGTTGGTCGACGCGATGACGCACGCAGCATCACTTAAGCGCCACGACGGACCCATGGCCCTCGGCCATGGGTTAAGTGCGACGGCGCACTGGAACCTTTCGCCCGCGGCGCTGTATGAACACGCGCTCCGGCGCGGCGAGGGTGAGATCGCGGCCGGCGGCCCGCTTGTGGCGCGCACCGGCACGCACACCGGCCGTTCGCCCAATGACAAATTCATCGTGCGCGACGCCACCACCGAATCGACGGTCTGGTGGGGCAACGTCAATCGGCCGATCGAGAGTGCGCGGTTCGAATCGATCAAGACGCGCCTGTTCGACTATCTAAAGAGCCGCGAACTCTTCGTGCTCGATTGTTTTGGCGGCGCCGATCCGACGCACCGTCTGCCGGTCCGCGTGATCAACGAGCTCGCCTGGCATAACCTCTTCGCGCGCAATCTGTTCATCCAGCCCAAGCCCGCTGAGTTGGCCTCCCACCGGCCGGAATTCACGATCATCCAGGCCCCCGGCTTTCAGGCCGACCCCAAGACCGATGGCGTCAATTCACCGACCGTCATCTTGGTCGATTTCACCCAGCGGCTCGTGCTGATCGGCGGTACGTCCTATGCCGGCGAATGCAAAAAATCGGTCTTCACCATTCTCAATTTTCTGCTGCCAGCCAAAAGCGTGCTGCCCATGCACTGCTCGGTCAATGTCGGGCCGAAGGGCGATGCCGCGATCTTTTTCGGCCTCTCCGGCACCGGCAAAACCACGCTCTCGGCCGATCCGCATCGCACCCTGATCGGCGATGACGAGCATGGCTGGAGTACCAACGGCCTGTTCAATTTCGAGGGCGGTTGCTACGCCAAGGTGATTCGCCTGTCGCAAGAAGCCGAGCCCGAGATCCACGCCACCACCCGCATGTTCGGCACCGTGCTCGAAAATGTGGTGATGGACCCGGTGACGCGCGATCTCGATCTCGATGACGCGAGCCTCACCGAAAATACGCGCGGCGCCTATCCGCTCTCCTTCATCCCGAACGCCTCGCTCGAAGGCATCGCGGGGCACCCCAAGAACGTCATCATGCTGACCGCCGATGCCTTTGGCGTGCTGCCGCCCATCGCCAAACTCTCACCCGCGCAAGCGATGTATCATTTTCTCTCCGGCTACACGGCCAAGGTCGCGGGCACCGAAAAGGGCCTGGGCAAGGAGCCGCAAGCGACGTTCTCGACCTGTTTCGGGGCGCCCTTCATGCCGCGCCATCCCTCGGTCTATGCCCGCATGCTGCGCGAGCGCATCGAGCAGACCGGCGCATCGTGCTGGCTGGTCAACACCGGCTGGACCGGCGGCGCCTTCGGCACCGGCGAGCGCATGCGCATCGCCTATACCCGCGCCCTATTGCGCGCCGCACTCGATGGCGAGCTCGAAAAAGTGCCGCTCTCGCGCGACAATCTATTCGGTCTCGCCGTGCCGCAATCCTGCCCCGGCGTGCCGAACGAGGTGTTGAACCCGCGCGGCACCTGGCGCGACAAGAGCGCCTATGATTCGCAGGCGCGCGATCTGGTCGGCCGCTTCCACAAGAACTTCGTGCAGTTCGAAAGCCATGTCGGCGACGAGGTGAGGGCGGCGGCACCCAAGGCGGCGTAGTCGCACGGGATCACCGACAATAACTAAATCTCACCGGCCCCCGTGCTGAGCTTTTCCAACAGGGGCCTAGGCCGCCACCGCGCTCAACCCTGGCGCGTACCCGGCCTGTGCTTGCGATAGATCTCGCGCGCCCAGGCGGCGCCTTCATGGTTTTGACAGCGCGCCCGCAAGGCCTCGAGCTTTGGCGGGCGCGGCGTCGGCCGTTCCATATCGGGGTGCGGCGGGTCGATCAGTGCGGCAAGGCTCGCCGCCGCGGTGACATCGGCCAAGGTGAACCGCCCACCAACCAAATAGCCGGTCTGGCTTGCCTCGCGCACCACGAAATCAAGCGCTTCGGTGCAGCTCGCCAAACCATCCTCGATGGTTTCGGGCCCGCCAATGCCATTGCCACGGCGGACCAGGCCTTGGGCCAAGGGCAGCATTGAGCGATAGAGCAGGCGCTGCCAGCCTGGCCGGTCACCGCCGAAAACCTGCGTGAAATAGCCAAGCTCGCTCAAGATAGCGTCCAACACCACGCGCCGCCCGCGCGGCGTTAAATCCTCATCGAAGCGGGTCGTGATGGCATAGACTTGCGCGCGCTCCTCCGGATCGTCGGGGATCAAACGGTTCTCGGGGTAAAGCTCGTCGAGCCGCTCTACGATGCGGGTCGAGCCGAAAATCGTTTCCTGCCCATGGCGCAAAACCGGCGTGGCGCTTTGTCCGGTCAGGGCGCGCACTTTTGGAATATGCGGGCCCGGCAATAGACTAGTCCGCTGGTGCGCCACGCCCTTGAGATCAAGCGCCCAGCGCACCTTTTCGTTATAGGGCGAATAGCGAAATTGAATAAGCTCGACCGGTGGGTACATCATCCGTTCACCCGGTTTTTCTATGGTAAGCATCATCTTATGACGCCATGGTTCGGCGGGCAATGAGGCGAGCAACGTGCGTTACGCGCCGGACCACAAGACCTGCACGCGAAATCAAATTCTGGTGGCCGCTGGCCGCCTGTTTCGCGGCGATGGCTACAAGGCGACCAGCATCGATGCCGTGATGGCTGAAGCCGGATTAACGCGCGGCGGCTTCTACCACCATTTTCGTTCCAAGGCGGCGCTATTGGCCGCGATCGTGCGGACCGACAATCATCTCATTCGCCTGCTCGAACGGCGCGACGGCACGACGCCCGAGGCGTTGGCGGCCGGCGCACAGACCATTCTTGATTTTTATCTCGGCCCTGAAAACCGCGACATCGTCGCCCGGCGCTGCACCATGGCGGCGTTGTCGACCGAGATCGGGCGCGGCCCACAAGCGGCGCGCGAGGCCTTTGCTGAGGCGCTCGATCGCCTGAGCCAAGAGCTGTCGCGCAGCCTGAAAAATCCAAAGGAACACGATCCGCGGGCTCTGGCGGCAACGGCGCTCACCATTGGCGGCGCCATTCTGGCTCAAGCCGGCGGAGCCGACGAAAATCTGGCCACGGCCATGCTGAACGCCTGCCGCGACGAAGTCCGCCGTCTGATCGAACCGGAACGTCCTAGCGAAAAGCCCGCTCAGCCGCTCGCCACATAATCGACCAGCATGGCGCGTTCACGCTCAAGCTCTTCGAGCCGGTGCTTGACCACATCGCCGATCGAAACAATGCCGGCGAGCTGCCCGTCCTTCACCACAGGCAAATGACGCACGCGGCGCGCCGTCATCTCGCGCATCAGCGATTCAAGGGAATCGACGGGCGTGCAGGTTGCCACCTTGTGCGACATCACGGTCGCAACTTGCAGCTCGAGCGCATGACCGCGTGAAACCGCGATGGCCTGCACAATATCGCGTTCGGATATAATGCCGAGAATCTCAACATCGTCCTCGCTCACCACCAACGCGCCAATCCGCGCCCGCGCAATTTTGGTGGCCGCCTCGGCGAGGCTTGCGTTGGGGCCGATCGTGGTGACGTCGCTTCCTTTGGCCTTGAGGATCTGACTGACGATCATTGGGCCGCCTCCCGTGGCTGGGGCACCCAAAGGGTGCCAGGGCCTTAAGCCTTCAGTAGCCGGGCGGCCTCAAACGGCGCCGCACCGGCGCCTAAGAGCTCCTAATATAAGAAGACTAGTCCTTGCCGTCCCGTTCGGAAAGGGCGGTCACAGTTTTTTCTGCGCTGCCCACGTTCCCGCTCGGCGCGGCGTGGGCCGAGCGCTAACATGACGGGAAGGAGGCATTGGCCGAATTGGCGACGAAGAGGAATCCGAAATGATGGTCCGTTTGGCCGCTCTGGGCTTCGCTCTCATCGCGCGATGCAGCGGCGTGGAGGCTGCGGATTTTCCGATCCGCTGGACCGAGCGCGTCGAACTCGAATCGCTGGGCCAAGTTGAGAAGCTTCTGGCTGAGCCCGGCTTAGACCTCGAATTGTTCCGTTATGACCGCGCGCGTCGGCAGAACGAAAGCAAGCATGTTGATAGCTGTCGGGAATTTTTGCCGGCCTACTTGGAGGGCTACGGCAGTTCAGGTTCCGACTACGATTTCAGCACGGCGAAATGGACCAATGTCTTGTGCTCGCTATTGTCGAAACTACAAACCGCTAAACCAGCCACACGCTCCTTCGTCGCTGATTTAAAGCTTGATGAAGAAACACCGAACATCCTTCCGCCCGACATCGAACTCGATATGTGGGATGGTGAGAATTCCGGCTGTCGAGGGATAGCAGAGCGCCTCAACGTCGCGGAGCGCGATGGTTTGTCTTGGCGGGCGTTCCACCGACAGATCCGCGAGGAGTTCTGGAGCGAATACTCACCGGGGCTACTTGATATCACATCAAACGAGATCCGCCTCGCGGAGAGAGTTTTGCCGAACTACGTTTGGTACTCCTTCGGGATCGACGGCGATTGGCGTGTCGGTATCGAAATTCTGGCGTGGGCCGATTTCAACGGCGACGGGCTGGAGGATGTCTTCATGCTCAAGGGCTCCAGCGTCATGATCCTAACGCGTGAAACAGAGTCCGCCGTGTTGGTTCGCGCCGATCATGCGCCGTTTGATTACCTCACTCGCTGCGGACCGCCTTAAATTTCCGGCTGCGAGGGCGGATGGTGCGAGCCCAAGGATCGAGGAGACAACGCCCCCTCCTTATATCTGAACGAAGAAGTGCTGCACGGACAGGTGAAGTCTAGTCACGGCTTTCGGTCGAAATCGATTCCTTGCAGAATTAACTCCTTGGTTTCGGTATTGCGCCACTCGGGCACGTCGTCGGAATCTCTATGCGACTGGCGAGCCGCCTCGAACCAATCCCATCGCTTGGCCGCTTTGGTAAGTTCGGGCCATTCGCCCTCGAAGTCATGCGTCGCGGTATTCCACGCTAGGTCGAGCAGGGCTTCCTGGACCGGAGGCGGGAATGTATCGAAGTCCGCCGTAACAAAAATATCGCGCAACTTGTCATGGACCTGGCCTAGCGTTTTCAGAAACTCTGACCGAATCGTTGCGTATGAAAGTTCGATGCTTGTGAATTTCTTGTAATATGGCGCTGAAAATCCCTTCGGCTTTGTTGATATCAGATCCCATTGGCTCCGGACAAAATCCTTGGTGACAGTCCGTAGGGTTTTCCGGTCCCTCCAGAAATACCTGGCCGCCGTTTCCCTATTTGGCAGAAGAAAACCAATCACAACTGTGATATTTCCCTTTTTATATTTGTACATGTATTCGATTTTATCTTCGTTTCTCCATAGCCGGCTTTCGACCCGTAGAAATACGTCGCTAGATATGGTATAGGGGCCCTCATGCTCTGCTGTCCGGTCGAAATCTCTATTCATGGCGCGCCTCTCGAAGTTGATCGACGGCTTCTATATAATAGGAATATTCCCATTTGTCAAGCCTCGTGATCCCGTCGCGCTGACCGGCCACGATTCCGCCGTCGTTCAGCCCTTAAAAGGATGCTCTTTCCGCCAATGTTCGGCGATGTCGATGCCGCGCGCGAACCAGACGCGGTCTTTGCCGCGCGCATAATCGAGGAAGCGAATAAGCCCCGCCATGCGCGCCGGCCGGCCGATCACGCGATCATGCAGGCCGATCGATAACAGCCTCGGCCGCTCCGCGCCCTCGTCATAGAGCACGTCGAACGCGTCTTTCATGTAAACGAAAAAATCATCGGCGGTCTTGAAGCCGCGATTCTCATCGAAGCGGTTGTCGTTGGTCTCATAGGAATAGGGGATCACCAAATGCGGCGTCCCCGCCACCGCCACCCAATAGGGCAGCTCGTCATTCAGCGCGTCACGGTCGTAGAGAAAACCGCCGGCCTCGACATGAAGCCGGCGCGTATTCGGGCCGGGCCGCCCGGTCATCCAGCCTTGGGGCGCGGCCCCGGTCAGGCGCCTGATGCCGTGGATGGCGCGCGCGATATGCTCGCGTTCCTCGGCCTCGGGCATGGATTGATAATCGATCCAACGCCAGCCATGGCTGACGATCTCATGCTCCGCCTCGGTGAAGGCCTGCGCGACCTCGGGGTTGCGCAACAGCGCCTGCACCACGCCGAGCACGCTCACCTTGACGTCGAATTTATCGAATGTCCTCAGGCAACGCCAGACGCCGGCCCGCGTGCCATATTCAAACGTGCCCTCGGCGTGCACGCTGCGCGCACCCTCAACCGCCGGGAAGCCGATGTCGGTCAGCAGATTTTCTGACGTCGCGTCGCCCTCAAGCACATTACGCTCGCCGCCGCCTTCGTAGTTCAGATTGAGATTGATGCAGATGCGCGCGCCTCCCGGCCAGCGCGCCTCGGGCAGAGCGCGGCCATAACCCTTGAAGTCGCGCCACCAGCCGGGGTCACCCTGTCGCTCGGCCTCGATCTTCGCCATCGTCCCCATCCTTTGTTTTTATAACGCCGCGTTCAATGCGCACTGGCCCAGCTGTCGCCGATCCCGGTGTCGACGGTGAGCGGCACGGAAAGCTCGGCCGCCGCCTCCATCACGCGCTTGACCAGCGCGGCGGTTTCCTTCGCCTCATCCTTTGGCACTTCGAAGACCAGCTCGTCATGCACCTGCAAGAGCATGCGCGCGCTTAGTTTCGCTTTCTCAAGCGCGGGCTCGATGCGCTTCATCGCCCGCTTGATCACGTCGGCTGCGGTGCCTTGGATCGGCGCGTTGATCGCGGCGCGCTCCGAGAAGCCACGCATCGCCGGGTTCTTGTCATTGATGCCGCCAAGGTGCACGCGCCGGCCATAGAGCGTCGTGACATAGCCTTGCCGGTGCGCGGTCTCCTTGGCCGCGTCCATATAGGCGCGGATACCCGGATAGCGTTTGAAATAGGCCTCGATATAGGCGCGCGCGGCGCCCTGATCGACGCCGATCTGGCGCGCGAGGCCAAACGGGCTGATGCCATAAATGATGCCGAAATTAATCGCCTTCGCGCTGCGCCTCACCATCGGGTCCATGCCCTCGACCGGCACGCCGAACACCTGGCTCGCTGTTAGCGCATGAATGTCCGTGCCTTGTTTGAACGCTTGCTTGAGCCCATCGACATTGGCGATATGCGCGAGGATGCGGAGCTCGATCTGCGAATAATCGGCCGAGAGCAGCACATTTCCCTTCTCGGCGACGAACGCCTCGCGAATTTTGCGGCCTTCTTCGGTGCGCACCGGAATGTTCTGCAAATTGGGATCGCTTGAGGCGAGCCGCCCGGTGGCGGCGCCGGTCATCGCGTAAGACGTATGCACACGCCCGGTCTCGGGCGCGATGTAATCCAGCAGCGCATCGGTATAGGTGCTCTTGAGTTTCGAGAGCTGGCGCCAATCGAGCACCCGCGCCGGCAGATCATGGCCTTGCGCGGCCAAGCCATCGAGCACGTCGGAATCGGTGCCATAGGCGCCGGTCTTGCCTTTCTTGCCGCCCTCAAGGCCCATTTCGTCGAACAAAATTTCGCCAAGTTGCTTGGGCGAGCCGATGTTGAAACTGCGCCCGGCAAGTTTATGAATCTCGGTCTCGAATTTCGCGATGCGTTTCGAAAAATCTTCCGAGAGGCGGGCTAGCGCCGCGCGATCGACCTTGATGCCCGCGCTCTCCATCCGCGCGAGCACCGGAATCAAAGGCCGCTCGATCGTCTCATAGACCGTGCAGAGTTTCTCGGTGACGAGGCGCGGCTTGAGCAATTGATAGAGCCTGAGCGTGACCTCGGCGTCTTCCGCGGCATAATC
>CAMDNF010000011.1:0-41750 GCA_945902735.1 Rhizobium sp. Q54 | reverse complement strand
TCGAACCGCGATCGGCCTTTTGCCGAAGCGCCTCGTCATTCGCCGCGCGAAATTCGGCGAAAGTGCGGCCGAGCGAATCGACCGCCTGCTTCACGTCATAAGTGGTCATGATGTTGTCCTGTCAGCGGGTGGGTCGGGGGTTAAGTGCTTCGGCCGCGCGCCTCAGGCTCGCGAGCAAAGCGGTGGTGTCCCCGGCCTCGCGCCGGGTGAGACCGCCGAAACCCTTGGCGGCAAGCGCCTTGGCTTCGGCTCGCGAGCATCCTGCCTCACGCAGGACGGTCTCGAGCTCGCGGATGGTGGCGGGCGGCCCGGCCTTGCGACCGCGCACCCGCGCCTGCTGGTTGGCCGGAAAGGTCACCAGGCTGATTTCATAAAGCTTCAATTCGGTGATGGTGCGAATACCGGTCTTGGCATCGATCGTGTAGCGCACCGGGCGATAACCGATCGAGAGGCCCGAAAGGGCGCCGGCCTTGACCAGCGCTTGCGCCTCGGCCGCGCGCCTGACCTCGAGCAACAATTTGCCTTCAACATAAAGGCCATATTCATCTTCCTCGACACGCTCGAACCGGCCGATCGGCTCGTGCGCGTCATGCTGCCAGAGGAAGCGAATGTCGCGCCCCTCGCCTTGCTCGGCGAGCGTGCGCGCGAAGGCGCCCTTGGCGATGATGTCGTTCTCGGCGTCGACGATCTCGAACACGCTGGCATAGCCTGAGAAGCGACCGCTCTCATCGACCGCCTTGAGCGCAAACCCTGAATCGCGATGACGCTGGCTCATGGACTGGCGCTGTCTCCTCATGTGATCGGTTCTCGCTCGGCGCGGGTTCTCGTCGTGAAGCCCGCATGCTTCGACGAGCTCAGCATGAGGGCTTTCTTTCTGCCTCATCCTGAGCCTGTCGAAGGATGAGGCTCTCAATCCCGCCGAACATCGTTGCCGAGCGGCGCATAACCGGTCGCGGCGCGTTTTTCATCGGCGCTCAGCTAATCGGCCGTGCTGAGCCGCTGCCATACGCGTTCGCGTCGAAGCGAGAGCGCGCTGACCTCATCGAGATCGAATTCAAGGCAAAGCTCATCGCCATAGAGCGGCGCAAGCCAATTATTGAGCGCGTCGGTGGTGCGCCGAAGCAGAGGGATGATGGTTTCTTCCCAGAGCGCGAGCCGCGCTTCGCGCATGTTGGCGTAGGTGTTATCGCCGGGAATGCCCAAGAGCTGCGGCGGCACGCCGAAAGCGAGCGCGATGTCGCGCGCGGCGGTGTGTTTCGCGTTGATGAAATCCATATCCTTGGGCGAGAGCGACATTTCATGCCAAGTGAGGCCACCCTCGAGCAGCAAGGGACGCCCCGCATTGCGCGCGCCCTGGAACTGCGCCTCGACCTCGCTCTTGAGGCGCTCATATTGCTCGTCCGAAAGCCGCATTCCCGCGCCATCGGCGCCGCCATAAACAAGCGCACCCGAGGGCCGCGCGCCATTTTGCAGAAGCGCTTGGTTCCAGGCGCCCGCTTCATTGTGCTGATCGATCGAAAAGGCCGCCGCCTCGATCGGGCTCAGGCCATAATAATCATCGAGCGGGTTGAAATTCTTGAGGTGCAGCAGGCGACAATTACCGCTCACCTGATCGACCGGAAAATCGCGACGCGCGCCATCGAGTTCATGGCAATAACCGGCGGGCACGCCGGCAGCGCCCGGCAACACACTCACGCGATCCGGGCGCAGCGCGTGAAGCTCCTTCGGTGGCGCATCGAGAAAGGCGCGATCATCGGGCGTGATCGCCTCGAGATAGGCATTGCCGCCGATCAGGAGATAGGCGTAAAGCGCCTCCATCAAACCGACGCCGCCTTGCATCGGGTTCGGCCGGCGCAAGAGACCAAGCAAGGGATGTGCCTCATGCTCGCGCCGCCGTGCGCCATGGCCCTCATAGAGGAGCCAAGGCACGGATGCCGCGCCGGCCGCGACTTCGCCGATGCAGCGAAACGCGATGACGTTTTTGCGATAGGCCTCGTCCGCCAAGCGGTCATAGCGCCGCGCGGTCCAGCGCGGCGCGCCCAGAGGCTCGAAGCTCGCATAGACGCCCGCGCTTTTGATCCGGCTTGGGGATTTATCCCGGGCGGAGACGCCGCTCAGCGCTGATAGAACCGATCGTAGTCGGGTCATCAATGTCGCACCTCATGGCCGCGTGGTGGCGCAAGCCTCGGGCCGGCTGTCGCCGAGCCGAAACCTCTTCGCTGCTGTCAGGGAATCGTGGTGATACTGCTTTTCTTTCGTCATGGCCCGGCTTGACCGGGCCATCCATCGGTCTGCGGCACAATTTGAGACCGTGGCGCTGCACCCGCGTTGGCTTAGCCATGGATGGCCCGGTCAAGCCGGGCCATGACGATAAAGAGGGAGACGCTCGCCCCCGCCCGCCCCATATACCGCTCAGGGGTGAGAGGGAGAAGCGATCATGGGATATTTCCTACACTAAAACGGGCAGACTGGTCAAGCGGGATTTGGAATTTGTTGTGCCTCTCCTCATCCTTCGACAGGCTCAGGATGAGGGCATCACGGCGCCGCGCTCGTCATCATCCATCGCAAGCAAAGCCGCGTTGCCGCCAGCCGCGGTGGTATCGATCGAGACCGTGCGCTCGGTCGCGAAGCGATGCAAATAGCGCGGACCGCCGGCCTTTGGGCCCGTCCCTGAGAGCCCCTCGCCGCCGAAGGGCTGAACGCCGACCACCGCGCCGATTTGGCTGCGATTGATATAAAGATTGCCGACCCGCGCGCGCGCCGCGACGCGCTTGGCGGTTGCTTCAATGCGGCTATGCACGCCGAGGGTTAGGCCATAGCCGGTCGCGTTGATCGCATCGGTCACTTGATCCAAGGTGCCGGCCTCATAACGCACGACGTGTAGAATCGGGCCGAACACTTCGCGCCTCAACAGCGCGATCGAATCAATTTCATAGGCAGAGGGCGCAACGAAGACACCGTGGTCGCATGAATCCGACAATTTGGCGCGCGCGATCATGCGGCCATATTTATCCATGCGCGACATATGTTGCGACAGAGCGCCGCGCGCGTCTTCGTCGATCACCGGGCCGATATCGGTTGCGAGTTGACGCGGATCGCCGATGTCGAGCTCCGCGATCGCGCCCGCGAGCATGGCGATGATGCGCGGCGCAATCTCGTTTTGCAGGAACAACACGCGTAAGCCCGAACAACGCTGACCCGCGCTTTGAAACGCCGAGGCCAGCACATCGCGCACGACCTGCTCGGGCAGCGCGGTCGAATCGACGATCATGGCGTTCTGTCCGCCGGTCTCGGCAATCAAGGGCAGGATTGGGCCGTCGCGCGCGGCCAAATTCCGCGCAATCAAATGCGCGACTTCGGTGGAGCCGGTGAAGGCGACGCCGGCAAGACCAGGCGCATTCAGAAGCGCCGCGCCGACCGTCGACCCTTCGCCCGGCAGAAAATGCAGTACGTCGATCGGCACGCCTGCCTGGTGCATCAACCGCACGGCCTCAGCCGCGATCAAAGGTGTTTGCTCGGCTGGTTTGGCGAGCACGGCATTACCGGCGGCCAATGCGGCGGCGATTTGGCCAGTGAAAATCGCGAGCGGAAAATTCCATGGGCTGATGCAAAGAAAGGCGCCGCGCCCGCGCAACGCAATCGAATTGCGCTCGCCGGTTGGGCCCGGCAGCAGACGCGGGCTAGCGAATTCGGATTCCGCCAACATGGCGTAATAGCGCAGATAATCGACCGCCTCGCGCACTTCCGCGATGGCATCGGGGATGGTTTTGCCGGCTTCGGCAATCGCGAGCGCCATCAGCGTTGCGATTTCCGCCTCATAGAGATCGGCGGTTCGACGCAAGATCGCCGCGCGCTCGGCGGCGGGGATCGCATCCCATAAAGGTTGCGCGGCCGACGCGGCGTTGAGCGCGCGGCGCGCGTCGTCGGGGTTGACCTCGACCACGTCGCCCACTTGTTTCCGTCGGTCGGCGGGGTTCAAGACCGCGTGGCTTGGCCCGCCAAGGCGCTCGCCATCGATCAAGGGCGCGGCGTGCCATGATTTGGCAAGCGCCGCGTCGATCGCCGGCAATAACAAATCGCGCGCCACGGGATCGGAGAGATCGATGCCCTTCGAGTTTCGACGCAGCGGCACATAGAGCTCGACCGGCAGAGGCAAGGTTGGATTGGAAATCGCCTTCAACGCGCCAATCCGCGCGATCGGGTCGGCCACGACCGCAACAGCGGGCAAATTGCGATCGACCGCGCGATTGACGAAGGAGGTGTTGGCGCCGTTCTCCAACAAGCGGCGCACGAGATAGGCGAGTAATTCCTCGTGTCCGCCAACCGGCGCATAGACGCGGCAGCGCGTCGATAGTTTCTCGCCCTCGAATTCGAGCCCATAAAGCCGCTCGCCCATGCCATGCAGGCGTTGCAGTTCGAAATCGTCGCGTTGACCCGCCAGCGCGCGCACGGCAACCAGCGTGTGCGCATTGTGCGTGGCGAAGGCCGAATAGAATAAGGGACCGCCATCGAGCAGGCGCTTGGCGCAGGCGAGATAGGACACATCGGTCGAGGCTTTTCGCGTGAACACGGCATAATCGGTGAGGCCGTTGACTTGTGCGTGTTTGATCTCGCTATCCCAATAGGCGCCCTTGACCAGGCGCACGATGAGCCGGCGTTTAGAGTCGACGGCGAGCGCCTGGAGCCAATCGATCAGCGGCAAAGCGCGCTTTTGATAGGCCTGCACCGCGAGGCCAAGACCATTCCACCCGCTCAGGCTTGGCGCGCGCGCCAGCGCCTCGATCACCTCGAGCGAAGGGTCAAGCCGCTCGGCTTCCTCGGCGTCGATGGTCAGGCCGATGCCGAAGTCTCGCGCGAGTTCGCAGAGCGCGAGCGCGCGCGGGATCAGCTCGGCCGCCATGCGCCGGGGCTTGGCGAATTCAAAACGCGGGTGGAGCGCGGAGAGTTTGACCGAGATACCAGGCCCCGCCTCGGGCCCGCGACCCCTCGCCTCGGCGCCCACCGCACGGATCGCCGCGACATAGGAGTCGTAATAGCGTTCGGCGTCGGTCGCGGTGCGCGCGCCCTCGCCCAACATATCGAAGGAATAGCGATAGCCCTCGGCCGCGCCTTCGCGCGCGCGCTCCAGCGCCTCATCGATCGTACGGCCGAGCACGAATTGATGGCCCAGAATGCGCATGCCTTGAACGAGCGCCTTGCGCACCACCGGTGCGCCAAGGCGGCCGACCATGCGCTTCAACCCCGCCGTCCAGCCTTCGCTGCCGTTGACCTCGGCCGCTTCGACAAAGCGGCCCGACAACATCAGGCCAAAAGTCGAGGCATTGACCAGCACGCTTTCGCTCTGGCCCAAATGGCGTTCCCATTTCGCGCCGCCGATCTTGTCGCGAATGAACTTATCGGCGGTCGCGCCATCGGGCACGCGCAACAACGCCTCGGCCAGGCACAACAATAAGACGCCTTCTTCGGAAGCGAGGTCATAGCTTTCGAGAAAGGCATCGAGCCCGCTTGGGCTGGCCTCGGTGCCGCGCATGGCTTCGACCAAGGCGACAGCCTTGGCTTCGATATCGCGCCTGAGCGGCAGCGAGAGCCGCGTGGCCTCCAGCCGCTCGGCGACGCACGCCGCCTCGTCTATCCGATAGGCGGCGCGCAACCGTGCCCGCGCCACAGCGAGCGATTCCGACTCGACCATGGGTTGAGAGCGTGGCGGGCGGCGAACAAAACAGCAAGCGGGTGCGCGTGCCTCTTTTTCAGTCATGGCCCGACTTGATCGAGCGCAGTCCGGATCATGCACGCAGCGGTGCCGCCACCACTCAACTCGTCATGGCCCGCTTCAAGCGGGCCATCCAGCGTTCAGCGAGCACGATGCCGACATGGATGGCCCGGTCAAGCCGGGCCATGACGAAAATGAAATGAGCGGGCGCCGCGCGTCTGCGCTTACAGCACCCGCACCCTCGGGCTGGGCGTGCCCCGCGTGAGCATCCAGGCGATGAATTGCGAGGTCATGTCGGCCTGGTCGTCATGCGCGGCGTTCGGGAAGAGCGAGAGTTCGAGCTCATAATCGGCGAGCCAGGGCGCGCTTTCGGGCAGCAAAATCCGCCCGGCCTCGATCGCGGCGCTCGCAGCCGCCATGCGCGAGAGCTTGTCGCCCAGCGGGCGGATCGCGACCACGGGCAACGTAGTCCCGCGCTTCAATTCCTGGATCAGCGATTGGCCGCTCGCTTTATCCTCGATCAAAATCGCGTGCGGTTGGTCGCGCGCGGCCAGCGACAGAGCGGCGCGGGTGAGATCGGGAAAATCGAGTTTGGCGCGATAGACGTCGATCAACGCGAAGCCGCCCTCGGTTTCAACGAAAGTGCCGCAGACCGAGGGATCATTCTCGACGCCCACTTTATGCGCGGTATCCCATGATTGCACGATCAGCTTCGGTGCAGCCGGCGGGCTGCGATAACGCCGGAACCAGCTGGTCTTGATCAGCCCGCCGCCCAGAGGCGCGGGGCGTTGCTGGTATTGCGCGGCGAAGCCGTAAGTGCCGAGCTCATGACGCGCGCGCGCGATCTCGGCCTCGCCCTCGCGCGCTTGATGCAGCAATTCGCCGGCCTCGCGAATTTTCTGCACGGCGCCGAACTCATGCACCGTGCGCGCCTCGGCGATGGCCGGCAGACAAAGATGATGCCAACCGCCCTTGGCCAGTAGATGACCGGTCAAATCGTTCTCGTGAAGGCGCTGCATGACCACGACCATGGCGCCGCTGCGCTTGTCATTCAGCCGGGTCGAAAAGGTTTGATCGAACCAGGTGAGCGCGCGCGTTCGTTCCGCCTCGCTTGCGGCACGGCGGGGGTCGTGCGGGTCGTCGACGATGAGGATATCGCCGCCCTCGCCGGTCAGCGTGCCGCCAACCGAAGTGGCGAGACGAAAGCCGCGACCCGACGTGACGAATTTCGCTTTTTCGTTTTGGTCGCGCGTGAGCCTGAGCACCGGAAAGGCGCGGCGGTACCAGGCCTCGCCCAAAACCAATCGGCAATCGAGTGAATGTTTGAGCGCGAGGCCGAGCGAATAACTCGCGGCGATCAGGCGGCGCGTTGGATCGCGCCCCAAGAGCCAGGCGGGCCATGCGACCGACACCGTGATCGATTTCAGCGAGCGCGGCGGCACGTTGATGATGAGGCGGGTGATCCGGCCATCGGCGCAGGCCTTCAAATGCTCGGCGATCAGCGCGATATGCCAATTCGGCACATAGGCCGTGCTGGGATCGACGCTGGCAAAGGCGCGGCGCAGGAAATAGGAAAAATCATCGCACAGGCGCGCGGCTTCGAGCTCACGCGCCAGACGCAGCGCCCGGTCCAAGCGCGAGCCCGACAAGCTCTGCAAGCTCGCGCCGTTTGTCGTCATCGCTGCGTCCATCATGATCCTCCGGGCCGGGCTTGGTCGCCTCGGACTTGGCGCGTTCATCGAGCCCGAACGCCGCGCGCTCGAGCATGATCACGCGCGCGGTGACCTGGGCGAGGCGCACGAGCGCGGCATCCAAACCATCGCGTCCGCCAACCGGTGCCGCGTCGTCATCCGACACCGTGTTGAGCGCGCTCTCAATGCGCCGCGCGAGTTCCTCCGCGATGCGCCGAAGCCGCGCGATATCGCGCCGATGCGAGCGGATCACGCGCACCGCGCGCTCGGCCGCGGCCTCGATCGTTTGATTCGGATCGGCGGTTTGCGTCGGAGCATCGAGGCGCGTCGAGATTTGGCGGCGCACCGCGGGCGCGAGATCGCGCGTCCAGCCCTTTCGCTTCGCGTGCTTAGAAATAGTCGGGCGGGCCACGCCATAGAGCCGCCCGATTTCCGCGATCGGCAATTGCCCGGAGCGGTATTCGCGTTCGATCTCCGCCCAATCGATGGTCATGGCGCGATCAGGCGGCATGGCGGCGGTTGCGATTGAGCCGCGCGGCGAGCTCGACCAGCGCCGTGCGCGCGCGGAGGCGGCAGGTATTGGGCGCGAGGCCGGCAAAGGCCGCGATTCAGCGCCAAGATAGGCCCTGAACCCGACACCACAGGATGCGCTGCGTGTCCTTCTCCAGCCAGCCGAGCCAGATCAATGTTTCGTCCATGCGCGTGATCGCTGCGGGGCTCGCGGGGCCCTTCATGCGGCGTGCGCGATTGGTTTCGCTCGCTTCGATGACCGCCTGCACGACCTCGGGCCAGCGTGTTACGTTGCGCTGGATATCGGGCACCTTGATGCGCTCGAGCGTATCGGCGGCTTCGACTATGCGCTCGAACACCATCGCCGCGTCGTATTCCACCGGCTCTCTCATGCGTGCCATCGCGAGCACCCCTCTGTTGTCGGTGAAACAAACCGGAGAGCAGCAAACACGGCTCGCAAATCCGATTGCCGATATGCGTGCTGCGGAATTTTTGATGGCAGGTCAGACAGGTTCGCCGCGCCCGCGTGATCTTTCGGGTTGGCGGATGCGCGGCGTTTGCGGTTGGGCTGCGCCTGGCTTCGAGCACCACACCCCGCCGCCTCAAACCCCGCACGCGCGCATAGAGCGCGCTGATCGATACGCCAAGACGTTGGGCTAGATCGGCCGGCGCCTCGCCCGAATTCCAGCCCTCGATCAGCGTCTCGGTCGCGGCGGCCGACCAGCGCGGGGTCGGGCTGATCCGTGGGTCATCGGGGCTTGAGAGGGCGGGCTCCATAACCAGAACATAACAGGAACAATCTTGCTGGTCAAGGGAAATTTCCTAGCTGCGCGCGTGGCAAAACTGTGGGATAAGTCCCCCATGGCGAAATCACCCTTGGCCCGCGAACTCGAGAAGCGCATGCAGAGCGCTGGGATGACCCAGAAGGCGCTGGCGCTGAGCGCCGGGCTGAACGAGACCGCCGTGCGCGACATTTTGACCGGCAAATCGCGCCATCCGCGCCATGACACGATTCAAAAACTCGCGGGCGTGCTGGGCATTGGCGCGGCCGATTTGATCGAGCCCTATCGGCCCCGCGGGCCGGCGCGGAAGGAGATCAATTCACCGGCCGGCACCCTGGTCTTCGTCGCGACCTATGACGTCGCGGCCGCCGCCGGCCATGGCACCTTGATCGACGAATCCTCGGAGACCGGGCAGCTCGCCTTTCGCGCCGAGTGGCTGCGCGGCGTGACCAATGCGGCGCCCGATGAACTCGCCGTGATCACAGTGCGGGGTGATTCGATGTTTCCCACCCTCGTCGATGGCGACACGGTCTTGGTCGACCGCACGCAAAAAGCCATCAAGCGCGATGGGATTTATGTCATCCGCCATGACGATTATGTGCTGATCAAGCGGCTGCAGATCGACCCGGTGCGCAACAAGGTGACCGTCTCTTGCGACAACCGCGACTACCCGCCGCTGCCCCCGGTCGATGCCAAAGACATCGACGTGGTCGGCCGCGTGATTTGGGTGGGCAGAAGAGTCTAGGTCATCGCAAGTTTAGCCCCCTCTCCCCAGCGGGGAGAGGGCCGGGGTGAGGGGCGGACCTTGAGCCGGCGCCAGCCGGCCCGGATTTCAAGACCAGAGCATCGCGCCGCCCCTGTTGATCGCCGCAAATGAAAGGCCCCGCCGGCAAGCCGGCGGGGCCCATTCGGATCAGCCTATCCGATCGCTCAGTATTTGTATTCCTTGCCGAACAGCACATCCATCGGCACCGGCTCGCTCAGTTGCCACGCGTCCGACACGCCGGGCTTTTGTCCCTTGATCTCCATCATCAGCATCCGAGCCTTGTTTTGGTGATGGAGCTGATTGGTGAACGTACGCGGGCCGAAGAGCGTCGGCTCATCGTTCATCTTTTCGAGCTCGGCAACCACGGCGGCGGAGTCCGTTGTCTTCGCCCGCTCGACCGCCTTCGCCCACACTTCGATCGCGACATATCCCGGAAACGCGTATTGATTCTCTGGCGGCACGCCGAATTTCTTCTGGTAGGTCTTGACGAATTCTTGGACCTTTGGATTCGGGTCATCGCCATGGACCGAGCCCTGTTCGGGGATGAAAACGTTCCCGAGGCCCGGGCAACATTGGAGCCAGGCGTTGCCCGAACCCGAGCTTCCGATACCGATCGGGACGTCGATACCTGCCGCACGTATTTGCTTGATGGCGGTCCCCTGGCCGGGATTGTAAGAGCATACCGCGATCAGCTCGGGCTGTTTCTTAAGGCCCTTGATGCGTGTGATCTGCGACGCGATCGAGGGATCCTCATTCTTGAACACATCGTGGCCAAGAACTTCGCCGCCGAGCTTCCGCCACATCCAATCGAAGCCAAAGCACACGCCCTTGTTGTACTCGATCGCTTCGTCAAGAAGGATGTATCCGGCCTTCCAGCCCTTCTTCTTGAAACCCCATTCGGCGATGATCGCCCCTTGGACGGACGCCAGGACCGAGGCGGAGAATGAGTGCGGTCCGACGCCTTCGATGCCGGCCAACACGCTTTCCGCGCACAGGAAGAACGAGACGCGTTTTGCATTCTCGGCGGCCAACGCGGCCGGCGCACCGAAGTCATAGTCGCAGTCGACGATCACGAGATCGGCGCCCGCGTCGACTACCATCTGGCCGGCCTTCGCACCCTCGACGCGGTCGGTTTTCGCGTCGGCGGAAACGAACACGACCTTCTTGCCGAGCAGGCCGCCCTTTGCGTTGATCTCATCGATCGCGATCTTGCCCGCGTCGGCCGCCGGTCCGCTATAGGCGCTCAACCAGCCCGACGTCGAAGCCGCAAACCCGATGACGATGTTGCCGTCCTTGTCCAACGCCGTTGCTGGAGCCGTAAACGCGGCCCACTAGCGATGGCAGCAATCGCCGCTACGACGATGCTTCGACCGTTCAATTGTACCAAGAGAGCCTCCCGTATTTTTTGTGAAACAGTTCAGTTTTCGATGCGGTTAGGATTGTTCAGCCTTCAATCCGAGGTACAGGAACCAGGGAAAATACGCAAGAAAAATGTTATTTATAGGATCATAGGGCGCGCGGTGAACGCATGCAGCGAGGGCGCGTAATCCGAGCGTGTCGGTGACGCGGTATTTCTTGGTCACGGCGACGGTTTGCGCAATCCGGAGGAGGCGGCTCGGCGATCCGTGGCGAGCCTCGACAACTCTCACCTCATCCTGGCCCTCTCCGCCCCCGAGGGCGGAGAGAGAAACCAACCCCGCGCGGGTAGACGCCTCGTAGCGGCACGATCGCCTTTCACCCTCAGGTTTTTCTTAGACCCTCACCAGCCGAATTTCTTGCCGTCATAATTGTAGAACTGGCCGGTTTCGTCCTTGCCATAGCTCTCGATCACCTGGCGCAGGCCCTTGACGCTATCGGGCGGTTTGACCGGGGCGGCCGCGCTGCCCATGTCGGTCGAGACCCAGCCCGGGTGCGTGGCGAGCGTGCGAATGCCGCGCGGCTTCAAATCGACCGAAAGCGCCTTGACCACCAAATTCAGCGCCGCCTTGCTTGAGCGATATTGGTAATAGCCGCCGTCGCTGAGTTCGCTGATGCTCGACATATAGGTCGACATGAACACCATCAATTTGCGTTCGCTCGCGGCGACGTGATCGACGAACGCTTCGGCGACGCGCATGGGCGCCAGCGTGTTGGTGCGGAGCACGTCTTCCCAAGCGGCATAATCGATCGAGCCAAAGCTCATCGGGCCGGTCTTGTCGATCGCGCCGCCGAGCACGCCGGCATTGTTGAACAGCACGTCGATCTTTTCGCCCTTGAGCGCCGTCGCCACCGCCTTGATATCGGACGGCTTGGTCACTTCCATTTGGTGCACGCTGAGCTTGGCCCCGGATTCGCCCGCGAGGCGCGTCAAATCCTTCGCGCTCGACGGATTGCGGCAGCAGGCGAAGACCCGCCAATTGGCCGCGACATATTGACGCGCGAGCTCAAGGCCGAGGCCCCGGTTCGCGCCGGTGATCAAGATCGATGGCATGAAAATTTTCCTTCAGGTTTGTGGCGGCCTTGAGCATAGGGGGCAAGGTGGGCCACGGAAAGGCCGGCGCCGGGTGCTCGGAAAAAATTCTGGGGATTGATCTCGGTCAAGGATCGAGTTTGGAAATGGCCTGATTGTTTGACGATGGACCGCAGCGTGACGCCACCGGTTTATGCCAGGCCTCCCGAAGAGATAGAGGGTGGTCCGTCCCCATCGCTTGGCCCTATAATCCACCCATGATTCGCCCCGCACAGAACCGCGCGCCGCGTGGGGCAGAGCCAAGAACGGCGAGCATGACCAGGCCGATCAATCACGACTCCCTCGATTACGATGCCTTCTTCGCCCAGAAGATCCAAGATCTGAAGGACGAAGGGCGCTATCGCGTGTTCGCCGATCTGGCGCGGCGCGCCGGTGAATACCCACGCGCGCGGCGCTTCGATCCGAATGGCGTGGCGCTGCCGGATGTTACGGTCTGGTGCTCGAACGATTATCTCGCGATGGGCCAGCACCCCGCCGTGCTGGAGGCGATGACCCGCGCGATCAAGGAATATGGCGCGGGCGCAGGCGGCACGCGCAATATCTCCGGCACCTCGCACCCCTTGGTCGTGCTTGAAGGCGAGCTTGCCGCGCTGCATGGCAAGGAAGCCGCGCTGATTTTCACCTCGGGCTTTATTTCGAACGAGGCGACGCTCTCCACCCTCGCGGCGGTGCTGCCGAACTGCCATGTCTTTTCGGATGCGCATAACCATGCCTCGATGATCCAAGGCATTCGTCATAGCGGCGCCAAGAAGGCGATCTTCAAACACAACGACCCGAGCGATCTCGAGCGCCTGTTGCGCGAGGCCGACCCCAGCGTGCCGAAGCTCGTGGCGTTTGAATCGGTTTATTCGATGGATGGCGATATCGCGCCGATCGCCGAATTGTGCGACGTGGCGGAGCTGTATGGCGCGATGACCTATCTCGATGAGGTTCACGCGGTCGGGCTTTACGGCCCGCGCGGCGGTGGCATCGCCGAGCGCGAGGGGCTGATGCACCGCTTAAGTGTGATCGAGGGCACGCTCGCCAAGGCGTTCGGCGTGATGGGCGGCTATATTACCGGCTCGCAGGCGCTGGTCGACGTGGTGCGCTCCTTCGCGCCCGGCTTTATTTTCACGACCGCGCTGCCACCCACGATCGCGGCCGGCGCGCTCGCCAGTGTGCGGCATTTGAAGACGAGCCAGACCGAGCGCGACCGGATGCACGACCGCGCGGCGCGTTGCAAACAATTGCTCGCGGCGGCGGGGTTGCCGGTCATGCCGAGCGCGAGCCACATCGTGCCGGTTCAGGTCGGCGATGCGGTGCGCTGCAAACAGGCGAGCGACCTGCTGCTCGATCGCTTCGGCCTTTATATCCAACCGATCAATTACCCGACCGTGCCGCGCGGCACGGAGCGCCTGCGCATCACGCCCTCGCCCTTGCACGACGATGCGATGGTGGATCAGTTGGTGGGCGCGCTCGTTCAAGTGTGGCGTGAGCTCGGGCTTCCGTTCGCCGGCCGCTGATCGCGGCGTCCGCCAAAGCTCCGACGGCACCCCTGCCGCAACAATCGGATTGCCGGGCCCTCGTCATTTGGCATTCTTCAAATAGGCCTGGAGACCGCCGGGTCGGGAAGCCCGCCTTGAATGCGGCTAGGCAGGCTACGCACACCGCATCAGGTGATTGCGCTTGATGGATTGGCGGTCCGGCGGCAGCTTGTAGCTGATCGATGTGATCGCGCCGTTCGCCCGCGCCTAGTTCAGCTCAGCTCGTACCAAAGTTTTCGCGCGCCTCGGTGACGCCCTCGGGGTCGGGGTGAATGATCACCTCGGCGTTCGGATAGCTGGCGCGGATCGCGGCTTCAACCTCGTCGCATATCTCATGCGCCTCGATCAGTTGGCACGCGGCGCGACGATGAGCGTCGAGCCATCGACGCCATTCACGACGACGTGCGCGCCGGCCGGCAGATCGGGGCCGCTCACGCGCCAACGTGTGTCGTCGAGCTTGATCGTACCGCGGCCATCGACGATCGGCTCGTCAAGCGTGATCAGACGGCCGAGATATTGCTCGGCTCGCTTGTTGAGCGTCGGACGATCGCTGGTCGGCGATCGAATGAGGCGGAAGCGGAGCGCGACCACCACGCTGACGACCGACAAAGCGCCGAAGATCGTTACGGCATAGCGCCAGTCGAGCTCGGGCCAGATCGCCGTCACCGCGCCCGTGATGAAGGCCGACGCACCGATCCAGAGCAGGAAAACGCCGGGCGTAACCAGTTCGAGACCAGCGAGCAGCGCGCCCGCGATCAGCCAATGCCAAAACTGCAGTTCGCTGAACATGGCATCAACTCGTCGGACCGGGACTAGTCGCTGCCGCCTTGTCCCACAGGCCGCTGGGCAGCTTGTCGGCCGCCTTCTTGGCCAGCTCGGCGATTCCGCCGATCGCGCCGATCAAGCCGGTCGCTTCAATCGGCATGAAGACCAGCTTGTGATTGTGTCCGCCGCCGATCTCTTTCATGGCCTCGACGTATTTGAGCGCGACGAAATAATTGATCGCCTGCACGTCGCCCTTGGCGATCGCCTCCGAAACCATCGTGGTTGCCTTGGCCTCGGCCTCGGCGCCACGCTCGCGCGCTTCCGCGTCGCGGAATGCCGCATCGCGGCGCCCTTCGGCCGACAAAATGGCCGCCTGTTTCTCGCCCTCGGCCCTCAGGATCGCGGCCTGTCGCAGGCCCTCCGCCTCAAGCACGGCGGCACGCTTGTCGCGCTCAGCTTTCATCTGACGGGCCATGGCATCGACCATTTCGCGCGGCGGTGAGATGTCCTTGATCTCGACGCGCGTGATTTTGATGCCCCAAGGCCCGGTTGCTTCGTCGACCACGGCCAAAAGCTTTGCGTTGATCTTATCGCGCTGCGACAGCAGCTCATCCAGATCCATCGAGCCCATGACGGTGCGGATATTGGTCATGGCCAGATTGAGGATGGCGTTGTCGAGGTTGCTCACTTCATAGGCCGCCTTCGGCGCGTCGAGCACCTGGAAAAACATCACGCCATCGACGCTGACCATCGCGTTGTCGCGCGTGATGACCTCTTGGGTCGGCACGTCGAGCACCTGCTCCATCATATTGATGCGGGCGCCAACGCGATCGACGAATGGCATGATCAGGTTGATGCCCGGCGCCAAGGTGCGCGTATAGCGGCCGAAACGCTGCACGGTCCATTCGCGCCCCTGCGGCACCATCTTGACGCCGAGAAAAACGATCATCACCGCGACCGCGGCGACGACGATGACAAGAATACTGCTGGATTCCATCCGGTCTCTCCCTGAGCGCCACGTCGAACGACCTGAATTTAGGGACTGCGCTGGGTGGTATATTACGCCCTCGTACGACTATTGACAGCGCGTGTGGCCGACCGCCCTCATAGCGCCGCGATTCGGCGGCATAAGGAAACTAGCTTCCGTGCCATCTGCCTTCGCTGGAAGACGCGCGCCGAGCTCGTCGCCAGCGGCGCCATCGATTGCCTTCGTGTGTCGCTCGCCAGGGGGCAGAATAGCGTGACCATAACCCCGATCGTCAGCGTCAAATGCGGCTCAGTTCGCACCAAAGTTCTCGCGCGGCTCAGGCACGCCTTCGGGGTCGGGGTGAATGATCACCTCGGCGTTTGGGTAACTCGCGCGGATCGCGGCCTCGACCTCATCGCAAATTTCATGCGCATCGATCAGTGTCAACGCTCGCGGCAATTCGAGATGAAGTTGGATGAAGGCGCGCACGCCGGCCGCGCGCGTGCGCATGTCGTGGCAATCGAGCACCTGCTTGTGGCTCATCGCGATGGCGCGGATTTTTTCGCGCTCGTCGGCCGGCAGCTCGCGATCCATCAGATGATCGAGCGCATCGCGCGCGATTTTGAACGCGCCATAAAAGATCGCGGCCGCGATCACCACCGCGATGATCGGATCGGCCCGATGCCAGCCGAACGACAGAGCCAGCACGAAGGCCAGGATGACGCCGGCATTGACCAGAATATCCGAGGCATAATGCATCGAATCGGCTTTGATCGCGGTCGATTTGGTGCGCCGCACGACGAAGCGCTGAAACAACACGAGGCCCAAGGTCAAAAGCATGGAGATCGCCATCACGGCGATGCCAAGCCCGCCCGATTCGATCGGCTCGGGCCGGATCAGGCGTTGCACCGCCTCGATCACCACGAAAAGCCCGGAGCCGCCGATAAAGGCCGCCTGACCGAGCGAGGCCAGAGGTTCGACCTTGCTATGGCCGAAGCGATGTTCCTCATCGGCCGGCACGAGGGCGTGGCGCACCGCGAGCAGATTGATCGTCGAGGCCGCCACGTCCATCACCGAATCGACGAGCGACGACAACATGCTGATCGAATCGGTGACCAGCCATGCCGCGAGCTTGATGCCGACCAGGGTAAGCGCGACCGCGACCGCGACATAGGTCGCCGCCCGCATCAGGCCGCTGGTGTTCATGGGCGTCATCAATTGTTCGCTGGGGTTGCGCTAGCGCTCAACATCATGGGTTCGATTTGAGGCGCGGCCTTCGTTCAAGGAAACAGCCGCTCGGTGGTCCAGCCATTGCCGGCGCGATGATACACGAGGCGATCGTGCAGGCGCGCGAAACCCTGTTGCCAAAATTCGATGCGCTCTGGGACCAAGCGAAAGCCCGACCAAAAAGGCGGGCGTTGTACCTTACCCACGCCAAACTTAAGCGCGTATTTCGCGATTCGGCGCTCGAGCTCCAAGCGCCCTTCGAGCGGTTGCGATTGTTTGGAGGCCCAGGCGCCGATCTGGCTGTCGCGCGCGCGGGTGGCGAAATAGGCATCGGCCTCGGCGTCGCTCACTGGTGCAACCCGCCCCTCAACGCGAACCTGGCGGGTCAAGGGCATCCAATGGAAACACAGCGCCGCGTTCGGGTTTTGGCTCAATTGGCGGCCCTTGCGGCTTTCCAGATTCGTATAAAAGACGAACCCCTCAGGGCTGGCATCTTTGAGCAACACCATGCGCACGCTGGGCCGGCCCTCGGCATCGACGGTGCCAAGCGCCACGGCGGCGGGCTCCTTAAGGCCGCAGTCCTGCGCCGCGCCATACCATTCAGCGAACAGGCTAAGAGGGTCTCGATCGCTCGGGAGGCTCATATTATCCTATTGTAGTCATTATCGATTCGGGCGCAATCACCGCACTCCTTCCGGCTGGGCGGGAGGCGTCGGGCGCCATAGTTTGGCCAAACACATAATACAGAAATGATTTTGAACGAAGCTCGACGGATCGACGAATTTTATACGTTTAAGAGCTACAAGGGGCTTTTCGGCGGCTCCGCCCGACGGGTCGGGATCCGGAACGCCGGGAATGAGCGAAGGTGAAGACAAACATGCGCTATGCGAAAGTGGTTGTAATTGGCCTTGTCGTGGCGGGCTTGGGCCTGTCGGCATGCCAGCAACAGGGTCCGAAGCAGACGATGGGCACGCTCGGCGGCGCCGCCGTTGGTGGCCTCGCCGGCTCGCAGATCGGCAAGGGCAAAGGACAGCTGGTCGCGGTTGGCGCCGGCGTTTTGCTCGGTGCGCTCCTCGGCGGCGAGATCGGCAAATCGCTCGATAAGGCCGATCAGGCCTATGCCGCGCAGACGACCAATCAGGCGCTCGAGAACAACCCGACCGGTCAGCAATCGAGCTGGTCGAACCCCGATTCGGGCAATCACGGCGAGATCAAGCCGACGCGCACGACCTATAGCGACTCCGGCCAACCTTGCCGTGAATTCCAGCAGACCATCGTGGTCGGCGGCAAGACGCAGTCGGCCTATGGCACCGCCTGCCGCGACGCCAACGGCGATTGGAAGATCGTCAACCAATAAACGGCGGTTTCGCCCTTCCACCATCCTGCACCGACCGACGCGCTCCCGGATTTTAAGGCGGGCGCGTCGGCGCTCAGGCGTTTGGCGCCCGCGTATCGGGGCAGAAGCGCGACGCACCGCCCACCGCCGTCATGGCCGGGCTTGACCCGGCCATCCAGACTGAAAATAAGAAAACACTGGATTGCCGGGTCTGGGCCCGGCAATGACGATAAGTGTGGAATCGCGCGGCGAGGTTGCGCGGGCGCGTCGGCGCTCAGGCTTTCCGCGCGGCTTCGCCTTCGTGTACCATCGCGGCGTGTCGGGTGGTCACCCGACGATTCGCAGAGCATCGGGGGCCATATGACCGATTTCCGCCCTCTCTTGGCCGGCAAGAGAGGCCTCATCATGGGTGTGGCCAATGATCGCTCCTTGGCCTGGGGCATTGCGCGCGCGGCCTCGGCCCAAGGCGCGACACTCGGTTTCACCTATCAGGGCGATGCGTTGGGAAAGCGCGTCAAGCCCTTGGCCGATTCGATCGGCTCAACCATGGTGCTGCCCTGCGATGTCACCGATCCGGTCAGCATCGATGCCACCTTCGATGCCGTGAAGGAGCAATGGGGCACGCTCGACTTTTTGGTTCATGCCATCGCGTTCTCGGATAAGGAGCAGCTCAAGGGCCGCTATCTCGACACCACGATCGAGAACTTCCTGAACACGCTGCACATCTCCTGCTATTCGTTCACCGCTTTGGCCCAGCGCGCGGTGCCGCTGATGACCAATGGCGGCAGTCTGGTCACGCTGACCTATTACGGCGCCGAGCGCTGGATGCCGCATTACAATGTGATGGGCGTCGCCAAGGCCGCGCTTGAAGCGAGCGTGCGTTATCTCGCCGCCGATCTCGGCTCGCAACGCATCAGGGTCAATGCCATCTCGGCCGGACCGGTCAAAACCCTGGCGGCGTCGGGCATTGGCGATTTCCGCTATATCCTGAAATGGAATGAGTTGAACTCGCCGCTGCGGCGCAATGTGACATCGGACGAAGTCGGCTCGGCCGGGCTTTATTTTCTGAGCGATCTCTCTTCGGGTGTGACCGGCGAGGTTCATCATGTCGATTGCGGTTATCACATCGTCGGCATGAAACATCCCGACGCGCCCGACATCGCGGTTTCTTGAGCACAGGCGCGAGCGCGACGGCCAATGTCTCATAACAGCTTCGGCCATCTGTTCCGGGTCACGACGTGGGGCGAGAGTCACGGCCCCGCGATCGGTTGCGTGGTCGATGGCGCGCCGCCGCGCTTAAAATTGAGCGAGGCGGATATTCAACCCTGGCTCGACAAGCGCAAGCCCGGCACGTCGCGCTTCGTGACGCAACGCAAAGAGCCCGACCGCGTGCGGATTCTTTCGGGCGTCTATGAAGGCCTGACGACCGGCACGCCGATCGCGCTGATGATCGATAACGAGGACGCGCGCTCGAAGGACTACGCCGCGATCGCCGACAAATTCCGCCCCGGCCACGCCGATTTCACCTATATGGCGAAATATGGTCTGCGCGATCCGCGCGGCGGCGGGCGCTCGAGCGCGCGCGAGACCGCGAGCCGCGTGGCGGCGGGCGCGGTCGCGCGGCTGATCCTCGGCACCAAAATAAAGATTCGCGGCGCGGTCGTGCAGCTCGGCAGCGAACAGATCGAGCGCAAGAACTTCGATTGGGACGAAACGCTGAAGAACCCGTTCTTTTGCCCCGATGCCAAAGCGGCTGAGCGCTGGGAAAATTATCTCGATGCCATCCGTAAAAAGGGTTCCTCATGCGGCGCGGTGATCGAGGTGGTGGCGAGTGGCATACCGGCCGGGTTCGGCGCGCCGATCTATGGCAAGCTCGATAGCGACCTCGCCGCCGCGATGATGAGCATCAACGCGGTCAAGGGGGTTGAGATCGGCGCGGGGTTTGGGGCCGCGACGCTTTCGGGCGAAGCGAATGCCGATGAAATTCGCCTGGTGCGCGGCAAGGCCAAATTCCTCTCGAACAACGCGGGCGGAATCTTGGGCGGTATCTCAACCGGGCAAGACATCGTGCTGCGCTTCGCGGTCAAGCCGACGAGCTCGATCCTCGCGCCGCGCCGTACCATCACGGCCGAGGGCGAAGAGACCGAGATTTCAACCAAGGGCCGCCACGACCCGTGCGTGGGCCTCCGCGCCGCGCCGGTTGGCGAGGCCATGATGGCGTGCGTGCTGGCGGATCATTTGCTGAGACACAGAGCGCAATGTGGCTGATCCCCCTTCCTCCCTTTGAAGGGAGGAAGGGCCGGGGATGGTGGGTAGACCCCGACGGCGGAACGCCGTCCATAGTGAGGCACGCCGATGGCCACCAAAAAATCGAATCCGCCCGCCCCCAACGCCGTCATGTCCCTTCGCGTGCCGGCGGAGTCGTCACTCCCCGCCCCGATCCGCGCGGTGTTCGATAAATGCGTCGAAAAATTGGGCTTCGTCCCTAATGTGCTGCGCGCCTATAGCCTGCGGCCGAAAAAATTCGAGCCGTTTCGCGGTTATAACAACGAAGTAATGCTGGGCGAGTCAGGGCTCTCGAAGCTCGAGCGCGAGATGATCGCGGTCGTGGTGAGTTGCGCGAACCATTGCCATTATTGCCTGATCGCGCATGGCGCGGCGGTGCGCGTGATGGCGGGCGATGCGGCGCTCGGCGATCAATTGATGACCAATTATCGCGCGGCCAGCCTCGATGCGCGCACGCGCGCCATGCTCGATTTCGCCTGGGCGCTGACCGTCTCGCCCGCGACCATTGGCGAGGAGGACCGCGCGGCGTTGCGCCATGCCGGCTTCACGGACGAAGATATGTTCGACATCGCGGAAGTGGCGGGTTTTTACAACATGACTAACCGCCTCGCCGCCGCGGTCGAGATGCGGCCGAACGACGACTATTTCAACGCGGGGCGGTGAGGGTCGGGATTCGCGGAGCATACCCCTTGCGTCATTGCCGGGCTTGACCCGGCAATCTAGGCTGCCCTCGGAATCCGCACGACGCGCGCTGTAGGAATCAGCGTTTGCTCGCCACCATAACCTTCATGAAGCGACCGCCGAATGAGGCCTGGATGGCCGGGTCTTCGCCGCAGCCATGGCGATTGAGTAAGCGGCCTGATCGCCCTACGCCCGATCGCGCTCGGTCACGATATGGAGCGGCGTGTCGCCGTTCAGGAACCGCCTTACATTGAGCGCCGCGATTTCAATGGCCTTCGCGATGCTGCCGGGGATCACGGCCGAGTTGTGCGGCGAGCCGAGGAAATTGGGCAGATCGAAAAACGGGTGGGCCAATTCGAAGCGGCCATGCACGAAGGGCTCGACCCACCAGGCATCCAAACACGCGCTGAATTTGGGGTTCGCGACAAGATGGGCATAGAGCGCGCTTTGGTCGATCAAGGGCCCGCGCGCGACGTTCACGAAAATCGCGTCCTGCTTCATCAGGCCAAGCGCGCGCGCATCGATCAGACCGCGCGTTGTCTTGTTGAGCGAGAGCGTCAGCACCAGCACGTCGGCCGCTTTCAGCACGCGGTCGAGATCGGCGAGCGTGCCGATGAAATCGACGGCATGATCGGTTTTGCCTGAGCGATTAATGGCATGAACGCGCGCGCCGAACGGGCGCAGCAATTTCGCCAGCGCCTGGCCGATGCCGCCATAGCCCAGAATCGCGACCACCGCGCCAGCGAGCGTCTTGGTCGCGTCGAACTGCGCGAAATCGCCGCGCTTCAGCCGATCATAACGATCGGTCAGCCCCTTGGCGGCGCTCAAGGTCATGGCCATGACATGCTCAGCCATGGCGCCTGAGAACGCGCCGGCATTGCAGGCGAACGGCACGTTTGGCGGGAGCTTATCGAACGGCACGAAATCGATGCCAGCCGCCGCGCATTGGATAAAACCGAAGCGCGCGAGCGCGCGGCGTTCATCGTCATCGAGCTCGAGATGAGGCCGCCAGGTCAATAGAGCGCGCGCGCCATCGAGCGCGTGCGCGCGCTCGGCCGGTGTTGCGCCGTGAATGAACCTGAGATCGGCACAATCGCCAAGCGCGCGTTCGATCACGCCGCGTATCTCATCCTTGGCCTCGAAGCCGATGATGACGGCGGGGCGCGGCTCGTTCAAAATTGCCTCCGAGGCGTTTTCGCGCTCATCTCGATTCCTCTAGTTTGCCCTCATCCTGAGGAGCGCCCGTCAAGAAGACGGGCGCGTCTCGAAGGATCGATACAAACCAAGATAGCGCCGCGTTACTTCGTTCGTGTGCAATGAAGATCGCGGATCAGGCCATCGCCCAGATCATAGACCCAGCCAGCAATGCTCAGTGGCTGGCCGCGCATCCAAGCGTCCTGCACGATCGGCGTCTCGGCGACGCGCCGTACTTGCGTTTGGACGCTCAATTCGCAGAGCCGATTTTGGCGCGCGCCATCATCGAGGCGGCCCAGCTCGGCCCGGTGCGCCTCGGCCAGATCACGGATCGGGTTGATCCAATAATCGACCAGGCCATGACGCGCGCCATCGGTCGCCGCGCGCACGCCGCCGCAACCATAGTGGCCGCAGACGATGACGTGCTTGACCTTCAGCACCTCGATCGCGAATTGCAGCACCGACAAACAATTGAGATCGCCCGGATTGACCAGATTGGCGACGTTGCGGTGCACGAACACTTCGCCCGGTTGCAAGCCTGTGATCACGTTCGCCGGCACGCGGCTGTCGGAACAGCCGATCCATAGATATTCGGGCGCCTGAAGGTTCGAGAGCCGGCGGAAATAATCGGGATCCGCCGCCTTGCGCTCGGCCGCCCAGGTCACATTGTTTTTGAGTAGCTGTTCCATCGCTCCCCCCACCAATGATTGCTTGTGCCGCCGGCAGAGATAGACGATGACTCGCCTAATACCAAGTCTCGATCTTCCCGCTCCGCAAGCGCGATGATCGAGACTTGGACGGCGCGACCGCGCCGCGCCGCCTTTGCGGCGGAAACCAAGCGCCTCGTGTGCTCTGGCGCGCGCGCCCGGCGCTTGAGGGCGAGAAAAAACTAGTCCAGTGCCCTTTGCGCGGCGATCAGGAACTCCTTGTTCCCTTCGGCGCCCTCGATCGGGCTTGGGGTCAGACCCAGAACGCGCCAGCTCGATTGTTCGGCGAACCAGGCGGAAATCGTGGCACAGACTTCTTCGTGAAGCGCCGCATCGCGCACAATGCCACCCTTGCCGACACGATCCTTGCCGACCTCGAATTGCGGCTTGATCAGCGCGACCAGATGCGCGCCGTTCGCCGCCAAGGCCATGGCGGCGGGGAGCACCAAGCGCAGCCCGATGAAGCTCGCATCACACACGATCAGGTCAACCGGCTCGGGGATTTCTTTCGTGGTCAAATGGCGCGCATTGGTGCGCTCCAGCACCACCACGCGCGGGTCATTGCGTAGTTTGATATCCAGTTGGCCATAGCCGACATCGACCGCATAAACCCGCCGCGCGCCGCGTTTGAGCAGCACATCGGTAAAGCCGCCGGTCGAGGCGCCGACATCGAGCCCAAGCCGCCCCTCGACCGGGATCGAAAATTGATCGAGCCCATGCGCGAGCTTCAAGCCACCGCGCGAGACATAAGGGTGGGGTGCGCCGCGCACCTCGATCGGAATATCATCGGCGATCGGCGTGCCCGGCTTTTCAAGCCGTCGTGCGCCGGAATAGACGACGCCCGCCAACACCAACGCCGCCGCCTTGGTGCGAGTCTCGGCTAGACCGCGCGCAACCAGCAACGCATCGAGCCGGGATTTGGATGGCTTTGAGACGCGCATGATCGGGCACGACGCCTTATGTTTCCCCTCGCCCCTTGTGGGAGAGGGAGGGACCCATCACAAAGCGATGGGAGGGTGAGGGGGTCAAAGAAAGCTATCCTTAGACCCCTCACCCGCCGCTACGCGGCGACCTCTCCCTCAAGGGGAGAGGTGAGTAAAACGCGGCTGGCAAACTTTTTCCTAATTCTTCCGTTCGACAACATAGCGCGCGACTTGGCGCAACAGCGCGGCCTTCGCGCCGAAGGGGCTAAGCACCGCCTCCGCCTCATCGATGATCGCGTGCGCGCGGCGGCGCGCTTCATCGGCGCCCAAAAGCTGGACGAAGGTGGCCTTGCCGGCCTTGGCGTCCTTGCCGACCGCCTTGCCGAGTTGTTCGGCCGTGCTCTCGTGGTCCAACAGATCATCGGTGATCTGGAAGGCGAGCCCGATGCAGGACGCGTAAACGCGAAGCGCGCGCCGCTCGGTTTCGCCCGCGCGCGCCATGATGGCGCCGGCCTCGCATGAGAAGCGAATCAACGCGCCGGTCTTCAGGCGTTGCAGATGGATGATCGCGTCGAGATCGAGCGCGCCGTTCCGCTTCTCGGCCTCGAGGTCGATCATCTGACCGCCGGCCATGCCTTCGGCACCGGCCGCGATGGCCAGCGCGTGCACGAGATCGGCGCGAACCGCCGGGTCTGGGTGCCCGCTCGAGGCCGCGACCGCTTCGAAAGCGAGCGTGAGCAGCGAATCACCGGTCAGAATCGCGGTCGCCTCGTCGAATTTTTTATGACAGGTCGGCTGGCCGCGCCGGAGGTCGTCATTATCCATCGCCGGCAGATCGTCATGCACCAGCGAATAGGTGTGCACCATTTCGATCGCGGCGGCGGTTGGCAGCGCATGGGCGCGCGGCACGCCGAACAGATCGGCCCCGGCCAAGACCAGAAACGGCCGCAGTCGCTTGCCGCCGGCGAAGGTCGAATAACGCATCGCCTGGAACAGGCGCTTCTGCGCGCCCTCGGGCGCCGGGATATAGCGCGTGAGCGCGCTGATAATTGTGGCTGCGGCTTCGCGCAGCGCGTCGTCGAGATTTGCCATGGGATGATCTACGCGGCGTCGAACGGCGTCGCCTTGAGCGCGCCGTCCTTCGCTTCGATTTTCTCGACGCGCAATTGCGCGTCCTTGAGCTTTTCATCGCAGCGGCGTTTCAGGCCGACGCCGCGCTCATAGGTCGTGATCGCATCCTCAAGGCCGAGCTCGCCTTTCTCCAGCCGCTGAACGATGGCTTCAAGCTCGGCCAGCGCCTCCTCGAAGCTCAAGCCCGCAACGTCCTTCTCTTTGTGCGCCTTTTCTGGCGGCATAAGCGGCGTCTCCCCGACTCTCAACTGGCCCGACTGTAAAGACAGCGCCCGCCTTGAGGCAAGCGCCACCCAAAACGGTGCGCCGGACCTCCCTCACTCGTCATGCCCGGCCTTGAGCCGGGCATCCAGACTCAAAAAAACTGGATTGCCGGGCCTGCCTGCGCGAAGCCGGAGCTTCGCTTCGGCGAAGGCAGGTCAAGCCCGGCAATGACGAGAATAAGGAGAGGCACGCCGCTCGTTGCGTTACGCCGCCAACAGAGCGGTCACATGGGCCGCGGTGCTGGCGGCCAAGGCATCGAGGTCATAGCCGCCTTCAAGCGTCGAGACCAAGCGGCCTTTGGCATGGCGCTTGGCCAGGCGCGCGAATTCATTCGTGACCCATTCATAGTCCGCCTCGACCAATTGCAAACCGCCCAGGGGATCGTCGCGGTGGGCGTCGAAGCCCGCCGAGATCATCACTAGCTCGGGCGCGAAGCGATCGAGCGCGGGCAACACCTTATCGGCCCAGGCCGCGCGAAACTCGGCCGAACCCGCCATGGCGCGGAGCGGCACATTGACGACATTGCCCACGCCCGTCTCGCTCGCCGCACCAGTGCCCGGATAAAGCGGCCATTGATGGCTCGAGGCAAAAAAATAATCGGCGTCGGCCTCGACAAAAGCCTGCGTGCCATTGCCGTGATGAACATCGAAATCGAGCATCGCAATGCGTTTCACGCCATGCGCCGCGCGGGCGTGCGCCGCGCCGATCGCGATATTGTTGAACAGGCAAAAGCCCATGGGGCGCGCGGGCTGGGCATGGTGGCCGGGCGGGCGCACGGCGCAAAAGGCGTTATCGGCCTCGCCCTTCATCACCGCATCGACCGCGGCAATCAGCGCGCCGGCCGCGCGTAAGGCCGCCTCGCCGGATTGTGGCGACATTCGCGTATCGGCATCGATTGCGACATGACCGGCTTTGGGCACGGCCTCCAGAATCGCCTCGACCAGTTCGGCATCGTGCACGCGCGCAATCGCCGCGCGGCTGGCGAGCGGCGCCTCGCGCCGTTCGAGCGCCGCGAAAGCCGGTTGATCGAGGCGCGCCATGACCGCGCGCAGACGATCGGGCCGCTCGGGGTGGCCGGCGCCGGGATCGTGCGCGATGCACGCCTTGTGGGTGAAGAGAATCGTGTGGGCCATTGTCGCCCTCCGCTGGTTTGGCACCGGCCGCCCCGGCCTGCGCGACCTGTTTTACCTAATTGCTTTTCAAGGCCTTAGACAAAATTTTGCGGCTCTTGAAGAGATCTTTCGGCTTCCTACATCGAGCCTGCCGGGTGCCGCTCGCGGGCTTGGCCATTCGCAGACCAAGGCCTTGGCCATTGTGGCGAGGCCCTCATCATGTCGCTCAATGGAGGATATGCCATGCGTCATTACGATCTTTCACCGCTGTTTCGTTCGACCGTCGGCTTCGACCGGCTCAACCAGCTGTTCGAAACCGCGTTCGAGGCCGAGGAGACCCCGTCCTACCCGCCCTATGACATCGAGAAGCTGGCTGACAGCGCCTATCGAGTCACCATGGCGGTGGCCGGCTTCCAGGATAAGGACATCACCATCACCTTCAAGCCGAACCTCTTGATCGTGCAAGGTAAGATCGAGGACAAGGACGCCGCCGGGCGATCCTATCTCTATCGCGGCATTGCTGGGCGCACGTTCGAACGCCGCTTCCAGCTAGCCGACCATGTCGAGGTCAAGGGCGCCAAGCTTGATAACGGCCTCCTGCGCATCGAGCTCGCGCTTGAGCTGCCCGAGGCGATGAAAACCCGCCAAATTCCGATCAATGGCGGCGCGCCCCGGGTGATCGACGCCAAAGTGGCCTGAGCTCGGCACGTCGATCGTTTGCCCCGTCTCGATGAGCGTCGCTTATCGAGACGGGGCCGGCGCGACCGCGCCGCGCCAGCGGGGTAAAGCACGAAAAAGAGACGGCCGTGTCCGACCCCGGGCACGGCCGTTTTGCGTTCACGCCCGTTGAAACTCTTCGTGAAGTCGGGGATGTGCCCCAAATCAGCCACAAACAAAGACGATTTGACAGGTGTCGTTAACGGCCCGGCAACGACTTAGGGTATTCTCATTGAATACGGCGAGTCGGGCCAGACCGGATTGAATGCCGGCCCCAGCCGGCCTCACTCACCGCCATGCTTCCGTCGGGAGGCCGCGTTAGGTTGGCCATCATGCCTCTGGTTGCTGCCATCCCCGACTTCGAAGGAGGAATAACAAGATGATTCGGACGATCCGTGCCTCGCTCGTGGCCGCTGTGCTCGGCCTAGCTCTGACGCTCGGCGCCGGCGCGCATGCGGCGGCGATCCCCGCGGCCACCGATGGCAATGGCGTGATGTCGCTCGCGCCGCTGGTCGACCAGACCTCACCGGCTGTCGTGAACATCGCGACCAAGGGCAAACCCGATGTCGCGCGCCATCCCTTGTTCGATGACCCGTTCTTCAAACGCTTCTTCGGCGACAAACTGCCGCCCGAGCAGCGCGAGACCCAGTCGGTCGGCTCAGGCGTAATTGTGGACGCCAAGCAAGGCTATTTGCTGACCAACAATCACGTCATCGAAAAGGCCGACGAAGTTATCATCACGCTCAAGGATCGCCGCCAACTGAAGGCCAAGGTGGTGGGCGCCGACCCCGATACCGACATCGCGGTGTTGAAAGTCGATCCGGTCGATCTGGTCGCATTGCCACTCGCCGATTCAGAAAAAGTGCAGGTCGGCGATTTCGTGGTCGCGATCGGCAATCCATTCGGCCTCGGCCAGACGGTAACCTCGGGCATTGTCAGCGCGCTCGGCCGCTCCGGCCTTGGCATTGAAGGCTATGAAGATTTCATTCAGACCGACGCCTCGATCAACCCCGGCAATTCCGGTGGTGCCTTAATCAATCTCAGGGGCGAATTGGTCGGCATCAACACGGCGATCATCGCGCCGGGCGGCGGCAATATCGGTATCGGGTTCGCCATTCCGATCAACATGGCGCGCCTGATCATGGATCAGCTGATCGCGCACGGCGAAGTGCAGCGCGGCCGCATCGGCGTGCAAATCCAGGATCTGACACCCGATCTCGCGGAAGCGTTCAAGGTCGCGCCCCAGGATGCCGCCGTGGTCTCCCAGGTGACGCCGGGCTCGCCGGCCGAAACCGCCGGTATCAAGGCCGGCGATGTGATCACCCATGTCAATCACACGCAAATCAAGGGCTCGTCTGATTTGCGCAATAAGATTGGCCTGATGCGCATCGGCGAGAAGGTCACGCTCACTGTTATCCGCGACGGCGACAAGAAAGACGTCGACATGGTGGTCGGCGAAATCAAGGAAACGGCGACTGAACAGGCCGCGGCCTCGGTGCCAAAGCTGGAGGGCGCGACCTTTGGCTCGATCCCCGAAGCCTCGCCGCTTTTCGGCAAGATGGAGGGCGTTTTGGTGCTGGACGTCGTGTCCGACAGCCCGGCTTGGCGCGCCGGCCTTCGGAAAGATGACGTGATTACCTCGGTCAACCGCCAGCCGGTCAAAACCGCCGAAGAGTTCGCGGCGGCGGCCAGCGCGAGCAGCGGGTCGTTGCTGCTCAATATCAGGCGGGGCGAAGGCGCGCTCTTTATCCTGATCCGTTAATCCGCCTTATCACGCCTCAATCGGGCCCCGGCATGCGTTGCCGGGGCCCTTTTGTTTGGTCGGAGCGGTTGCCGGGCCGGGCGGCCGTCGCTAACATCCCTGCGCCAGCGCGGAACCAACCGCGGAGGCATGCTTTTTTTGCGAGCAAGGGAGATTGCAGGTGGCAGGACTTTTGGTTGGCATCGACGTGGGCGGCACGTTCACCGATTTCGTTTCCTACGACCCCAAGACGCACGCGGTCGACGTGTGGAAAAACCTGACCACGCCGAAGGATCCGAACGAGGGCATCATCACCGGCCTTGGCCGCGTGAAGACGCCGGGCGACATCGGCAATATCCGGCTCGGCACCACGATCGCGACCAACGCGATCCTCGAGCGCAAGGGCGCCGTGGTCGCCTACATCACGACGGAGGGCTTTCGCGACGTGCCGTTCATTCAGCGCGGCAATCGGCGCAGCCATTACGATATTACCTGGATCAAGCCAAAGCCCTTGGTCAAACGCCGGCATTGCTATGAGGTGCGCGAGCGCCTGTTGGCGAGCGGCGAGGTGCTGACCCCGCTCGATCCCGAAACGGTTCGCGCGGCCGCGCGCGCGATCAAGGCCGATGGCACGATCGAGGCGATCGCGGTCAACCTGTTGTTTGCCTATGTCTCGCCCGAGCACGAGCGCGAGGTGAAAAAAATCCTCGAGGTCGAGCTGCCCGGCATGCCGGTCTCGATCTCGTATGACGTGTTGCCCAAGTGGAAGGAATATGAGCGCGCCTCGACCACGCTGGCCGACGCCTATGTCAAGCCGCTGGTCAGCCGCTATTCCAAAACGCTCAAGCAGCGCCTGAAAGACAAGGGCATCACCGATCATGTGGTGCTGATCAAATCGAATGGCGGCGAGATGACGCTCGATGCCGCCGCCAACGCGCCGATCCAGATGACGGTCTCGGGCCCGACGGGCGGCGTGATCGCGGCCAAGCACATCGCCAAATTGTGCGGCGTCAATCACCTTGTCACGCTCGACATGGGCGGCACCTCGACCGACTGCGCGACCGTGATCAATGGCCGCGAAAATTTCACCACCGATTTCGAAATCGAATTCGGCGTGCCGATCCAGATTCCGATGATCGATATTCGCACCATCGGCGCAGGCGGCGGCAGCCTCGCCTGGATTGATAAAGGCGGCATGTTGCGCGTTGGGCCGCAAAGCGCGGGCGCATCGCCAGGCCCCGCCTGCTACAAAATGGGCGGGACCGAAGCGACCGTGACCGACGCCAATGTCGCGCTCGGGCGCATCAGCCCGACGAACTTCCTCGGCGGCGCTATGAAGCTCGACGCCGACGCGGCCAAGACCGCGGTCGGGGCGGTGGCGAAAAAACTCGGCCGCACGGCCGATGAAATCGCGCTCGCGATGATCCGCATCGCCAACAACAACATGGTCGGCGCGCTACGCTCGGTCTTGATCGAGCGCGGGCTCGACCCGCGCGATTTCGCGCTGCTGGCCTTTGGCGGCGCCGGGCCGTTGCACATCAATGATTTGATGGACGATGCCGGCATTCCGAGCGGCATCGTGCCCAATCATCCGGGCCAGTTCTCGGCCTTCGGCTTCATCATGACCGATGCGCGCGTCGATACGCAGCGCACCGTGCAGATGACCTCGAAGCGCTTCGATCAGGCGCGCGCGAGCGAGGTGATGAAGGCGCTCGTTGATTCAGGGATCGCCGAACTTGCCGCCCAAGGCTACACCAAGAATGTCGAGGTCTATCGCTCGGTCGAGCTGCGCTATCTCGGTCAAAACTACGAGCTCGAAGTGCCGATCCCGTTCGACCGCTTCGACGCCACGACCACGCCCAAGGTGTGGGAGCTCTTCCACCAAATGCATCTCGCGCGCTTTGGCTTCAACATTCCGCGTGAGATCATTGAGGCGATCACCTTGAAGGCGACGGTCGTGTCGCTCACCGAAAAGCCGGCCTTTGCGACGATCGGCAAAGGCAGCGGCGCGAAGCCGGTTTCGACGCGAAAGGTGGTGTTCACCAATGGCGCGCTCGACACACCGGTCTATAACCGCGGCCAATTGAAAGAAGGCGATACGATCACTGGGCCGGCGGTGGTCGAGGAGCCGGCGTCAGTGACCGTGCTCAACCCGGGGCGGAAGCTCAAGGTTGACGCCTATGGCAATCTCTTGATCGGCAAATTGGGTGGGGAATAACGCACATGGCCAAGACAAGCGAGATGGACATGGTGACGATGAACATCGTCGATTCGACGATGGTATCTGTCTGCCGTGAAATGGGCATCGTGCTGATGAAGACGTCTTACTCGACGATCTTCAACGAGGCGCTCGATTTTACCTGCGCGCTGGTTTCGCCCAATGGCGAAATGATCAGCCAGGCCGAGTTCTGCCCTTCGATGATCGGCGGCGTGCCGCTTCTGGCGCGGAGCTGCGTCATGGAGTTCAAGCCGGGTGAAATCGTCGAGGGCGATGTGATCGTCCACAACGATCCCTATCGCGGCGGCCTGCACTGCCCCGAGCACACCATGATCAAGCCGGTCTATGTCGATGGCGAGTTGATGGCTTATGCGATGTCGATCGGGCATTTGGTGGAGATCGGCGGCATGGTGGCGGGTGCCTTCGCCGGCGAGGCGACCGAGATTTTCCAGGAGGGCATTCGCGTGCCACCGGTGAAAATCCGAAGCCAGGGCAAAGACGTCGAGGAAGTGTGGAAGCTCTTGCTCGCGAACGTGCGCACGCCACGCTACAACTATGGCGATTTGCGCGCGCTGATCGCGGCGGTCGATCTTGGCGAAAAGCGCATGATGGAGCTGGTCCGGAAATACGGCAAAGACGTCTTCCGTAAAACCTGCGCCGATTTGATCACCTATTCCGAAGCGCGCATGCGCGCCGAGATCGCGCAGATTCCCGACGGCAAATACACCTTCTCCGACACGGTCGAGGACGACGGCATCGAGGCCAAGCCCTACAAGATCAACGTCACCGTCCATGTTCAGGGCGATGAGGTGGTGATCGACTATACCGGCACCTCGAAACAGGCGCGCGGACCGATCAATGGCACGCTCGGCGTCTCATGGTCGGCCGCCTATAACGCCATGCTGCACATGACCGACCAGTCGATCCCGCGCAATTCGGGCTGCTTCCGGCCAATCCGCATCATTTCCCCGCCCGGCAGTTTGGTGAACGTCGACTATCCGGGGCCCGAGGTCGGCGGCAATACCGAAACCCATTGCAAGATCGCCGGCACCATCATCGGCGCCATGGCGACCGCCGTGCCCAATCGCACCATGGCGGCCGAAGGCGCGACGCATACCAATTTCGTGTTCTCCGGCCATGACACGCAGCAGGACGAAACCTTTGTCTGCTATGCGATCGAGCTTGGCGGCTGGGGCGGGCGCAATTTCGCCGATGGCAATGACGCGACCGATGCGATCAACGGCAATTGCCGTGTCGTGCCGGTCGAGGTGTTCGAGACGCGCTATCCCTGGCAGACCTTGTCCTATGAGCTGGTGCCGGATTCAGGCGGCGCGGGCGAGCATCGCGGCGGCCTGTCGACCCGGCGCACGCTCAAGAATTCAAAGGTCGAGATCACTGGCAGCCAAATGTCGGACCGCCATCAGAAGCGCCCTTGGGGCCTGTTTGGCGGGCTCCCCGGCGGGCTCGCGGGAACCTGGTATCGCAAGGAGAATGCCGAGCGCTGGCAGATGATCAATGAAGCGTTCGGCAAAGTGAGCCCGTCCAAATGGGCCAATATCCGCATTCAGCCGGGCGATTCCATGCGCTTTCAAACGCCCGGCGGCGGCGGCTATGGCGACCCGAAAAAGCGCCCGCGCGATGCCGTGATCGAAGATTTGCGCGAGGGCTACATCTCGAAGGAATCCGCGCGCAAGGACTATGGCCTCGAAGCCGGCGGGGATGATTGAGAAGAGGCTACGACGCCCACCTACAAATCAATCGTCATTGCCGGGCTTGACCCGGCAATCCATGGCGCCGTGGCTTAGATCTCAACGTGATGTTGACCACAAAGACACCAAGACACGAAGAGGACCAACCTTTGTGTCTTCGTGCCTTTGTGGTGATTTCGACTGGATTGCCGGGTCAAGCCCGGCAATGACGACAGAGGGACGGGTTTGAGCCTACCCGCAATGATGAGGCACATATGACCGATCCGCGCTCTGAAGACATGGTGACGATGAACATCATCGATTCCTCGATGGTGTCGATTTGTCGCGAGATGGGCATCGTGTTGATGAAGACGTCGTATTCGACGATCTTCAATGAAGGGCTCGACTTCACCTGCGCGCTCACCGACACCAAGGGCAATATGATCGCGGTCGCCGAATTCTGCCCGGCGCAGATCGGCGGCATGCCGCTTCTTATCAAAACCTGCGCGCAAGAAATTCCGCTTGATACGCTCGATGAAGGTGATGTGATCATTCACAACGACCCCTATCGCGGCGGGCTGCATGTGCCCGAGCACACCTTGTTCAAGCCGTTCTATGTCGATGGCGAGTTGATGGGCTTTTGCGTGGCGATCGGGCATGTCGCGGAAGTCGGCGGCATGGTGCCCGGCGGCTTCGCCGGCGAGGCGACGGAAATTTTCCACGAAGGCTTCCGTATGCCGCCGGTGAAGATCCGCAAGCGCAATAAGGACGTGCCCGAGGTCTGGAAGCTATGGCTCGCCAATGTGCGCACGCCGCGCCACAACCATGGCGATTTGCGCGCCATGATCGGCGCGCTCGATACCGGCGAGAAGCGCATCGCGGAACTCGTCAAGAAATACGGCAAGGCGGTGTTTCGCAAGACGTGCGACGATTTGATGGATTATGCCGAGCGGCGCATGAGGAGCGAGATCGAGAGCTTCCCCGACGGCCATTATGATTTCGAAGATTATGTCGAGAATGATGGCATCGAGGACAAACCCTATCGGCTCTATGTGAAGGTGCACGTTCAAGGCGATGAGATGGTGGTCGATTTCACCGGCTCATCGCCGCAGGCCAAGGGCCCGATCAATGCAACTTTGGGCGTCGCCTGGTCGTCGACCTATAACGCGATCTTTCATCTGACCGATCCGACGATTCCGAAAAATTCCGGCGCGTTCCGCCCGATCCGTGTGCTCGCGGCGCCGGGGTCGGTTACCAATGTCGATTACCCGGCGCCCGAAGTCGCCGGCAATACCGAGACCCATCCGCGCCTCGCCGCGATCGTGATCGGCGCACTTTCGAAGTGTTTGCCCGAACGCGCCATGGCGTCCGAATCCGGCACGGGCGGCAATTTCGTGTTCGGCGGCCAGCACCCCGACAATGACGAATATTATGCCTGCTATGATCTGATGTCGGGCGGCTGGGGCGGCCGCTCTTATGCCGACGGCAATGACGCGGTGATCTGCATCAACGGCAATTGCCGGTTCATCCCGACCGAAGTGTTCGAAACGCGCTTTCCCTTCGTGGTCGAGAACTTCGCGTTGCTGCCCGATTCGGCGGGCGCCGGCAAATTTCGCGGCGGCCTCGGCTTCCAAAAAACATTGCGCTCGGCCGCGCCCGAAATCACCGCGAGCCAATGCTCGGATCGTCACAAGATCAAGACCTGGGCGTTGTTCGGCGGCGGCGAAGGGCGCAATGGCGCGACGCTCGTGCAACAAAGCGGGCGGAAAGATTGGCGCACCGTGGTCGAGGCCTATGGCAAGCGCTCGTCCTCCAAATTTTCGAACATCATGCTGCGCAATGGCGACCGCGTGCGGCTCGAAGTGTCGGGCGGCGGCGGCTATGGCGAGCCGAAGGCGCGCGAGCGCAGCATGATCGAGGAAGACGTGCGTGAAGGTTATGTCACGCAAAGCGAAGCCCGCCGCCTCTATGGCTACACTGCGGGCGGGGATGATTGAGGGCCTATCAACGAGAGTTCGACATCTCGACATTTTTCTTTTCGTCATGCCCGGGCGAAGACCCGGGCATCCAGACCAAAGGAAAGACTGGATTGCCGGGTCAAGCCCGGCAATGACGAGAAGGAGGAATGGCGGGCCGCCTACCCCGCTTTGCGTTGGGCGCCTTGGAGTTCGACGACAATCTGGTCGGTCATGACGGTGCGGCAATAGCCTTTGAGCGCCTTTAGCGAATTATCATGGCGCTCGCGCGTATAGGTCACGCAGGCATCCGCGACCAGCGTGACCAGATAATTCTTGTCGCACGCATCGCGCACCGCGCCCTCGACGCATTGGTCGGTATAGATGCCGGCGATAGCAAGGCGCTCGACGCCCAAATTGCGCAGCACATAATCGATATTGGTCGAGTTGAAGACGCTCGATGACGATTTCGGAATGACAATCTCGTCGTCAGCCGGCGCGATGGCGTCGATTACCTTGCCATCCCAGGAGCCCTTGGCCACGTTGAAGCCGGTAATCTTGTAATCCAGACTGCGGTCGCGCCCATCCTTGGTCAGGCTCTCGATCGTGGTGAACATCACCTCGATTCCGGCGGCGCGGCAAGACGCGATCAGGCGATTTAGATTCGGCAGCGCGGTGCGTTCGAATTGCGTGAAGAACTCGCCGAAGCGTGCCTCGAACTCGGTGGGCGTCAGGCCGTTGAATTCACCGCCATTGCGGTGTGCGCAATAGTTTTGCACATCGACAATCAGAAGCGCCGAACGTCCGGGCAAGAGCGGCAAATCGCGCGTGGTCGGCCAGGATTGAGCGGTCATGAGGGTCTCCTCCGTTTGCACATAAACCGTTTTCGACGTGCTCGGCTTTTTTCTTCGTCATGCCCGGGCGGAGACCCGGGCATCCAGGCTCGAGGCAAGACTGGATTGCCGGGTCAAGCCCGGCAATGACGAATGAAAAATGCCCGGGCGGTGCTCGCGCCATAGTCTAGCCGATTTTGGCGCGGCGCCCTATCATGACTGTGCCCTCCTGATTCGGCCCGGTATGACCGCCTCGACCGCCTTCGACCCCGCCCGCCTCAACGCCAGCGACCCGCCGCCCTTCGAGGTGATTAACCCGAAGGGCGATGCCTCGCTCATCCTCTGCTGCGACCACGCCTCAAACGCCGTGCCGGCCCATATGGCGCGGCTCGGCCTCGCCCAGGCCGAGCTCGACCGCCATATCGGCTGGGACATCGGCGCGGCCGCGGTGACGAGCCAGCTCGCCGCGCATAAAGGCTGCCCAGCCTTTCTCTCGGGCTATTCGCGCCTGATCATCGACTGTAATCGGCCGCTCGAATCGCCGACCTCAATTCCGCTCACGAGCGATGGCAGCGTCATCCCGGCCAATCAGACTTTGAGCGCGAGCGAGCGGACCTTGCGCCAAGCGTTCTTCTTCGCGCCCTATCATCAGGCGCTTTCGAATTTCATCGAGGGTCATTTGGCGGCACAGCGCCAAATCCCCATTCTTGTTTCGATGCACAGTTTCACGCCGGCCATGAACGGCGTCGCCCGACCCTGGCAGCTCGGCCTTTTGTTCGAGCATGATCGCCGGCTGGTTGCGCCGCTGAAGCGCGCGTTCCTCACGCTCGATCCCACCCTCACCATCGGCGAAAACGAGCCCTATGCGATCAAGGGCCCATCCGACTATTCGATCCCCGTGCACGGCCAAGGGCGTGGCCTGCCGCATATCGAGATCGAGGTGCGCCAAGATTTGATCGAAAGCAATGACGGTGCCGCGCGTTGGGCCGCGTTGATCGCGAATGCGCTTGATCAAGTGTTAACGGATCCTAATTTCCGCAAGATCGAGCGCTTTTATTAAACCCCGTTAATCGTTCCGCAATAACCCTGCGTTAATATCTTGGCCATCAACGCCAGATCGCCAGGATTCACGCCATGCGTCGCAGATTCCACTTTGCTATGCGAGTAGTCGCGTTCGCCGCCGCGGGCACGGCGCCGTTTGCGTTGCATGTCGATGACTTATTCGCCGGCCCGCTTGGCCTTGCCGCGGTCGCAAAAATGCCGCGCTATGAAGCGACCACAAACCGCGGCCAAAACGATTCGGTCCGCGTGGCCGATGAGGCCAACGCCGTTCGCAAAAAAATCAATCGCGTGCATGGGCAAGCCGTGGCGCCGATGCGGCGCTAACGCGTCCCGCGACATTCGCTCGTTCGCGCGCCCCTTATTGCGGCGTTGATCCGGCCCGCGTAGAGGCCGCCTTGTAAGGTTTCACCTTGATCTTGCTCTCTTGACGGCGGGCTTCGGCAATCTCGAAAGCCGTTTGCATGCGCATCAGGGTGTCCATCTTGATGCCGAACGCTTTCTCGACCCGTAACGCCATGTCCGACGAAAGCGACGCGCGGCCATTCAGCAACGCCGACAGCGCCGGTCGGCTTACACCCAACGCTTTCGCGGCCTCTGTCACCGAAAGTTCCAACGGCTCCAGGATCTCCATCTTGATGAACCGCCCCGGATGGGCTGGGCTGGCCATGCGCATTATTTCTCTCCAATTCTAGTGATAGTCTTCATAGTCAAGATCGACGGCATCGCCCTCTCTCGGATCGATCCGAAACGTGATCCGCCAATTACGCGACACGGTGAGGCTCCAGGTTCCTTTACGATCGCCGCTAAGAATGTGGGCTCGCCAAGCCGGCATTGCCCGCAGTTCATCGGGGCTGTCCACCTCTTGCAAAAACGAGAGCATGTTCCGGATTTTCTCGACGAAGGGTGGCGGCAGGCCGGAAGGACCATCCCGTTCGATGAACCGGCGCAGGCCCTTGTGGACCACGTTTCTGATCCGCATGGCCCATCATCTCATTTAGACTGTATTGTGTCTAGTTACACTTTACAATTTTTGAGGCCAATATCTGGCTAAAAAATGCGCTCGTGACATTCAGCCCTACGCCTCGTCGAAGCTGCCGAATTTACCATTGGCATAAAGTAGCGGGCGCTGATTGGGCGATGAGCGCACCGCCTGCACGCGGCCAATCAACACCGTGTGCGTTTCGGCCCGAAAGGTTTGGCCGAGCAAACAATCGAAGCTGACCAGCGAATCCATCAGCACCGGCGCGCCGGTATTCAGCGTGCCCCATTCGCCGTGATTGAAGCGCTCGGGCACCCGCGTGCGATCGGCGAACAATTTGGCAAGATCGAGATGGCCGAGCCCCAGCACGTTGACGCAAAAGACCTTGGATTGCAGCGTCGGGTCATGCGCGCCGGCCTCGCGATTGACGCAGGCGAGCAGCGTCGCGGGTTCAGCGCTGAGCGAGCAGACGGCGGTCGCGGTCAGCCCGATCCGGCTCGATCCGATCGCGGTTGTGACGATGGTCACGCCGGCTGACAGCAGCCGCATGCCCTGCTTGAACGACGCCGGGTCGATGGCTTTTAGCTCGGGCAGTGTGTCGAGCGCGAAATCCTCGAAAAACGGCATGGAATCCTCTCTCGGCCGGGCCTCTTGCCCAGGCCGCTTAGCAGCACGATCCGCCTTGCGCCGTCAAGCCCAGGTGTCGGGATACGGCGCTAGATGGACGTTCCCCACCATCGTCATTGCCGGGCCCAGACCCGGTAATCCAGTGTCGGGTCCGCCGCGGTCTTTATTCCTATAGCGCGATGCCCGGAGCCTGCCCCCGACCCCGATCGGGGGCCGATGCCCGGGAATGACGTAAAAAAGTTTGTCGCGCCATGGCGGCTTCGCTTCGCTTCGGTTCTCTCCTCAAAAGAGCGTTCGCTTGCCCGTTGCGCCAGGCCAGGCGCTTGCGATCTAATGAGCGCCATTCGATGGGGTGGATGCGGGGGGAAACGCCATGCCACAGATCCAAGAGCCTGAAGGCCGGTTCAAGGTTACCGAGGCTGACCGGCGCGTGATCGCGGAATTCAAAAAATGCCCGGTCGGCCATCACACGCCCGAATTGCAGCAGGTGCTGAACAAATTTCGCGGCGCGCCCATGGCCGACAAATATTGCTTGATCATCGAGACGCCGTTCAAGAAATGGCGGCTCGGCCAGACCACGGGCGATCGCGCTCAGCCGGTCAAGCCGCTCGACAAAACCTTCACCTCGCTCGAAGACGCCGAATGGCATGTCTTCAAATTGCGCTGGCAGATGCATACCGGCGAGACATTGAAATAGGCCGCGATAAAAGGGAGACGCGCCATGCTCAAGCTCACGGCCTATGCCGACAAAATCAGCGTCGTGCCGGGCGAAGACATCAGCTTCATGGTCAATTGCGAAGCGGGACCGAAATACAAAGCCGATCTCGTGCGCCTGCGTTGCGGCGACGAGAACCCCGAAGGCCCCGGTTTTCAAGAGACGGTGATCAAATCATCGGCCAGCAAAACCTATAAGGGCCGCAAACAGACGATCCATGCCGGCTCCTTTGCCTGCGTCGCCTCGGCGCCGGCGCTCGAAGGCCTAAAGAGCTTCACGCTCCAGGCCTATATTTGGCCGACCACGCCGGCCAAGGGCACGCAGGGCATCATCTCCTATTGGCGCGAAGTGCCGAAGAAGACCGGCCTCGCGCTGATCATCACCAAGCGCGATGGCTCGCTCGCGGTCTGCCTCGGCGACGATGACGGCAAGATCGAGATCATCAATACCGGCAAGCCCTTGGTCGCGCGTGAATGGTATTTCGTCGCGGTCTCCTACGACGCCAAGACCAAAGAGGTGAAGCTCTATCAGGAGCCGTTGAAATCTCATGGCCGGACCGACGATCGCGCCTTCGTGAAAAAGAAATCGACGCTGAAATCGGTCGGCAGCCATGCCTGCCCGCTCGTCTTCGGGGCCTATTTCGACGAGATGGATAAAGGCCGCGTGGTTTGCAAGGGCCACTTCAACGGCAAGATCGATCGCCCGCGCATCGCGAATCGCGTGTTGACGCGCGCCGAAATGATGGAGGCCGCGCAAGGGCCGATTCCCGCACATTTGATGGCCGATCTGGTTGGCGTGTGGGATTTTTCGGTGGGCATCACCACGACCGCCATCCACGATATCGGGCCCAACCGCCTGCACGGCAAGATCGTGCAAATGCCGGCGCGTGCCATGACCGGCCACAATTGGGACGGCAGCGAAATCAATTGGCGCCACGCGCCCCAGCACTATGGCGCGATCTATTTTCACGATGACGATGTGATCGACGCCGAATGGGAGATCGATTTCACCTTTAGCGTGCCGAAGACGCTGAAGAGCGGGCTCTATGCCATGCGGCTTCGCGCGGGCGATACGGAAGATTATGTACCATTCGCGGTACGCCCGCCGCGCGGCAAAGCAACCGCCAAGGCCGTCTATCTAATGCCGAGCGCGAGTTATCTCGCTTATGCCAATGAGCGCATGGCGACCGACGCGCCGCTCGCGCAGCTTTTGACCGGCAAGCTCTCGCTGCTTTCGGCGCAGAACATGTATCTCGATCAGCACCGCGAATATGGCGCGTCGTGCTATGACGTGCATTCCGATGGTTCTGGCGTGTGCTATTCCTCGCGGCTTCGCCCGGTGCTCAATATGCGGCCGAAATATTCGTGCTGGCTTGGCGGCAAGGGCTCGGGCCTTTGGCAGTTCAATGCCGATACCCACATCGTCGATTGGCTCGAATCGACCGGCACCGATTATGACGTGGTGAGCGACGAGGATTTGCACAATGAAGGGCTCTCGGTGATCGAGAACCACAGCGTGCTGATCACTTCGACCCACCCGGAATATTTCAGCAAGGAGATGCTGGATGCGCTCGATGCCTTCAAAGCCAAAGGCGGGCGCCTGATGTATCTCGGCGCCAATGGCTTCTATTGGCGCGTCGCGTTCCACAAGAGCGTGCCCGGTTGCATGGAGGTGCGGCGGAATGAGGGCGGCATTCGCGCCTGGGAGGCGCGCACGGGCGAGTATTATCACAGCTTCACCGGCGAATATGGCGGGCTTTGGCGGCGCAATGGCCGCGCGCCGCAAACCACCGCCGGCACCGGCTTTTCGGCCCAAGGGTTCGATATCTCGTCCTATTACCGCCAGAAGGCGGACGCCAAGAACCCGCGCGCCGCCTTTATTATGAAAGGCATCAAGCCCGATGAGCTGATCGGTAATTTCGGGTTGGTTGGCGATGGCGCGGCCGGCCTCGAGCTCGACCGCGCGGACCGCATGCTAGGCACACCGCCCAAAGCGCTCGTGCTCGCCTCCTCCGAAAACCACACCAACATCTATCTCGTGGTGTGCGAGGAATTGCTGATCAACTATCCAGGTCTTGGCGGCCAAGAGAATGAGCTCGTGCGCGCCGATATCGTGTTTTATGAGCTGGCGTCGGGCGGCGCGGTGTTCTCGACCAGCTCGATCGCCTGGGCCGGCTCGCTCAGCCACAACAACTACAAAAACAACGTCGCGCGCATGACCGGGAATGTGTTGAAAAGATTTATTGACCCTACGCCGTTCAAATGAGGACCAGCCCCTCCCTTCAAGCGGACGCGGTTGAGTAATTCAGGGAGCACGCGCGCTGACCATCCTCATCTATATCGGCGCCGCCGCCGCCGAGATCGCCGGGTGTTTCGCCTTCTGGGCGTGGCTCAGGCTCGATAAGCCGGTTTGGTGGATCGCACCCGGCATCGCCTCGCTCATCTTGTTCGCTTATTTGCTGACGCTGGCCGACGCGCCGTTCGCGGGCCGCGCCTATGCCGCTTATGGCGGCGTCTATATCGTCGCGTCGCTGGTTTGGCTCTGGCTGATCGAAGGCGCGCGCCCCGACCGCTGGGACGCCATCGGCGCCGCAGTATGCTTGGCCGGCGCGGCGATAATTTTGTTCGGACCGAGAGGGGCCTGACGAACGGCTACACCTCCCCACTCTTCCTTCTGTAATGCGTCAGCTCCCGCTGCACGAACGCGAAATGGGAATCCATGGCGGCGGAGGCGGCTTTGGGTTTGTGCTCTTTGATGGCCTCGAAAATCCGCGTGTGAATGGCGAACATCTCGTTCCGATAATGCTCGCTATCCATCAGGCGTGAGGCGAGCAGACGCGCGGCTTTGACGAGCGCGCCATGCAGCGTCGCCATCATATGGGTCAGCACCGTGTTGCCGGCGGCGGCGGCGATGGCGCAATGGAAGCGCACATCGGCGTCATCGCCGGTCGCGCGCAATTCATTGTCGCGCGCCAGATCGGCATAGATGCGCGTGAGTTCGTCAATATCGGCGGCGGTGGCGTATTGCGCGGCGAGAAAGGCCGAGCGTGTTTCAAGCGCGCGCCTGACCTCGAGCAATTCCATCACGCGATCGAAATCCGTGCCGATCAACTGCGAGAAGGCATCGCCAAG
>CAMDNF010000010.1:0-43038 GCA_945902735.1 Rhizobium sp. Q54 | reverse complement strand
AGGAGACACCAAAACCAAAACCTAGATCGGGCTCGCGGGCTGTGACCCGCGCTTCGCTTCGCTACGCGCGCCTCACAGCCCGCGATAGCACAATACCAAACCAGGGCTTCAAAGCCCTTTTCTCGTAACCCGACTGGTACACATTCACGTCGCCATCCGGCACATTTTGTCTCCGCCCTTTACATCATCGGCATTCATCTCCCTGTTGGTTGTTTGGGGTGCCTCGGCACGACGCACCCAGATTGCATTGTCGTGAAACGCGGCGCCGCCGATCGGCGCGACCGTATCGGCCCCCGTCAACGCGTTCGTGTTCATGCCTTCCTCGAAGGCGCTGTTCGGCATGACGCCTTCGACCACCACGACGCCCGGTCGCAGACCGTCGAATAACTCCGCGTGGACGACGATCGTGCCCCGTCTATTGCCGAGCCTGATGCGGGCGCCGTCATCGATGCCCAATTTCTTTGCGTCCTCGGGATGAATCTTCGCGCGCGGCCGGCCTTCGCGGTCTTGCGAGGTCGGCGTTTCAGTAAAGCTCGAATTGAGTGTGTGGCGCGCCGGCGCCGTGATCAGCCGGAAGGGCATATCGTCCGTTGCCTTCTCGATCACGTCCCAATGATCGGGCAGGTTCGGCATATCGGGCGGCGCATCGGCCAAGCCATAGGCGCGCGGCACATATTGCTTCCAATTCGCCTTGAAATGGAATTTGCCGTCCGCGTGACCAAAGCCTTTCACATAATGCGCGGTCTCGAACGGCGGCTGCACGTCGATCCAACGTTTTTCCTTTAGCGTCGCGGCATCGGGATAACCCGAGGCTTTCAGCGTGTGGTCGATCAAATCCCACGCGCTCATCTCGAAGCCCGGGTGTTTGGCGCCGAGACGCTTGGCAAGCGCGCAGACCACGTCGTGATTGGACCGGCATTCCCCCGGCGGCTCGACCAATTTGGGCCCAAACATCACATGTTGATGCCCGCCGCCCGAATAAATGTCGTCATGTTCGAGAAACATGGTCGCCGGCATCACGATATCGGCCATCGCGGCGGTGTCGGTCATGAATTGTTCATGCACGCAGGTGAACAAATCCTCGCGCGCGAAGCCCTTGTGCACGGCATTGAGATCGGGCGCGACGCACATGGGGTTCGTGTTCTGGATCAAAAGACCGGTTACCGGCGGGCCGCCGCGCAAGGCTTCGCGCTCGCCGAGCAAAATCGCGCCGACACGCGATTGATCGAGCCAACGCACGCTTGTATCGCGCGCATCCAGACCTTCGATCAGCGTGCGGTCCCACGTGTAAATCGCCTCATTGTTCTTGAAGGCGCCGCCGCCCTCATATTGCCAGGCGCCGGTGACCGCCGCGATAGAGAGCGCGGCGTGCATATTGACCGGGCCATTCCGGCTCCGCGTGAAGCCGAAGCCGAGGCGAAAGAAGGTTCGCTTGGTGGTGCCGACCAAGCGCGCAAAGGCCTCGATCTCGCCGACGCTGAGGCCGGTCAGCGCGCCTGCCCATTCGGGCGTGCGGGTTTTCAGATGTGCCTCGAGTTCGTGCGGCGCGTCGGTGTAGCGTTCGAGATACGCACGATCCGCAAGGCCCTCGCGGAACAGAACATGCATGACGGCGCAGGCGAGCGCACCATCGGTGCCCGGCCTGACGCACAGGTGCATGTCGGCTTGCGCGGCCGTAGCATTGCGATAGACGTCGATGACCACAAGCTTGGCGCCGCGCTCTTTCCGCGCGCGCATCGCGTGCGTCATGACATTGACTTGGGTATTGACCGCGTTGGTGCCCCAAATCACCACGACGTCGGCGCGGGCCATCTCGCGCGGGTCCGAGCCCATCAATTTGCCAGTCCCGGCCTCGAAGCCGAGCCAGGCCGGGTTGACGCAGATCGTCGACCACCAATTCGAATAGTGTTTGACGTTGCGCAGGCGCTCGATGCCGTAAAACATCAACTGGCCCATCGTGCCCGCGAAGAAATAGGGCCAGATGGTTTCCGCGCCATATTGCTTTTCCCGCGCGAGAAATGCCTCAGCGGTGCGTTCGAGCGCTTCGTCCCAACCGATGCGTGTGAATTGGCGCGAGCCTTTGGGGCCGGTGCGGCGGAGGGGGTAGAGCAGGCGGTCGGGGTGATGGATCCGTTCCGAATAGCGCGCGACCTTGGCGCAGATCACACCCGCGGTATAGGAATTGTCCTCGGCGCCGCGCACGCGCCCGATCCGATCCGGCCCAAGCAGTTCGATCTCAAGCGCGCAGGTGGACGGGCAATCATGCGGGCAGGCGCTGTAGCCCACTTTCGCGCGCGCTTCGGCCATGGCATCCCCCAATCGACCAGGCGGGCAAGAAGCCGCCTAGGGCGGGCATCTTCAGCCACGGCATGATCTGGATCAAGGCGCGTGGCGCACCCGTGCGCCAGATTATGCCAATGGTTCAACCGAAGGAGGCGCCCCATGTTCAAACGGATCGTCTTGGCCTATGACGGGTCCAGGCACGCCAAGCGGGCCCTGAATGCCGCCGTCGAGCTTTCGGTGAAGTTCGGCGCGGCGCTTGATATTGTCCAGGTGGTGACGCACGCCCACGCCGCCGAGGCGGTCGCCGCCTTCGCGCGCGCCGAGCAAATCGAAAATCCCGACGCGATCGAGCTGGCCAAATGCGCGGCCAATAATCTGGCGCCGATAGCCGCAGAGGCCAGAACCAAGGGTGTCAGAGCCATCGACACCACGGTGTTGCGTGGCGACGCGGCAGGGGAACTTCTTAGTTACGCGAAAAGCAGCGGCGCGGATTTGATCGTACTCGGCCGTCGTGGCCTTGGCGGCGTTGCGAGTGTTGTGCTCGGCAGCGTCTCGGCCAAAATCGCCGGGCACGCGGAATGTGCGGTGCTGACGGTGAAGTGAGGCGCGGACCTATTTAGTGACCGTCACGCCTTTCCAAAAGGCGACGTGGTCTTTGATGTTGGCGGCTTCCGGCTTGGGGTCGGGGTAGAACCAGGCCGCGTCAGGGTTCTCCTGGCCGTCGACAACCAGCGTGAAATAGCTCGTTATGCCCTTCCAGCCGCAGACCGTGTGCGTCGCGCTTGGCTTGAAATGGGCCGATTTGATGGTGTCGCGCGGGAAATAGACATTGCCCTCGACGACCTCGTAGGTCGGTGATTCCGCGATTACCGCGCCGTTCCATAATGCCTTTGCCATCGTACGCTCCACGATCGAGGTTCCTCCGAAAAGCCTAGGGTGCAAGCCGGCCTGCGGCAAGCGGGAAGGCTTTACAGCCTTAGCCGAGACGCGCGAGGATTGGCAAAACACGGGAGGTTGGTGAGCATGGCGGATTACAAGATTTTCAAATGCGGCGAGGTCGTTTTGCAGCGTGGCGCGACGCTCCGAAACGCAGTCATCGCATACAAGACTTTCGGCACGCTCAACAAAACGAAGAACAACGTCGTGGTGATGCCGACCTGGTATTCCGGCCAGCATCAGGACACCGAATGGATGATCGGCAAGGACAAGCCGCTCGATCCTTCGCGCTATTTCATCATCATCCCGAATCTGATTGGCAATGGGCTCTCCTCATCGCCCTCGAACACGCCCGAGCCCTATGACAAAGCGCGCTTTCCGAACGTCACCTTCTTCGACAATGTGGTGCAGCAGCACCGGCTGGTGACCGAGACATTCGGGATCAAAAAAATCGCGCTCGTCACTGGCTGGTCGATGGGTGCCGCGCAGACCTATCAATGGGGTTGTCTCTACCCCGATATGGTTGAGCGTATTGTGCCGACCTGCGGCGCGGCGCGCTGCTCGCGCCATAATTTCGTCATGCTCGAAGGCGTCAAGGCAGCCTTGACCGCCGATGATGCGTTCAAAAGCGGCTGGTACACGCGCCCGCCGACCAAGGGCCTGCGCGCCATGGCGCGCGTCTATGCCGGCTGGGGGTTCAGCCAAACCTTCTATCGCGAGAAGGAATATTTGAAGCTCGGCTTCTCCTCGCTGGAAGATTTTCTGGTGCAGTTCTGGGAGGGCTTCTTCATCCACAAGGATCCGAACAATCTCCTGGCCATGCTATGGACCTGGCAATATGCCGATATCAGCGACAACCCGGTGTTCAAGGGTGATTTCGATAAGGCGCTGAAAGCGATCAAGGCGAAGGCGATCGTCATGCCGGGCTCGATGGACCTCTATTTCCCGCCCGAGGATAATGAGTACGAAGTGAAGCACATGCCGAACGCCGAATTCCGGCCGTTCAAATCGATTTACGGCCACTTCGCTTCATCCGCGCTCAACCCGAAGGACGTCGCCTTCCTCACCAAGGCGATCCAAGACGTGATGAAGCGCTGAGCCGTTCAACACATTCCGGCGTCTCTCGCCGCCAGGAGCCACAACCATGCTGAAGCTGCGTTCCGATCTCGTCTTTACGCTGCCTTGGGCCATGATCTTCCATCTGCCATTCGCCGAACAGGTGAAGACGGCGAAAGCGGTCGGCTTTCAAGAGCTCACGCTCCAGCCCCATTTCATGGCCGATTGCACGCGCGCCGGCTTGAAATTGAAGGACATGAAGTCGATGGCCGAGGATGCGGGCCTGCGCATCGGCCGCATCGACCCGCTCTGCACCTGGGTACCCGATTGGCGCGATCGCAATTTCGGCGATGAGTACAATTTGCTCACCACGCTAGACCCGACGCTCTTTCTGGATATCAGCGCGTTCTTCGGCTGCAAATATCTAAGCCTCAATGCCATGTGGAAGCCCGGCCGCTACAATTTGGATCAAATGGCCGCGTTTTATCGCGCGATCTGCGACAAGGCGGCGCCCTATGGCATCACGTGCGACATCGAGCCGATTCCGATGTGGGGCATCCGCACGCTGGAAGATACACTCGAAATCATCCGTCGATCGGGCGCCATGAACGGCGGCATCGTGTTCGACGTCACCCATTTCGTGCGCGGCGGAACGCCCATGAGCGTCTTGGAAAACACGCCGGGCGATTTGATTCACTGCGTGCAGCTCTGTGATGGGTTGATGCCCGCCAAATACAGCCTCGAGGAGGAATGTTTCAGCCGTCTATGGCCGGGCGAGGGCGCTTTCCCGATTCCTGAGATCGTCCGTGTGCTCGATCGGATTGGCGGCCTCAATGGCGTCGGGCCTGAGGTGTTCTCGCCGGTCTTTGCGAAGGAGCGCACGCCGGGGAGCTTTATCGCCAAGAAGGTCGACGAGTGCCTCGCGCACTACCCCGAATTGCTCGCCGGCGGCGGACGCTGAACGGGATGGGGTAAGATGGTGGGCGCTACTGGGATTGAACCAGTGACCTCTCCGGTGTGAACGGAACGCTCTCCCGCTGAGCTAAGCGCCCACGCCGCCTGCGGACGGTTCGGGTATAGGGAATCGGCCCGCGCCGGTCAAGGCGTGGTCAAGCCGAACAGCCGCGTGAGGGCCGACGGCAATTCGCTGAAATGCCCGATCACCGCATCGCCACCAAGTTCATGCGCCGGCACTGGGCTATAGCCGTAGGACACCACCACCACAGGAATGCCAGCGGCGCGCGCGGCCGCGACATCGGTCGCCGAATCGCCAACCATCACGGCGCGGTCCGCCTGGCGGCCCAATAAGGCCAGGGCATCGTGCAGATGGCCTGGGTCGGGTTTCTTGGCCGCTACCTTATCGCCGCCCAATACCGCGCCAAATAGGTGCCCCAAGCCGAAATGACCGATCAGGGCATCGGTCGCCGCCTGCGGCTTATTGGTGCAGATAGCGAGTCTGGTACCCCCGCCATGAAGCAGCTTTAACGTGTCGACCACGCCCGGGAAGGGCCGACTCTCGACCGTCATGACCTCATAATAATAGGCGATCAGCTGTTTGACCTGAGGCATGATCTGGTCATCTTCTGGCACCGCGGCGCCGACATGGCCGAGCGCCCGCTGCAAGAGGCGCTTCGCCCCATCGCCCGCCAAATTACGAAATTCAGCTATTGGGACAGTAGGATGCTCCATTTCCCGGAGAAGCCGGTTGAGCGCGCCAATGAAGTCCGGCGCGGTATCGACCAGCGTGCCGTCAAAATCCAGGAGAACCGCGTCGCAAACCATGGGGCGCCTCGAATCGGCCTTGTTCCCCGCTAAGATAGCCTGCGGGTCGAGGCCCGGTTAGCCCTCATGCTTCGACAAGCTCAGCATGAGGGACTTAGGTTTGGCCTCATCCTGAGCCTCCTCATCCCGAGCTTGTCGAGGGACGAAAGATGAGGCCTCAAGCATGGAGCCCTATCAACCTGCCGTGGCGCTGGAAAAACCCACCGAATCAATTGATCATGCCGCCTGATCGATGAACCGTCTTGCCGCCGTCATTCTGGCCGCCGGGCAGGGCACGCGGATGAAGTCGCGCCTACCGAAGGTGCTTCATCCGATCGCTAGCCGCCCCATGGTGTGCCATGCACTCGCTGCCGCGCTCGCGCTCGGCGCGTCGCGGCGCGTGGTCGTGGTGGGCGCGGGCGATGATGCCGTGCGCGGTACCGTGCTCGCGTTCGACCCCGAGGCCAAAGTGGTCGAGCAAAAAGAGCGCCTCGGCACGGGCCATGCCATGCGTTGCGCCGAGGCGCCGCTTAAAGATTTCGACGGCGATGTCGTGATGCTTTATGGCGATGTGCCGCTCGTTGAAAAGGCGACGCTTGAGCGCTTGATCGCGGCGCGACGCGCGAAGCCGGGTATTGCGCTCGCTGTGCTCGGCATGCGGCCTGCGACGCCCGGCGCCTATGGCCGCCTCGTGATCGATGCCACCGGCGCACTCGCCCGCATCGTTGAAGCGAAAGACGCGACGCCCGATGAACTCGCGATCGATTTTTGCAATGCCGGCTTGTTGGTCGCCGAGGCGCGCGCGTTGTGGCGACTTTTGGCGCAAGTGAAAAACAACAATGCCAAGGGCGAGTATTACGCGCCCGATATCGTGGCGTTGGCGCGCGCCGAAGGGCTTGGCGTGGTCGCGGTCGAGACGGCGGCCAGCGAAGTAACCGGCGTCAATGACAAGACCGAACTCGCTGAGGCCGAGGCGTTGATGCAGGCACGCCTTCGCGCGCGCGCGCTTCAAGCCGGCGTGACCTTGAGCGATCCCTCGACCGTGTGGTTCGCCGCCGATACCGTGTTGGGCGCGGACGTTTCGATCGGACCGAACGTGATGTTCGGGCCGGGCGTCAGCATTGGCGACGGCGTCGAGATTAAGGCGTTCTCGGTTCTCGAAGGCGCACGCATTGAGGCGGGCGCGGTGATCGGGCCGTTCGCGCGGCTTCGGCCGGGAACCCGCATCGGCGAGGGCGCTCATGTCGGCAATTTCGTCGAGCTCAAGGCGGCAACACTTGGCAAAGGCGCCAAGGCCAATCATCTGAGCTATGTTGGCGATGCCCAGATCGGCGCGAACGCCAATATCGGGGCCGGCACGATCACCTGCAATTTTGACGGCTTCACCAAATCGAAAACCGAAATCGGCGCGGGCGCCTTTATCGGTTCGAATAGTGCCTTGGTCGCGCCGGTCAAGATTGGCGCCGGCGCCGTGATTGGCGCGGGCTCGACCATCACCGAAGATGTCCCGCCCGATGCCATCGCCGTCGCGCGTGGCCGGCAGGTGGTGAGAGCAGGCGCGGCCGCGAAGCGGCGTAACAAACGCGCACCGAAGGAGCATTAGGCCATGTGCGGCATTGTCGGTGTGATCGGCCGGCGCGACGCGGCGCCGTTCCTGATCGAGGGCCTTAGGCGGCTTGAATATCGCGGCTATGATTCGGCCGGCATCGCGACCTTGGTGAATGGCGGCTTCGCCATCCGCCGCGCCGAAGGCAAGCTCGACCGGCTCGATGCGCTCGTGCAGGCGAACCCGCCCAAGGGCACGGTCGGCATCGGCCATACGCGCTGGGCGACCCATGGCCGCCCATCGGAATCGAACGCGCACCCCCACGCCACCAAGCGCGTCGCCGTCGTGCACAACGGCATCATCGAAAATTATCAAGACTTGAAGGCCGAGCTCGCCGCCGCCGGCCATGAATTCGAGACCGAAACCGATACCGAGGTCGTGCCGCATTTGGTCGATCACTATCTCGAGCTCGGCATGGATCCCGAAAACGCGGTGGCCGAGGCGCTGCAAAAACTCGAAGGCGCCTTCGCGCTCGGTATTTTGTTCGCCGGTCGGCATGATTTGTTGATCGCGGCCAGGCGCGGCTCGCCACTCGCGATCGGTTTCGGCGAGGGCGAAACGATCCTCGCCTCCGATGCGCTGGCGCTCGCGCCCTTCACCCGCAAGGTCGCTTATCTCGAAGAGGGTGATTGGGCGGTCTTACGCCGCGATGGCGTCACGTTCCACGATGAAACCGGGCGGAAGGTAAGCCGCGCGATACGCGAAACCGCCCATGACGGCATGGTCGTCGCCAAGGGCAATTACCGTCACTTCATGCAGAAAGAGATTCACGAGCAACCCGCCGTGATCGGCGACACGCTGACCGCCTATTACGACCCGGCGGCCGGCGCCATCCGCCTGCCCGAAATGCCCTTCGCGCTTGAAAACGTCGAACGGCTTTCGATCGTCGCCTGCGGCACGTCCTATTTCGCCGGCATGATCGCGCGCTATTGGATCGAGCGCTTGGCACGCGTGCCGGTCGATATCGATATCGCGTCCGAATATCGCTATCGCGCGCCCCCGGTGCCGAAGGACGGTGCCGCCCTCTTTATTTCGCAATCGGGTGAAACGGCTGACACATTGGCCGCGCTGCGGTTTGCCAAGGGGGCCAAGCAACACACCATCGGCCTCGTCAATGTGAATGAGAGCACGATCGCGCGCGAGGCCGAGGTGATGCTCCGCACGCTGGCCGGCACCGAGATCGGCGTCGCCTCGACCAAGGCGTTCACCTGCCAGCTGACTGCGCTCGCCTGTTTCGCGATCGCGCTGGCGCGCGCCAAGGGGGCGATCGACGCAGCGGAGGAGGCGCGATTGACCCACGCGCTGGCCGAAGTGCCGGCGCGCGCCCTTGAGGTGCTACGCCATGACGAGCAGATCGAAGGCCTTGCCCATTCGATTCGCCACGCCACCGACGTCATTTATATCGGGCGCGGCACCGGCTATCCGATCGCGCTCGAAGGCGCGCTCAAGCTCAAGGAAATCTCTTATATCCACGCCGAAGGGTTTGCCGCCGGCGAGCTCAAGCACGGCCCGATCGCCCTGATCGACGCCAAGGTGCCGGTGATTGTGATTGCGCCGCCCGATGCCTTGTTCGACAAGACGGTCTCGAACATGCAGGAGGTGATTGCGCGTGGCGCCAAAGTGGTGTTCATCAGCGACGCCTCGGGCATCAAGCGCCTGGGGAGCTTGGCGCAGGCCTGCATCGAGATGCCGCGCGTCGATCCGTTTGTCGCCCCGATCCTCTACACCATCCCGGTGCAGCTGCTTGCCTATCACGTCGCGGTCTTGAAAGGCACCGACGTCGACCAACCCCGCAACCTCGCAAAGTCCGTGACCGTCGAATGAGTTCAGAGACCGAGAATGCGCGCATCGATCTCGATGCCGACCATGATGAGCTGCGTGCCGCCGTGCGCGCGCTTTGCAGCAAATATCCGGGCGAATATTGGCGCGCCAAGGATCGCGAGCGCGCCTATCCGACCGAGTTCGTCAATGAGCTGACCAAGGCGGGTTTTCTCGCCTGTCTCATTCCGGAAGAATTCGGCGGCTCGGGCCTCGCCATCGGCGCGGCTGCGGCGATCCTGGAGGAAATCCATTCGACCGGCGGCAATGGCGGCGCCTGTCACGCCCAGATGTACACCATGGGCACCGTGCTGAAGCACGGCTCTGCCTCACAGAAGCAAAATTATTTGCCCAAGATCGCGACCGGCGAGCTTCGGCTCCAGGCCTTCGGCGTCACCGAGCCGAGCACGGGCTCGGACACCACGCAACTTCGCACCACGGCCGAGCGCAAGGGAAATGGCTATGTCGTGAACGGCCAGAAGGTCTGGATCAGCCGTGCCGAACATTCGGATTTGCTGCTGCTGCTCGCGCGCACGACGCCGAAGGAAAAGGTGGCGAAGCGCACCGATGGCTTGTCGGTCTTTTTGGTCGAGATGAAAGACGCGGTCGGCCATGGGCTGACCATTCGTCCCATTCGCACCATGATCAATCACGCCACGACCGAACTCTTCTTCGACAATCTCCAAATCCCGGCCTCGACGCTGGTGGGCGAGGAGGGCAAGGGCTTTTCCTATATTCTCGATGGCATGAACGCCGAGCGCATTTTGATCGCGGCGGAATGCATCGGCGATGCGCGCTTCTTCATCGAGAAGGCGAGTAATTACGCCAAGGAGCGCGTCGTGTTCGGCCGCCCGATCGGCGCCAATCAGGGCGTGCAATTCCCGATCGCGCGGGCCTATGCCGAAGCTCAAGCCGCAGCCCTCATGGTAAAAAAGGCCGCGGCGCTGTTCGAGGCCGGTCGCCCGTGCGGGCCCGAAGCCAATATGGCGAAAATGCTGGCGTCCGAAGCCTCATGGCACGCCGCCGATATGTGCCTGCAAACCCATGGCGGCTTCGGCTTTGCCGAGGAATACGATATCGAGCGCAAATTCCGCGAGACGCGGCTTTATCAAATCGCGCCGATCTCGACCAATCTCATCCTCGGCTATATCGGGCAGCACGTGCTCGGCCTGCCGCGTTCCTATTGATCGCGCGCCCATGACGCTGCCGCTCGAAGGCATGCTGGTGGTTTCGGTCGAGCAGGCGGTCGCGGCGCCTCTGGCCTCGATGCGCTTGGCGGATGCTGGTGCCCGCGTCATCAAGGTTGAGCGGCCCGAAGGCGATTTCGGTCGCGGCTATGACCATGTGGTCAAGGGCCTCTGCAGTTATTTCGTCTCGCTCAATCGCGGCAAGGAATCGATCACGCTCGATTTCAAAAACACGCGGGACGCCGCGCTTCTGCATCACATGCTCGCGCGGGCCGACGTTTTTATCCAAAACCTCGCGCCCGGTGCGGCGGCGCGCGGCGGCTTCGGCTCTGCTGAGTTGCGCGCGCGTTTCCCAAAGCTCGTCACCTGCGACATCTCGGGCTATGGCGAGGACGGTCCCTATGCCGAGATGAAGGCTTATGACTTTTTGGTGCAGTGCGAGGCCGGGCTGGCCTCGGTCACCGGCACGCCGGCTGAGCGCGCGCGCGTCGGCGTTTCGATCGCCGATCTTGGCGCGGGGCTCAACGCCTATGCCGGCATTCTCGAAGCTCTGTTGCAACGAGGCCGCACGGGGAAGGGCTCGGGCGTTGCGGTTTCCTTGTTCGATTCCGTCGCCGATCTGATGAACCATCCTTATTTGCATCAGGTCTATGCCGGCAAGCCGCCCGCGCGCGCCGGTTTGAGCCACCCGACCATCGGGCCGTATGGCGCGTACAAGGTCGGCGACGGCAAGGAAATCGTCGTCGCGATTCAAAACGAACGCGAATTCGCGCGTTTCTGTGCCGAGATCTTAGGCGATGAAGCGCTCGCGCGCGATCCGCGCTTTAACAATCATCCGGCGCGCGTCGCCAATCGCCTGGCGCTCGATGCGCTTATTCTGGCCGCCTTCGCCAAGCACGATGTGACGAGCCTGTCCGCCAAACTCAATGAAGCCGGCATCGCCTTTGGTCGGTTGAACGGCGTCGATGGTCTGGCAAGCCACCCGCAGCTCCGGCGCTTGACGGTTGGGAGCGAGAAGGGGCCAATCGAGCTGATCGCGCCGCCCGTGCGCTGGAGTGATCAGCGACCGGCGCCGAAGCCGATTCCGGCCTTGGCCGAGCACGCCGCGGCGCTGCGCGCCGAATTCGGCACCGATTAGGGAGAGCCTTGCGATGAGCGAACGCGTCGATTTGTCGTCATGGGTGGGGCGTGAGCGGGTGGTAAGCGACGTTTTGACCGCTGAACGTCTGGTGCAGTTCAGCGCGACGCTCGATCGCAATGACCCCGCGCCCAAGCAAGGCGACCCTCTGCCGCCCTGTTGGCATTGGATGTTCTTTCAAGAGACCGCGCCGATGGCCGAGGTCGGACCGGATGGCCACCCCAAGCGCGGCAGTTTTTTGCCGCCGATCGAAAAGCCGCGCCGCATGTGGGCGGGTAGCCGCCTTCGCTTCCCCGATCCGCCACGCGTGGGCGATGCCATGAAACGCGTGACGCGCATCGTGAGCGTGACCGAGAAGGCCGGCAAGACCGGCTCGCTGATCTTTCTTGGCTTGGTCCACGAGATATCGACGGCCCGCGGCCTCGCGATCAGCGAGGAGCAGGATATCGTCTATCGCGACATGCCACCGAAGGGTGCTGAGGCGCCGTCACCCCCGCCAGGGCCCTCTGGTGCGGTTTGGCGCCGCCCGATCCGGCCCGATCCGGTGCTGCTGTTCCGCTATTCGGCGCTCACCTTCAACAGCCATCGGATCCACTATGACCGAAGCTATTGTAAGGACATCGAGGGCTACCCCGGATTGATTGTCCACGGGCCGTTGACCGCGACGCTTCTGGTCGATCTGGTACGACGCGAGCGCCCCGACGCCCGCATCGCCTCTTATGATTTTCGCGCCGTTTCGCCCCTCTTTGACACCGCCCCCTTTGCCGTGGCGGGGACGCCAAGCGAGGACGGCAAGACCGCGCGCGTTTGGGCCGAGGCGCCTATGGGCGGCCTCGCCATGAGCGGCGATGTCGGTTTCGGATGAAGAACGCGGTCTAAGTCGCTCGCGAAAACTCTAAGACTTCGCGCCGAAATCCTTGAAACGGCGATTGAAACGCGAAAGCTGACCGCCCGTGTCCATGAGCCGACGCTGCCCGCCGGTCCAGACCGGATGGGACAGCGGATCGATGTCGAGCGTCAGCGTGTCGCCCGCTTTGCCATAGGTCGAGCGTGTCTTGTAGTTCGAGCCGTCGGTCCGGACGACCGTGATCTCGTGATAGTCGGGGTGAATACCCTTCTTCATGGCCGGCTCCTTAAGGAAGGCGCGCTTTATATAACCGGAATGACGATGTTTCAAGCGGCACGGGTTCTGGCATGGGCCGGCGGCTTGTCGCCCGCCGCCTGCCTTGCTATACGGACACCCCACCTCAGCGAGACGATATGAGCATTTTCGGGCCGGGACAGGCGCGCGGCCGGCGCGAGACCTCGGCGGATGACCGCCCGAAAAGCCGAAATATCGGCGCATTGCGCTCGCTCGGGCACTATTTGCGCCCCTATCGAGCGGCGGTCATTGGCGCCCTAGTCGCCCTCACGGTCTCGGCCGGGGCCGTCCTCGCGCTGGGGGTCGGGCTTCGGCTCCTGATCGATCGCGGCCTCTCCAGCAATGACGCCAGCCTGCTCGACACGGCGCTCCTGGTGCTCCTCGGTCTGGTGGTTCTGTTGGCGATCGGTACGTTCTGCCGGTTCTACCTAGTCGCTTGGCTCGGCGAGCGCGTGGTCGCCGATATTCGCCGCGAGGTCTATGACCGGATCATCAAACTCAGCCCGGCCTTTTTCGAGGTCACCAAGACCGGCGAATTGCTCTCGCGCCTGACCACCGACACCACGCTGTTGCAAACGATGATTGGGAGCCAGGCCTCATCGGCCTTGCGCAATTTGCTGCTCTTTTTGGGTGGCGTGGTGCTCCTCCTAGTGACCAGCCCCAAATTGACCGGCCTCGTGGTCATTTTGGTGCCTCTCGTCGTGCTGCCCATTTTGGTGTTTGGCCGCCGCGTTCGCCGCCTCAGCCGCACGAGCCAAGACCGCGTCGCCGATATCGCAAGCCGTGCGGAGGAAACCTTCAACGCGGTGAGCACGGTTCAGGCCTTCGGTCATGAGCGGCTGGAGGCGGCACGCTTTGGCGAGCGTGTCGAGGGCGCCTTCGCCATTGCCGTGCAACGCGTGCGGGCGCGCGCGTTTTTGACCGCTTTCGTGATTCTCTTCGTATTTGGCGGCGTGGGGCTGGTGCTCTGGGTCGGCGGTCACGACGTGGTGGCGGGCGACATGAGCGGCGGGGCCCTTTCGGCCTTTTTGTTTTACGCCGTTGTTGTCGCAGGCTCGGTTGGCTCGTTGTCCGAAGTCTATGGTGATCTTCAACACGCGGCCGGCGCGGCCGAGCGGCTCAAAGAGCTCCTGGGCAAGACACCTGACATCGCCGATCCTGTGGCACCGACCCCTTTGCCCGAACCGCCGCGCGGCGCGGTCGAGCTCGATCGCGTGCGGTTCTCCTACGCCTCGCGCCCCGATCAATCGGCGTTGGCCGATTTTTCACTCTCGGTTCGCGCCGGCGAGCGGGTCGCGCTAGTCGGTCCCTCGGGCGCCGGCAAGACAACGGTGTTCAACCTGTTGCTCCGGTTCTACGACCCGCAGGAGGGCACAATCCGGTTTGATGGCGTCGATGTCCGCGCGGCTTTGGCCGGTGATGTGCGTGCGCGCTTCGGTCTAGTTCCGCAAGATCCCGTGATCTTTGCCGCCAATGCCCTCGACAATATTCGTTATGGCCGGCGTGGCGCGACCGATGCAGAAGTGCGCGCGGCGGCCGAGGCCGCGGACGCGGCCATATTTCTTGATGCCTTGCCCGAAGGCTTCAACACCTTCCTCGGCGAAAAAGGCGCCCGACTTTCGGGCGGGCAGAAACAGCGTATCGCGGTGGCACGCGCCATATTGCGTAACCCCGCCGTGCTCCTGCTCGATGAAGCGACCAGCGCGCTCGATGCCGAAAGCGAGCGCGCCGTGCAACAGGCGCTCGATAATCTGATGCAGGGGCGCACGACCATCGTTATCGCGCATCGCTTGGCTACGGTGTTGAAAGCCGATCGCATTGTTGTGATGGAGGCGGGCCGGGTCGTCGCGACCGGTCGGCATGACGCCTTGATGCGCGAGGGTGGGCTTTATGCGCGCCTGGCGGCGCTGCAATTCGACGTGGGTGAAAAGGCGCAAGCCGCCGCCGGCACGGCGCCGGCCATCATCGACTAATGCGCGCGCGCCGGAGCAGGCGGAGCCGCAATTCCTGGCTCAAGGTTATTTTGGTCATCCTCGTCGCGGTCCTCGCGATCGCGGCCATCGCCACGGTCTTGGTGCAGATCTGGGAACCAGCCTATGTGATCTATAAGCGCCTCTCGGCGTCTTCGCCCCATGTCTATGATGAGATCAAGCCTGAATATGCCGCGATCGATCCGGCGCAATTCATCTCTGTCCAAACGCCCGGCGATGTTGAGATAGTCCGAGACAAGCTCCGCACCGTCATTCGCGACGGCCGTACGGGCTCTGCCGATTTCGTTGATCTCAGCGCCGTGCTCGAAATCCAAACCGACGAATTGCCGACGCATAACATCACCGCGCTTCGCTCCCTGGTGCCGGTCGAGGCCATGCGCGCCTTCCGCTTCGATTTCGGTGCCGGCATCTTGTCCTATGCTGTCTATTTGCGCCCACCCAAGGCGACCGGCGATATCGTGGTCCTGCAATATGGTTTTGCCGGCGAGTTCCAGGATGGGCGTGTCTATGTGGAACGCTTATTGGCCCAGGGGCTTTCGGTGATCGGGCTCAATCAGCTCGCTTATGGCGGTAATTCCATCTATCACCGTCTCGGCGCCAAGATCGGCGGCACACCGACCAATTTGCACCATGAGGTTGAGGAGATCCCCGGCGGCATTTTTCCGCATGTCGCGCAGATCACCTGGGCCATTTCTCTGGCACAACACATCAATGAGGGCGGGCCGGTCCATCTGGTCGGCTTTTCGATGGGCGCCTATATGGTGACGCTCGCCGCCGCGATCGATTCGCGTCCCACCGTCGTCTCGGCCAATTCCGGCATCTACCCCGCCTATTTACGTGACCGAAAACAAGACGCGCCGGTCGGCGTCGCAACACATCGCGGCCTCTTGGAGATCGCGACCCACTTCGATCTGATGTTGCTCGCAGGCCTGGGCGAGGGACGTCACTATATGCAGGCGTTCAATCGCTATGATCGATGCTGCTACTCGAACACTAAGGCTCGGCTCTATGAGCCCACCTTGCAATCAGGTATCAAAGCGCTCGGTTTGCCCGGCGGCTTTCATGTCGTGATCGACGAAAGCCATGGCCGCCACATTCTGTCGCCCCTCGCGGCGGAAGCGTTGATCGAAACCATCCAAGCCTCGCGCCATTAGCGCTGCGTAAGGCGCAATTCGATCCGTCGGTTGCGTCTGAGCGCGGCATCATCATCGCCCTTCTCGATTGGCTGAAACTCGCCATAACCGGTGGCCGATAGCCGGTTGGGCGGCAGGCCCTGCGCGACCAGATAATTGACGACTGAAATGGCCCGCGCGGTCGACAATTCCCAGTTCGACGGGAAGCGCGGCGAATTTTGAATTGGTCGCCGATCGGTGTGGCCCTCGACCTGTAACAGCCAGGGAATTTCGGGCGGGATTTTCGTGGCGACCTCTTGGAGGACCTGCGCGAACAGCACCAGGCGCGTCTTGCCGATCTCGCCGAGGTCGGCGGAACCGGTGTCAAACAAGACCTCGGATTGAAACACGAAGCGGTCGCCGACGATGGCAAAGTCCTTGCGCTCGCCCAAAACCTCACGCAATCGGCCGAAAAACTCGGAGCGATAGCGCGACAATTCCTCGACCTTGCTGGCAAGCGCAAGGTTGAGGCGATGGCCGAGATCGGCGATCACTACCTCTTGTTCCTTAGATTTCTGCTCGGAGGTGTCGAGCGCGGCCTCAATACGTTGGAGCTGGTCGCGTAGCGCATTAATTTGCTGGTTGAGGAGCGCGATTTGTTCGCGCTGGCGCTGATTGGCATTGCGCTCGGTGGCGAGCTCGGATTCGGACGAGCGGTAAAGATCAAGCATCTCACCCAGGCGCAATTCGCGTTCGCCCAATTCCTTTTGGGCCAGAGCGGTGCGCTCCTTCTCGGTCATCAGGCGCGCCTCAAGCTCCTTAGTGCGGTCGCGCGCGACGGTAAATTCTTCCTTCATCGCGGGCATGTTCTTTTCGTTCTTCTCAAGGCTCTCGGCCATCTGGCTGACGGTGGCCTCGAGCTCCGCACGCACGATACGAAGCGCCTCAAGATCGCGTTTCAAGCGCTCGATATCGCCCAGCATCAGGCGAACCTTGTCTTCCCCGGCCTCAGCGCGCAGCAGGGCTTCCGATAATTTTGCTTCGTTTTCCTCTGCCTCCGAAAGCCGCGCTTGCATATCCGATTTATAGTCACGTAGTTGCACGCTGAGGGCGTCGCGCCCCTCGCGCACCTGCGCAAGGTCGCCGGCGAGTTTGTCGCGCTGGCTGACCGAAGCTTCGAGCTGCGCCGAGATTTCGGCGACACTGCCGCGCAGATCGGTATTGGCCTTGCGTTCGAGCGACAGGAGCTCGGCGAGCTGGCTGACTTGACGGTTGAGGTCTTCGATCGCTTTGGTTTGGCCGCTCAACTGACGCTGGAGAAAATGCTGCGCCAGCATGTAGACCACGAGCGTGAAGATCATCACGAGCAAAAGGTTCGCCAAAATGTCGACGAAGCCCGGCCATATATCGACCTGGCGGCGATAGCGGTTGTAACGCGCCTGCGGCATGACGGGCGCCTAGCGCCGCTGCTCTTCTTCGGCTATGGCGGCGATGGTGCGGGCGAGGAGGCGGATTTCGTTTCGGATCTCCTGCACCGATTGGGCGCGCCCTTGGCTGACTTCCTCCAAAAGACGCGCGCCATAGACGTCGAGATTGCGCAAATGCCCGCGGCTGGCTTCATCCATACCGCCTTGCCCGGCGGAAGCCGCCAAGCGTTCAAGCACCGGGCGGATCTGCATTTGGCCCTCGACCAGTTTGACCATGAGGTCCTGCTGGGTGCGCATTTGATCAGTCAGCGTCGCCAAGCGCTCGGAAAGCGCGAGCATGCCGGCGCCCGATGTTTGCTTGGTCTCTTCGCCGCGAACCAGGGTGCGCTGAAGGTCATCGAGGCTATCGGCGGTTTTTTCAAGGAGCGCCGCGACATAGGCCGGCACCGATTGCTCGCCGCCTTCTGATGCCATGGCTGAGCTGCCGCCAAGGCGCGTATAGGACGATAGCCAGTCTTCGAGCTCGTTATAGAAGCGGTTCTGCGCTTGGCTCGCCGTCAATTCGAGGAAGCCCAAGATCAGCGAGCTGGCCAGACCGAAGAGGGACGAGGAGAACGCCGTGCCCATGCCCGACAATGGTTTTTCCAGGCCGCTCTTCAATTCGCCGAACATCACGTTGATGTCCTGGCCTGACATCGTCAGTCCATTGATCACATCGCCAACCGAATTGACGGTTCCCAACAATCCCCAAAACGTGCCGAGCAAGCCGAGGAAGATCATCAGCCCGATCATGTAACGGGCAAGCTCGCGCGATTCATCGAGCCGCGCGCCAATGCCATCAAGCACGCTGCGGAGCGAAACGGCGGTGAAGGCGAGCCGGCCCCGGCGCTCGGCCATCATGGCGGCGAGGGGGGCCAGAAAGTTGAGCCCGCGTTCGGCCCGCGTCTCCATCGGCTCAAAGGCGAGCCGTTGCTCCTCGCGGGCACTATCGCTCTGATGGCGCTCGAGCCAAGCCAGATCGGGCACGATCACGAGGACCTGGCGGAAGATGTAAACGATGCCGATGATCAAGGCGCCGATGATCACGCCGTTCATGACTGGATTGGCCATGAAGATGCGCCCGATTGTGGAACCGAGCACCGCACAGAGCGCGATCACAATCCCGACGAAGATCGCCATCCGGAGAATGAAGACACGTTGCTTATGCATAAGCGGCCGTCCTCGACGAATAGGGAAGCTGGCGGGTCTTACCGAGCGATTGTGTTCCGATTGTGATGGCCGCCGCTCTCGACGATTGGGAAGCGACAGTGGATTTCTACGTTTCTAGCTCCCGCCATGCGGCACGACGAGAATATCCACGCGATCGGTCGGTGTCTCGTCGGTTTGGCTGCCGAGTGCGCGGACATCGATGCGTGTCGAGCGCACACCGGCTTCGATCAGCGCGCCGCGTACCGCAAGCGCGCGATGAAGCGACAAACGGCGCGATTGGCTGGCATTTTCCGTTGTCGCGGTGGCGAACGCGAGCAATTGCAATCTGAGGCCAGGTTCTTTGGACATCAGCGTGGCTATTTCATCGATGGTAGGCGCCGCCGCTTCAGGCAGGTCGGAAGCACCTGGTGTGAAGCCGACACGAATCGGTTTCTTGGGCAGAGCCACCGACGGCGCGGGGCGCACCGTGGCGGCCCGCGCCGGCGCGGATCGAACCGGCACGGTGAGCAGCACTGAACTCGAAGGCCCTTCGCTATAGGGCGGCGTCGAGGCAGAACCGGTGGCGACAATCTTGGCTTCGCCGCGGTCGAGGCTGGCAATCAGGTCATATGTGGCTCGTGACGGGACGGCGAGACTTTCAAGCGCCGTGAGGACAACCGGCTTAGGCGGTGGCGCGTACGGTATCGCTTTGGCGAGATCGCTGCGCCGAGGTTTCTGTGCGCTGGCCTTCACGGGGCCGCTCGCGACCACCGTGCTAGGATGCGGCGTGGTTGGTGTGGTGAGGGATGGCTCCAAGCGGCCGATCGTTTCGTCGGCCTCTGCCACGGAAAAACCACAGCTGAACATAATGGCCCCCGCGATCACCAAGCGAAGCACGCTGGCTCTCAAAACACGGTGCCTAATTCGATCGCCGCCCGTGGCGGTCATTGGTGACCTCGTAAGGCCGCGCGAGCGACGAATCGCCCACCATAACGTCAGACCATACCATAATACGCGGCGAGGGGTGCAACAACGCCGCCAACTCAAGGTGATGTCGCACCTATGGGCATACGGTTCGCACCCTCGACAAGTGTCTGACGCAGCGCCTCGTGCAAATGAAGATTTGAGGCGAGCACGTCGCCGCGCGACAAACCTTTCGTGCGGCCATCCGTATCGGTCACCGTGCCGCCAGCTTCACGTACTAAGGCAATACCAGCGGCGATGTCCCACGGCGACAGAGCAAATTCGAAAAAGCCGTCGAACCGTCCGGCCGCCACATAAGCGAGATCGAGTGACGCGCAGCCGAACCGACGAACCCCGGACGTGGCGCCCCATACCGAATCGAGCATGTACATATATGCCGGGTGTGTGATGCGCCCTTTGAACGGCATACCGGTCGCGACCAACGCATCGGCCAGCGTGCGGCGTGTCGAGACGCGGAGCCGCCGGTTGTTCACGAAGGCTCCGGCGCCTGCCTCGGACCAGAACATCTCGTCGCGCAGCGGATCGTAAATCACGCCTGCATAGGGTTCGCCATCGCGCTCAAGCCCGATCGAAATCGCGAAATGCGGCACGCCATGAAGAAAGTTCGTGGTGCCATCGAGCGGGTCGATCACCCAACGATTTGAGGTATCTGTACCGGCAATCTCGCCTGATTCTTCAAGCAAGAATCCGTATTTGGGGCGGGCCTTTTGCAATTCCTCGATCAACGTTGCCTCGGCCCGATGGTCGGCCGTGCTGACAAAATCGGCCGGGCCCTTCTTCGATACCTGGAGATGCTCGACTTCGCCGAAATCGCGTTGCAAGCCGCGAGCCGCTTTGATCGCGGCGTTCGCCATGACCGTGATGAGTGGCGAACGAACCGCCATGAACCCGTACCCCGCCTATCCCAGTCTCAACCCTTGGCCCGCTCAAGATAGCTGCCATCGACGGTCGAGATCACCACACGCTCGCCGACATTGATGTGCGGCGGCACGGCGGTGCGCAGACCATTATCCAGAATGGCGGGTTTGTAGGAGCCCGACGCGGTCTGTCCCTTCACCACGGGCTCGGTCTCCTTGATCGTAAAAATTGCGGTATCGGGCAACTCGATACTGACCGGCTTGCCTTCAACCAGATCGACCGTGACCTCCATGCCATCCTGCAGGAAGCGCGCCGGATCGCCCGCGAGTTCGCGCGAGACCACGAATTGTTCGAAGGTCTCGATATCCATCATGGTGAGATTGTCGTCGTCGCCAAACAAGAACGTGCACGGGCGCTCCTCGACGCTGAGGCGCTCAACCGTGTCGGCGGTGCGAAAACGTTCATTGCTCTTATTGCCCGATTTAATATCGCGCATCTCGACCTGGACAAAGGCACCGCCTTTGCCCGGCGTGATGATTTGCGATTTGAGCACGGCCCATTGCTTGCCATTGTGCTCGATCAAATTGCCCGGGCGGATGGAATTGGCGCCAACCTTCATAAAACTCACCATGTTGCTGGATAAGGCCGGACCTGGCCGGGTCTGGCGGCGCGGAACCTATCAGGTGGACCGGCGTCGGGCAACGCGCCCTTTCCCCTTCGCGCCATAGGGGTGGCGTTTCCCGGCGGGATCGGTCAGCACCATCGCCTGATCCGGCCCGAAGGAGAGGAACTCCGGCCCAACCGGCACTTTGCCATGGCCGCCCGGTATATCGACCACATAGGTCGGTTGGGCGAGGCCCGAAAGCCGGCCACGCAGGCTTTTCATCAGGCGCCGCCCGGTCTCGATCGAGGTTCGGAACTGGGCCGTGCCGGGCGCTAAATCGCCCTGATGGAGATAATAGGGCTTGATGCGGGCCGCGACCATGGCGCGAAACAGCGCCTCGAGCGTCGCCGCCTCATCATTGACGCCCTTAAGGAGCACGCTTTGGCCGAGGAGCGGGATCCCGGCGCGACTGAGCTTTAGGCACGCCGCACGCGCCGCCTCGTTCAATTCGCGCGGGTGATTGCAATGAACCGCGACATAAAGCGCCTTCTGGCTTTCAAGCGCACGAAGAAGCGCCGGCCCGATGCGGTCGGGATCGGCCACCGGCACACGGCTATGGAGGCGGATCACTTGGACATGTGGCATGTCATCGAGCGCGGCAATGATCGCGGCCAAGCGGCGCGGCGAGAGAATGAGCGGATCGCCGCCGGTCAAGATCACTTCCCAAATCTTGTCATGCGTTCGAATGTAATCGAGCGCGGCCTCAAGTTCGGCCTCGCTCAACGCTCCATCGCTGCCCAACATCTCGCGCCGAAAGCAGAAACGGCAATACACCGGGCAGACTAGAAGCGGCTTCAGCAACACGCGATCGGGATAGCGGTGGACGATGCCCTTGAGTGGCGAATGCACGTCATCGCCGATCGGATCGTCGCGTTCTTCTCGCCGTCGACGGAGCTCGGCGGACGAGGGGACGTATTGCCGTGCGATCGGGTCATTGGGGTCATTCGGGTCAATCAGACCAACCACCTGTGGTGTCAGCGCGATCTGGTAGCGCGCCGCGACCGGCTCAAGTCGCGCGGCCTCAGCGCCCGGCACCAGGCCGGAATCGACCAGGTCGGCGATGCTCTTTAAGGTGCGTGGTCGATTGCGGCTCATAATGACCGTGATAGGTGGCATCGGGCATCATGACGATGGGCCGATTGGGACGTGAAGTAACGAGCGTTGCGAGCCATGACCGAACCGAAAATCATTCCGTGGTGGCGACCCGACCGCTTCGCCCGCCGCCGCCCGTATTTGGCTGCGCGGCAGGCAATGACCAAGGCCGTGCGCGACTATTTCGCCGCTGAGGGCTTTGCCGAGGTCGAAACACCGGTGCTGCAGGTTTCCCCTGGCCTTGAAGTCCATCTAAAGGCCTTTGGCACCACCATCGAAGACCCCGACGGCGCCAAACGGCCGCTCTATTTACACACCTCGCCTGAATTCGCCATGAAGAAGCTGCTCGTGGCCGGAGAACCCCGCATTTTCCAGCTTGCGCGCACCTTCCGCAATGGCGAGCGCGCGGCGACCCACCACCCCGAATTCACTATGCTCGAATGGTATCGGGCGGGTGAGGGGATCGAGGCGCTCTGGCGTGATTGCGAAGGCCTTTTGCGCGTGGCGCTGGGCGCCGTGCCGGGGCGTTCACGGCTCGGTTTCGATGGGCGCGAGGCTGATCCTTTGCCGCCTTTTGAGCGATTGAGCGTTGCCGAAGCGTTCGAGCGTTATGCCGGCATCGATCTGTTCGCAACCATGCCTGACCCTCATGCGCCCGATGCCGCACTATTGGCGCGCGCTGCATCAAGTATTGGGATTGCCTGCCAATCAAACGATGATTGGGAGGATATTTTTTTCCGCATCTTCCTTGCCAAGATCGAACCCAAGCTCGGCATCGGCATTCCTACGATCCTCTATGGCTATCCGGCCTCGATGGCGGCGCTCGCGCGCTTGAAGCCGGGCGATCCCCGCGTCGCGGAACGCTTCGAGCTTTATGTCGCGGGGCTTGAGCTCGCCAATGGCTTTGGCGAATTGACCGATGCCGCCGAGCAACGCCGGCGATTCATGCGCGACATGGATAAGAAGCAGGCTCTCTATGGCGTGCGCTATCCAATCGATGAAGATTTTCTGGCCGCGCTGGAGCACGGCATGCCCGAGGCCTCGGGCATCGCGCTCGGCTTCGATCGCCTGGTCATGCTAGCGAGCGGCGCACCGATGATTGACGACGTGCTCTGGGCGCCGGTGGCGTAGCCTAACGATAGCTCGGGCCGTGCACCCAACCGACCACGACGTCGCGCTGGCCCTTGGTTACCGGTTGCACGCGATGCATCCAATAGGCTGGGAAAACAATCAGCGTGCCCATCTTGCGGAATAGATTCTTGTCGGCATTGGTGTTGTAAAATTCGAGGTCGCCGCCGTCATAGGCGGCGCCATCGCTCAATTGTAGCGAGAAGGAAAGTTTGCGCGACGCCGAATGGAATTGGCCCATATCGGTGTGCCAGTCATAGTGATCGGTGCGGCTCGCATTGTAGCGCATGACATAGGGCATATCGTCATAGGCGAAGCCGCTGAGATCGAAATACCAGGCGCTCGAATTGATATCGCAAATAAGTTTGAGGATCTTGGTGAGTGGATAGCTCGATGCCTGATCGTATTTCAGGCGCTGCTCAAGCACGCTGCGTGCTTTTTTCTCAACGCCGGGATTACCGCCTTGACCACGGCCGCCCACAAGACCTTCGGTCCAACCGTTCGGGTCGGTCGTATTTCTAATGTTCTCGCATTCTTCACGTGAGAAGTGCTCGCCCTGATAGATCATGGCGACGTTGCGATTTCGAACCGGGAGGGCGGGGAGCACGATCATGGTCTGGCACCACGGATGATTGCCGTGAAGTCTGCATATGAGTTGATCGGTTAAGCGTGGTTCAAGCTGGCCGCGAACGCAATGGCTTGGTTTCTCGCGCTAATTTGATCGCCTCGTTGAAGGCAAGCACGGCGGCCTCCGGGCCATCTTTGTGCTCCCAAACGGCCGAGATCACGGCGAGGAAATCGGCCCCGGCCGCGACCAAAGGCCCGCAATTTTCGGGCGTGATGCCGCCGATCGCGACGCAGGGCACGACCATGATCTCGTTCCACCATTCAAGCACGTCGATCTCCGCACGCGCCTTCGGCTCCTTGGTCGCGGTCGGAAAGAACGCGCCGAATGCCACATAATCAGCACCGGCCTCGGCGGCCTCCATGGCGCGATGGCGCGAGTCGTAACAACTGACGCCGACGATCCTGTCCTTGCCAATCAGGGCGCGCGCGGCCTTATAGTCGCCGTCCTCCGCCCCGATATGAACACCATCGGCATCCGCCTGTTTGGCGAGATCCGCCCGATCATTGATGATGAAGGCGACCCCGTACTCAACGCAGACCGGCATTAAGACCTCGGCGGTGCGCAGCACCTGGGCGTCGGGGTCGCCCTTGAGCCGAAGCTGGAAACAAGCGACATCACCCGCACCCAAGGCGCGCTTGAGGGGGTCCACAAAACGCCTGGCGTCGAGCGCGGGCGGCGAGATCAAATAGAGCCGGCAGGGTTCTTTCATGGCACTAAGCTATAGACGCCTGCGCCTTGTTTCAAACCCAAGGTCTCCCTAAGTTCAGGAGCAGGCAGGGGGGATCCGATGGCGACCATGGTGCAGCGACGCGCGAACGACGATCTGTTAGCCCGCGCCGAGCTTAAGAATTGGGTGATCGCCGAGGGTCTCGCCGGCACCAAGGCCGAAACCGTGTTCGAGACATTTTCGACGCGTCTTGCCGATTCGGGGCTGCCGATCAATCGCGCCTATTCCGCCATGCGCCTCTTGCACCCGCTTTATTCCGGCTTCGGCTTGATCTGGCGGCGCGGCGAAACCGGCGTGAAAGAGGAGCTCTATGGCGCAAGCCCCGTGCGCTCCGAGGCTTGGCTCAAAAGCCCTTTGAAGCTTCTGATCGAGGATGGTGTGCCCGAGATCAGGCGGAAAATATCGGGGCCCGAGGCGGCGCACGAATTTCCCGTGCTTGCGGATTTTCATCAGCAAGGCGCGACCGATTATTTCGCGACCCGCGCCGGCTTCGGCATCGACGGCAAAAACCTCAACAACGCCGGCATCGTGTTCTCGTGGACCTCTGACCGACCGGCCGGCTTCAACGAGGACGATCTCGCCTTTTTGCGCGATGTCGTGCCGTCGTTCGCGCTGACCATGAGGGTGAGCGCCAATCGGCGCCTCGCCGATGGTCTCGCCACCGCCTATCTGGGCAAGGATGCCGGGCGGCGCGTGCTCAATGGCGACATCCGGCGCGGCATGGCCAACACGATTTCAGCCGTCTTGCTTTATGGCGATCTGCGCGGCTTCACGCGGCTCTCCGACGCGGTGCCGAAAGACGAGCTCATGGCGATGCTGGATGATTACCTCGAATGCATGGCCTTACCGGTCGAGGCCCATGGCGGGCAGGTTTTGAAATTCATGGGCGATGGCATGCTTGGCACGTTCGAAGTCAAGCAGGGCGAGGGCGCGAAGGAGCGTGGCGATGAATGCCTGGCCGCGCTCAATGCCGCGCTCGAATCGCAAGGCCGCATCGAAGCGCTCAACCGCGCGCGGCTCGCGGCCGGCAAGCCGATCCTGACGCTCGACCTCGCGCCCCATTTGGGTGACGTGATGTACGGCAATGTCGGCAGCTCGACCCGGCTCGATTTCACCGTGGTCGGCCCGGCGGTCAATGAAGTGAGCCGGCTCGAAGCGATGTGCCAGGCCCTCGATCGCGGCTTGATCATCAGCCACACCTTCAAAGAAGCCATGCCGGCCCATGCCCCGGCTTTATTGCCGCTTGGTCGCTATGGCGTCCGAAGCGTGCGCGATCCGGTCCAGCTATATACCGTCGAGCACATTCCGCTTTGGGCACCGCCAGTGCCGGCGGCTCATGTGACCTGAGCCGAAGGCGGGCTCATCCTCCTGCCTTCGCCGAAGCGAAGCCGCTTTCCTGCCCGCCGAAGCCGGGCGGGCGAAGGCGGGGGCTTCGCGCAGGCAGGTGGACGGGCTCAGGATGAGGCCAAAATCAAAAACCTCATGCTGAGCTTCGTCACCCTGAGCTTGTCGAAGGGCGAAGCATGAGGGAAACTCGCGCTGCGGCGTCGCGGCCTACGCCTGGCCCTTATAAATGTCGATGATGGTATCGAGCATTTTCATCGCCTCATCACGCGGGCGGGTGAAAGTATTGCGCCCGATGATCGAGCCATTGGCGCCGCCATCGCGGATTTCGCGGATCTCTTTATAAACGCCGTCGAGATCCTTCGCCGCACCGCCTGAGAGCACGACGATGCGCTTGCCGGCGAAGCACGCGTCCATCAAATGCTTCACCCGTGCGGTCAGTGTCGAAATATCGACCTTGGCCTTTTCATAAGCGGCCCTGGCTTCCACCTGCTCGATGAAGCTGGTCGGCGGCTTGACCTTGATGATATGCGCGCCCAACAGCGCCGCCATGTGCGCGGCATAGGCGGTGATGTCGATCGCGGTCTCGCCGTCCTTCGAGAGCTTGCCGCCGCGCGTATAAGACCAAACAACGACCGCGAGGCCGTGCGACTTCGCTTCCTCGGCCAGCGCGCGCACTTCCTCCATCATTTCGAACTGATCGTCGGAACCCGGATAGATCGTGAATCCCACGGCCGCGCAACCGAGCCTGAGCGCGTCCCGCACGCTCGCCGTGACCGCCTGGTCTTTCGCGCTCGCGAGCGAATTAGCGCTGTTCATTTTGAGAATGGTCGGTATCTCACCGGCGAAACGATCGGCGCCATGCTCCAACATGCCAAGCACGCTCGCATAGGCGGACAAACCCGCATCGATCGCGAGCTGCCAATGATAATGCGGGTCATAGGCGGCGGGGTTGGACGCGAAGCTCCTTGCCGGGCCATGCTCGAAGCCTTGATCGACCGGCAGGATGACCAGTTTGCCCGTGCCGCCGAGCCGCCCGTTCATCAAAATACGGGCGAGATTGGCCTTGGTGCCCGGATTATCGGTGCCATACCAAGAGAGAATTTCGCGGACGCGCTTCGATAGTTTCATGGCTTAGTCTCGCGTGGCGGAGGAGGTTGTTTTTTCTTGCTGCCCTCCTTAGCCGGGCGCGCCCGGCTTTGCAAGACGGCGAGGGCGGTGGCCATGGCGGTGGCGGGATCGTCGAGCACCGAGGCCCCGCGCGGCACACCGCCCCGCAGCAGCGTCGCCTTCAGTTGCGCCGCGACCGATTCAAGGCGGCGCTGCGCCGCTCTGTGGCCGCGAAACGCGACCTGACGCTGCCCGAGCGCAAGCGCCCGATGCGCGCGCGCGGCATCGTCATCGCAATCGATCACCGATTCATGGGGCACGTCTGATTCGGCCTGTCGCACCTCATCGAACAGCGCGACCAGGAAGCCAAGCCCGAGGGCGTGAATCGCGCCCGGTGGCGAGCGCAGCACGATCCGAACATCAGCCTCACGCGCAGCCTGTAGGGCCGCCCGCGCGCAGACGATGTCGTGCACGATGAAGATCGGCGGCGCGCCGCGTGCTGTTAAGGCCCGAGCGCCGCGACGCCGGGCAGCGTCTTGCCTTCGAGCCATTCGAGGAACGCTCCGCCGGCGGTAGAAACATAAGAGAAGCGCTCGGCGACACCCGCTTGAACGAGCGCCGGGACCGTATCGCCGCCACCGGCAACCGAGAGCAATTTGCCCGTGGCGGTGCGCTCGGCCGCCGCACGCCCGGTCATCACCGTGCCGCGATCGAACGGCGCGATCTCGAACGCGCCGAGCGGGCCGTTCCAGACCAGCGTGCGCGAGTGCTCGATCACGCTGACGATCGCCGCCACGGTCTTGGGCCCGATATCGAGGATCATGGCATCCGGCGGCACCGCATTGGCGGCGACAATTTCGGTCGCGGCGCCGGCTCTGAATTCGCGCGCGATCACCGCATCGCTCGGCAGCACGATCCGGCAACGCTCATGCTTGGCACGCTCGAGGATCGTGCACGCGATATCGACCATCTCGCGCTCGCAGAGCGATCGTCCAACCTCGATGCCCTTGGCGTTGAGGAAGGTGTTGGCCATGCCGCCGCCGACCACCAGCGTGTCGACCTTGCCAATCAAATTTCCAAGTAACTGAAGCTTAGTCGAAACCTTGGCCCCACCCACGATTGCGGTCACCGGATGGACGGGTTTGCCAAGCGCCTGGTGCAAGGCATCGAGCTCGGCCTGCATCAGACGACCGGCGTAGGACGGCAAAAAACGCGCGATGCCGGCCGTTGAGGCATGGGCGCGATGGGCCGCCGAGAACGCATCATTGACGTAGAGATCGCCGAGCGCCGCGAGTTGTTTGGCAAGCGCCGGGTCGTTTTTCTCCTCGCCCGCGTGATAGCGCACGTTTTCCAACAACGCGATGTCGCCGGCCTTGAGCGCCGCGATGGCGCGCTCGGCCTCCGGACCGATGCAATCATCGGCAAAGATCACGGTGCGACCCTTGAGCGCGGCCGAGAGCGACGCGACCAAAGGTTTGAGTGACATTGCCGGCACACGCTGGCCTTTGGGCCGGCCGAAATGCGACAGCACCACGACCTTCGCGCCGCGCCCGGCCAGCTCGGCGATGGTCGGCGCGACACGCTCGATCCGTGTCGTGTCGGTGACGCGGCCATCCTGCACCGGCACGTTGAGATCGACGCGAATCAGAACACGTTTGCCCGCGACTTCGAGCCCATCGATCGTTTTGTAATCCGCCATGAGCCGTTCAGAGCCGCCCCAGTAGCGCCGCGACGTCGCCCATGCGGTTCGAGAAGCCCCATTCATTGTCATACCAGGCGAGCACGCGGCAGAGCGTGCCATCGACCACCGCCGTTTCATCGGCATCGACGGTCGAGCTATGCGCGTCGTGATTGAAGTCGATCGAAACCAGCGGCTCATCGCTATAGCCAAGAATGCCGGCGAGCGGGCCGCTCGACGCAGCGTCTTTCATGATCTTGTTAATCTCTTCCTTGGTGGTCGGCCGCTTTGAGATGAAGGTGAGATCGATTAGCGAGACATTCGCGGTCGGCACGCGCACGGCGGTGCCATCGAGCTTGCCCTTGAGCTCGGGCAGCACGAGCCCGACCGCGCGCGCGGCACCCGTCGAGGTTGGGATCATCGAGAGGCCGGCGGCGCGCGCGCGGCGCAAATCCTTGTGCAGAGTATCGAGCACCGGTTGATCGAGCGTCGAGGCGTGAACGGTCGTCATGAACCCGCGTTCGAGCCCGACCGTCCGACACAACACGGCGGCGACCGGAGCCAGGCAATTGGTTGTGCACGAGGCGTTGGAGACCACCTGATGCGCCTGGGTCAGCTTGTCGTGATTGACGCCATATACCACGGATAGATCGACGCCCTCGCCAGGCGCCGAGATCAGCACCTTACGCGCGCCAGCCTCAAGGTGCTTGGCCGCGGCATCGCGCTTGGTGAAAAACCCGGTGCATTCAAGCGCGACATCGACCTTGAGTTCGCGCCAGGGCAATTTGGCCGGGTCGCGCTCGGAGACCACCTTGATCGGGCCATGGCCCAGATCGATCGTGCTGTCGCTCGAGGTAATCTTGCCAGGGAAAGGGCCGTGCACGCTGTCATGGCGCAAAAGATGCGCGTTGGTCGCGACCGACCCGAGATCGTTGATCGCGACCACTTGGAGGTCGGACCGGCGGGCCTCATGGATCGCGCGCAGCACGTTTCGCCCGATCCGCCCAAAACCATTAATAGCCACTCTGACGCTCATTGGTCTCCCTCCGGCTTGGCCGCTCGCGCGTATTGGTTCGACCGGTTCCTAACCTTGGCGTACCATGGGGTCAACAGCCGGAAATGGCATGGCGCCCATGACATCTCGGTTACCGAGGGTTGTCCAGGGCGCCTCTAGCCCCAAATAAGAAGATAAGCCGGCCACAGGGAGTGCGGGGAGATGGCGGCCAAACCACGTTCCGAGGCCCGGTCCGCGCACGCGCAGGATCACCGGGTCGCATTGATCGAGCGTTACCAGACCACGCGTGCGGCGACCCAAGCCCTATGCGCCTCCCTTGTGCCTGAGGACTATGTCGTCCAATCGATGGTCGATGTCAGCCCGACCAAATGGCATTTGGCCCATACCAGCTGGTTTTTCGAGCAATTCGTCCTCGCCCGCTTTTTGCCGGCCTATCGGGTCTTTCACCCGGGCTATGGCTATTTGTTCAATTCCTATTATGAGGGCGTCGGCGCACGCCATCCGCGCGCCAAGCGGGGCCTCTTGAGCCGCCCGGCGGTCGAGGATATTTTCGCTTATCGTGCCCATATCGATGACGCCATGCAGGCGTTCATGGCCCAAGCACAGGAGGCGAGTTTTGACGATGCGGCGGTGCTCATCGAGCTCGGCCTCAATCACGAGGAGCAGCATCAGGAGCTGATCCTCACCGACATCAAACATGTCTTTGGATGCAATCCGTTGCGCCCGGTCTTTGCGACTCAAGACCAGCGCGAAAGGAGGGCCACTAGCCCTCTGACCATGGTCGGCCAACCCGGTGGGATAGTCGGGATCGGCCATGGCGGGGATGGCTTCGCCTTCGACAATGAGACACCGCGTCACCGCGTTTTGCTGGGCGCCTATCGCTTGGCCGACCGGCCGGTGACCAATGGCGACTATCTCGAATTCATTATGGCTGATGGCTATAGGCGCCCCGAGCTTTGGCTCTCCGATGGCTGGGACGCGGTCCGCACGCGCGGCTGGACCGCGCCGCTTTATTGGGAGGAACAGAGCGTTGGCTGGGCCGAGTTCACGCTGAGCGGGCTGCTGCCGCTCGACCCCGACGCCCCGGTCTGCCATGTCAGCTATTACGAGGCCGACGCCTACGCACGCTTCCGTGGCAAGCGCTTGCCTATCGAGGCCGAATGGGAGGCTGCCACCTTCGCGCTGCCGATCAGCGGCAATTTTGTCGAGACCCGGGCCTTTCACCCGCGCCCGGCCGCTAACCCGATCGGCATGCGCCAAGTCTATGGCGATGTCTGGGAATGGATGGCGAGCGCTTATTTGCCTTATCCGGGGTTCAAGCCGTGGGAAGGCGCGGTTGGCGAGTACAATGGCAAGTTCATGTCGAACCAGTTTGTGCTGCGGGGCGGCAGTTGCGCGACGCCCGCCCGCCACATGCGGCCGACCTACCGAAATTTCTTTCCGCCCGACGCGCGTTGGCAATTCTCAGGCATCAGGTTGGCGGAGGACGCATGATGGCGCGCAAACACGAGGCGATCTCGTTTGTTGATTTCGAGCCGGAACCCGCTGATTTTCTGTCGGAAGTTCTGAGCGGCCTGGCGCGTCCGCAAAAGACGCTGCCCTGTAAATTCTTCTACGACACGCGCGGCGCGCGCCTGTTCGAGGAGATTTGTCGCTTGCCCGAATATTATCCGACGCGGGCCGAACACGCGATCATCGTCGAGCGCGGGACCGAAATCGCGGCCTTGACGGGGGAGGGCGCGGCGGTCGTTGAGTTCGGCAGTGGCAGCGGCACGAAAACCCGCGCGCTGTTGGAAGCGCTCAAGGCGCCGTCGGCCTATATCGCGATCGATATCGCGCGGACCGCGCTGCTTGCCTCGACCCGAGCCTTAGCGCGCGAACGGCCGGACCTCGAGGTCATCGCGGTGTGCGCTGATTATGGCGCGGGCCTTGGTCGTTTGCCCTCGACCAACGGTGAGGCCCGCCGGCGCCTCGGCCTGTTCCTCGGTTCAACGATTGGCAATTTCGAGACCGATGAGGCGGTCGATTTTCTGCGCACGGCGCGCGCGCTCCTTGGGTCGGGTGGCGCGCTGTTGATCGGCGCCGACCTGTGGAAACAACGCGAGGTGCTAGAAGCTGCTTATGACGATTCGCGTGGCGTTACAGCCGCTTTCAATATGAATCTACTGCGGCGGATCAATCGTGAGCTCGGCGGAAACTTCGACCTCGGCGCGTTCCGCCATGAAGCGCGCTGCGTGGAAGAGACGCGCCGAGTTGAAATGCATTTGGTGAGTGCCGTCCGCCAAGACGTTGTCATAGCGGGCCATCGCTTCTTCTTCGGCGTTGGCGAGACGATCCACACCGAGAACTCACACAAATACACGATTGAGAGTTTCCAGACCCTCGCTTATGAGGCCGGTTTCACCCTGCGGCAGACCTGGCTCGACCGCGCCAAGCGCTTCAGCCTGCATTTCCTCGACGCCGGGTGAACAGCCGGTTGAACTAATCGGCCGGCAAGCCAGCTTTGCGCAGGCCGTCGAGGACCCGCTCGACATCCTCGGGCCTGAGCGGCATGCGGCTCAAATGCTCGGTTGCCCTGTAGCGCGGATTGATTTCCTTCAACTGACGCCAGATTTCGCCGGCCTGCTCCCGCTCGCCCAGATGGCCGAGGGCCGACGCGAGGTAGCCGCGCGACAGATCGGTCGCCGGATTGAGCGCGATCCGTTCCTGGAAGAGCGCCACCGCCTTGTCGTATTGACGGTCGAGAAGATAGGTCCCGCCAAGGAAATGCAAATATTGCTGCCGGTTGGCCGGATCCGCCCTTATGGCCTGCTCGATATAGGGAACGGCCTTTTGCGGTTCGCCGTCGGCAAAATGAACGGTGCCTCGCGCATTGAGGGCTTCGGCGTAATTCGGATTGAGCGCAAGCGCCGCATCGATCTCCTTCCGCCAGCGGTCGAAATCCTTCTCGAACATGGCGGTAAGAGCGGCGCCAAAATGAAGATACGGATCGTTCTGATCGAGGGTGAGGGCTCGGTCGATAAACCGTCGGGCGTCCTTCATTGCCTCCTTAGGGTCGGTGCCCCAAGGATTTTGGTGCTCGATGATGGAGGTTATCGCCAAGCCACCATAGCCGGCCGCGTAGCTGGGATCGATCTCAGTGGCGCGACGAAACCACGTGGCTGCCGCTCGCGTGCCCTCCTTGTCCATTTTGGTGGCGCGGGCCCGCAGGAAGCAATCATGGGCCTCGACACTCTTGGTGCCGGATGTCGGAAGCTTTGCTTGATCGGCTTTGCTGAGCTTGATCTTGAGCGCGGCGACGATTTGGCGCGTCACCTCGTCCTGCACCTCGAAAATATCGGTCAGCTGCCGGTCATAGCGTTCGGCCCAGAGGTGCCCGCCATTCGTGCCATCGATCAGCTGCGCGGTGATCCGCACACGCTGGCCGGCTTTGCGCACACTGCCTTCGAGCGCGCATTTGACGCGGAACTGCTTGCAGATATCGGTGATGTTGACCGATTTGCCCTTGAAGGTGAAGGAGGAGTTGCGCGCGATCACCAGTAGGCCCGGGATCTTGCTGAGATCGGTGATGATGTCTTCGCTGATGCCGTCGCTGAAATATTCCTGCTCGGGGTCGCCCGACATGTTGGTGAACGGCAACACCACGATCGACGGGCCTTCCTCCGGGGCGGCCTTATGCGAAGCCGCCGCAGTCGTGCCCTTCGTCATAACGCGAAACGCCTTCACGGGCCGCGCGATGTTCTTGACCTCGCGCTCGCCCATGTCCTCGAACGTGACGCTGAGCTTATCGCGCACCTGCTCGCGCACCATGCGGCTGACCCAGATCTCGCCGGGCTCGGCCAAGCCCTCGAGCCGGGCCGCGATATTCACGCCATCGCCAAAAATATCGTCACCATCGATGATGATGTCGCCGATGTTGATGCCGATGCGGAATTGGATGCGCCGGTCAGCCACCACGTCGACATTTCGCTCGGCCATGCCGGCTTGAATCTCGGCGGCGCAACGCACCGCATCCACGATGCTCGCGAACTCCACCAACAATCCATCGCCGGTGGTTTTGACGATGCGCCCGCGATGATCCTTGATCTTGAGATCGACGACGTCGCGCCGATGCGCCTTTAGCTGGTTGAGCGTGCCCTCTTCATCGAGGCCCATGAGCCGGCTATAGCCCACCACATCGGCGGCCAGGATTGCCGCCAATCGGCGCTCGGCTCGGTTCTCGGTGCTTGGGTCCATCGTCGCTCCCTCGGACGAGTCTATATCATCTGGCGGGAGCGCTGCATCCGTTTCGGGCGGCTAAAGCCGCTCTTTGGCCGCCTTGACGATGGCATCGGATGTGATGCCGAAGCGTTGATAGAGCGCCTTGATAGGCGCGGACGCGCCAAAGCTCGCCATGCCGATGAACGCGCCGTTCGCGCCCAAATAACGATCCCAGCCCATGCGGACCGCGGCCTCGACGCCGATGCGCACTGCATCGCCGCCAAGCACGGAATTGCGATAGGCCTCCGGCTGCGCGTCGAATAATTCGAACGATGGCAGCGAGACCACGCGCGTTGGCACGCCGCCGGCTTCGAGCAGCGTGCGAGCCTCGGCCGCGAGCGACACTTCCGATCCCGTCGCGAGCAACACGACACGCGGCTTGGCGTTGCTGGCCTCTTGCAAAATATAGCCGCCTTTGGCCGCGCGGTTTTCGGCAACGTGTTCGGCGCGAAGCGTCGGCAAATTCTGGCGGGTCAAAGCCAGCACGCTTGGGCCGTCTTTCTTGGCGAGCGCGATCTGCCAGCATTCGGCGGTTTCAACCGCATCGGCCGGGCGCAGCACCAAAAGATTGGGCATGGCGCGAAGGCTGGCGAGATGCTCGACCGGTTGATGGGTCGGGCCGTCTTCGCCAAGCCCGATCGAATCATGGGTCATCACGTAAATCACGCGGATTCCCATCAACGCCGAGAGGCGGATCGCGGGCCGGCAATAATCGGCGAACACCAAGAACGTGCCACCAAACGGAATGAGCCCGCCATGCAGCGCGACGCCATTCATCGCGGCGGCCATGCCGTGTTCGCGCACGCCATAATAAATGTAACGCCCGCCATAGGCTTCGGCGGTGACCGGGCCAAGGCTTGCGACCTTGGTGCCGTTCGAACCGGTCAAATCGGCCGAGCCGCCGATCAATTCGGGCAAAGCGGGCGCAACCGCCTCGATCGCCTTTTGGCTCGACACGCGGGTCGCCAGCGCCGGCTTCTCGGCGCTGAATTTGGCCTTGAGCGTATCGAGCGCATTCAGCGCCTCGGGCGGCAATTCGCCTGTGATCGCGCGGTCGAAGCTCGCGCGGGCCTCGGCATCGAACGCCTCATGGCGCCGGACCCAAGCGTCATAGTCCTTGCCGCCGCGCGCGCCTGCGGTGCGCCAGGCGGCCAAAATATCGAGTGGAATTTCGAAGGGGGCATGTGGCCAGCCAAGCCGCTCGCGCGCGCCCTTGATCTCGGCTTCGCCAAGCGGTGACCCGTGCGAATCCGCGGTGCCCGCCTTGGTGGGCGCACCATAGGCAATGGTCGTGCGGCAGATGATGAGCGACGGCGTCGAGCTTTGCATGGCGGCCTCGATCGCGCCGGCGATTGCCTCGGGATCGTGGCCATCAATGGTTTGCGTATCCCAGCCATAGGCGGCGAAGCGCTGGGCAGTATCGTCGCTAAACGACAAGGAGGTCGGCCCGTCGATCGAAATCTGATTGCTGTCATAGAGCACGATCAGCCGGCTGAGCCTGAGATGGCCGGCGAGCGAGGCGGCCTCGTGGCTGATGCCCTCCATCAGGCAGCCATCGCCGACGATGACGAAGGTGTGGTGGTTGACCAAAGCCTCGCTGAACCGTGCCGCCAGCATGCGTTCGGCGAGCGCCATGCCAACCGCGTTGGCAATACCCTGGCCGAGCGGCCCGGTGGTCGTCTCGATCCCCGCGGCATGGCCATATTCCGGGTGCCCGGCGGTCGCACTGTCGAGCTGGCGGAAATTCTTGATCGCCTCGATGTCGATATCGCCATCACCGGTCAAATAGAGCAGCGCATAGAGCAACATCGAGCCATGACCGGCCGAAAGCACGAAGCGATCACGGTCGGGCCAGGCCGGATTGGCCGGGTCGAATTTGAGGAAGCGCTGGACCAGCACGGTGGCGATATCCGCCGTCCCCATCGGCATGCCTGGATGGCCGGAATTCGCCTTTTGGACGGCATCCATGGCGAGCGCGCGGATGGCGTTCGCCATATCTTTATGTGTGGCGGTCGGCTTGGAATCGGTCATGGTGGCTCGGGGGAAGGGGGCGTGCGGGCGCACCTTGCCGGGCAGGTCCCCAGCCGTCAACTGATTCTGGCGCGGTGTGTGGCGAGGATTGTTGTGGCCAAGGCGAGGAAAGGGCCGCTCCTTGGTTGACGCCTTTGCCGCGATGCCGGATGCTTGGGCCAGTTTATCGCCGGTGATTAAAGCGAGAGTTGACGATGGATGCGCTCGATAAGGCATGTGAGCGGCTTGAGGCTGCGGTCGAACGTTTGGGGCAGGCGGTCGAGGCCGGCCCGCGCGCCAGGCTTCGCGCGCGTATCGCGACGCTCGAAGGCGAGCTCGGCGCCTTGGCTGATGAGCGCGCGGCCATGCGCGATGAATTGACGCGACTGACCTTGGAACGCGATCGCCTCGCCGCGCTGGTGAGCGATACGCAGGAGCGCTATGCCTCGGCGAAGGTTGTCAGCGATGCGGTCGCGAGCCGCCTGTCGCAAGCGATCGTCGACGTACGCTCATTGATCGGTCGATAAAATGGGACAAGTCTCCATCACCATTCGCGGGCGGACCTATCCGATCGCCTGCGACGACGGTCAAGAAGAGCAAGTTATTCGGCTTGCGTCTTATCTCGACAAGCGCGCGTCCGAACTCGATCGCTCGGTTGGTGTCGTCAGCGAGCCGCGCCTTCTTGTGATGATCGCGCTTCTGGTTGCCGATGAGCTGGCTGAAGCTCATGAGGAGTTACGACGTTTGCGCGAAAATCTGGTTGGCGCGGAAGCCGCCGCGCGCAAGACCACGCTTGATTCGGTCGACCGTCGCGTAACGCCCGCGCTTGATCGTCTTGCCACGCGGCTCGATGATATTGCCCAGCGCCTAGAAGCGGACTAAGGTCCGATCGGGCGGTAGCTGCGGGATTCGACGAACCATACGTTCCCCGGGGCCAATATTGTACCTCTCGGGAGCTGTCTCTACCGGGGCTGCGGCCTCGGCATATGGCGCCCACCTGCACAAGCAGGCCTAGAGGGAACAACGGCGCGACGGTCCATGTGGCGCCGCCTACTTCCGACAAGATCACGCTTAGAAACGCGGCGCGCAATTGAACACGATCGAGACCTTACGCGCGGCAAAGCCCGCGGCGCGGCAAGCTGCGCGCGAACGACGGCGCGTTGCCAAAGACTCTGCGGGACCCGCCACGCCAGAGGCGGCGCTCGCACATTTGCAGGCGCGCTTGACCGTGCCAGCGCGGGCTGTTGTCTCCGGTTATTGGCCGATGCCGGAGGAATTCGACGATCGACCGTTGCTCGCCTATTTTGCATCGAGCGGTCACCCTTGCGCGCTTCCTGTGGTCGTCGCGAAAGATATGCCGCTCGAATTTCGCCGCTGGCGGCCGGGTGATCGGCTGGTTGCCAGTGGCTTCGGTATTGAGGTGCCAGGGAGCGATGCGCCCCGATTACAGCCAACCGTCTTGCTCGTGCCATTGCTCGCGTTCGATGCCGAAGGCCATCGCCTCGGCTATGGCGGCGGCTATTATGATCGGAGCTTGGCCATGCTGCGCCAACATGGCCCTGTCTTGGCGATAGGTGTTGCCTTCGCCGGCCAAGCGGTAGACGAAGTGCCACATGGGCCAGGCGATCAGCGTCTTGATTGGATCGTGACTGAAGAAGGCGCCAGCGCCTTTCCGCAATTGCTCGTGGAGGCGAACGCGCCGTGAAGATTTTGTTTTTGGGCGATGTCGTGGGGCGTGCTGGGAGGGATGCAGTCACCCGTTATCTGCCGGACATTCGCGCGCGGCTCAGCATCGATTTCGTCATCATCAATGGCGAGAACGCGGCGGGCGGCTATGGCATCACCGGCGAAATCTGTCGCGGGCTCTATCAGGTCGGTGCCGATGTTGTGACGCTCGGCAATCATGCCTGGGACCAGCGCGAAACCATTGGCTATATCGAATCCGATTCACGCCTATTGCGCCCGCTCAATTATCCCGCCGGTACGCCCGGTCGCGGCGCGGCGACCTATAAGACCAAAGATGGGCGCACGATTCTGGTCATCCAATTGATGACTCGATTGTTCATGGATGCGCTCGATTGCCCGTTCGCCGCGGTCAAGACCGAGCTGCAAAAATATCAACTCGGCAATACGGTGAACGCCATCGTGGTCGACATCCATGGCGAGGCGACCAGCGAAAAGCAGGCGATGGGCGTCTATCTCGATGGCGTGGTGTCATTGGCGGTCGGCTCGCACACTCACGTGCCCACCGCCGATGCCCGCGTGCTGCCGAAAGGTACCGGCTTTCAAACCGATGCTGGCATGTGCGGCGACTATGTGTCGGTGATCGGCATGGAGCCGACGGTCGCGGTCGAGCGCTTTGTGCGCAAACTGCCGACCGCCCGGCTTGAGCCGGCCCAAGGCGATGGCATGTTGTGTGGCGTCTTGGTCGAAACCGATGAGCGAAGCGGTCTCGCAAAATCAATCGCGCCGCTTCGGGTCGGCAAGGGCCTTACTGAGGCGTGGCCCGATCGATGAATGAATCAGGCTGTCTTGCGAGTCGGTTTCGGTTTGAGCGTGGATGTCTCGATCAAGCCGTCAATGCCGGCGCCGAGTTTAGGCGCTGTGCGCGTCTGGGCCTGCGGCGTTGGGTCGAGCGTCGCCACCGCGCAGGCCATATCGAGCTCGACCATGCGGTTGATCGCGCTCACCGTCGCAAGAAGGCGCGTCGTATCGGCCTCGCAGGTCGTCACCGCCAATTCGACCAAGCGTTTCAACACATGGCCATAGGCGCCGAGATACCAACGCGGCTCGAGCCCCGCGCGCTCATGCGCCTGGCCCATGCGGCTGATTCGGGTGAAATAGCCATCGTCGAATTCGCCCGAGAAAAGATTGAGCAAATGCTGCCCCTGTGCCTCACGGAAGCACTGCATGGCCTGCGAAGATTGCGCCATGGCCCGCATTTCGGGCCACGCCGTGGCATAGGTCAGAAACTCGGCGACCACCTCGTCGAGATGCGCTTCGAGCACAGGGCGAAAATCGGCCAGCACGGCACGCGTCTTGGCGTCGAGCGTCGGGATCGACGCGATCGAGGTTTGGGCACGTGTGCCAATCGGCTTCTCCATGCAACACTCCGTCCGGCGGCCCGTCGGGCCCGACATACGCCCGAGCGACAGGCGGTCCGGCGGATTATCGTGCAGGCGCCGCTCGGACTCAAATACCTTAACCCCGTCGACCAGCTTTGTTGGGGTTTCAATGTCTGATGCCAGCCATAAGCCGGGGTGGGACGCCGGTCACTATCACCAGGCCTTCGACTTCATCCATCGCTTAGGCGCCAATCTCATCGAGCAGCTCGACCCGAAACCGGGGGAGACCATCCTCGATTTAGGCTGTGGCACCGGCAAAATGGCTGCCGAAATCGCGGCGCGCGGTGCCCATGTGATCGGGCTCGATAGCGACCCGACGATGATCGAGCATGCCAAAGCCGCCCACCCCGCGCTTGAGTTCATTTGCGCGAGCGGTGAATCGTTCCGGCTCAAGCAGCCGGTTGACGGCATTATTTCGAACGCCGCGCTTCATTGGATGACCCGTCCGCAGCGGGTGATCAATACGATGGCCCGCGCCCTCAAGCCGGGCGGTCGGCTCGCGCTTGAAATGGGTGGTCATGGCAATGTCGTGACGGTAGTTGAGGCGATCTATGCCGTCTTGGCCGAAGCCGGCGTGCCCGAGGCAAAATGGCCGCGGCCCTGGTATTTTCCGCGAATTGGCGAATATTGCACGCGCCTCGAACGCGGCGGCTTCGAGGTCGCCGAGGCTGTGCTGTTCGATCGGCCTACACCACTCGATGATTTGAAAGACGGCATGGCCGATTGGTTGCGTATGTTCATGCGGCCATTCCTGGTGCCGCTGCCCCTTGAACGCCATGCCGAGGCCATCGCTGCGGTGGTCGAACGCACAAGGCCCCGGCTTTGCCCGAATGGCCGTTGGGTGGTCGATTATCGTCGGTTGAGGGTGCTCGCCCGGCGCGGCACCTAAACGCCCAATTCTTGCCACATCGGGCCGGTAATGGTAGCCATGCGCTTCACCACAGTATGTGGTAGGCTGGTCGGCCCCTCCGACTAAATGGAGCCCTTCGCGGACGTCATGGCTGGCCATTCCAAGTGGAAAAACATTATGCACCGGAAGGGCGCGCAAGATCAGCGGCGCGCCCGCCAATTCACAAAATTGGTGCGTGAAATACTCGTCGCGGCCAAAGCCGGCCTGCCGGACCCCGCCTCCAATCCGAGGTTGCGCTCGGCCATGGCGGCGGCGCGAGCCGCCAACGTGCCGAAAGACAACATCGAACGCGCCCTCAAAAAGGCCACGGGCGCCGATGCTGAGACCTATGAGGAAATCCGTTATGAGGGCTATGGTCCGGGCGGCGTTGCGCTCATGCTCGACGCCTTGACCGACAATCGCAATCGCACGGCCTCGGAAATTCGTTCGATCTTCACACGCCATGGCGGCGCGCTCGGCGAAACCGGCAGTGTGACCTTCATGTTTCAGCGGGTCGGCGCGATCCGCTATCCCATGCGTGTAGCGACCGCCGATCAAATGGTCGAGGCGGCGATCGACGCCGGCGCAATGGACGCGCTGTCTGATGACGATGGCCACGAGATACTGAGCGAGCCCGATGATTTCAATGTCGTGCGGGATGCGCTGGAGAAGCGCTTCGGCCCAGCGGAGAGCGCGCGCCTGTCCTGGAAGCCGCAGAGCACCGTGCCGGTTGGTGCGGCGCACGCCGAGGATTTGTTCGAGTTGATCGAAGCGCTCGATGAAAACGATGACGTGCAACAAGTGTTCGCCAATTACGAGGTCGCGGACGACGTGATGCAAAAGCTCGCAACAGCATGAGAAATGGCCCGACGTGTCCCGTATAATCGGTCTCGATCCCGGCCTGCGCGCGACCGGTTGGGGCGTGATCGAGGCTGAAGGCAATCGGCTGGTCTATGTCGCGAGCGGCGTGGTGCGCTCGACTGGCGCGGACACGCTGGCCGAGCGGTTGGTCGAACTTCATGCCGGTCTCGTTGGCATCATTGAGGCCTATCAGCCCGATCAGGCGGCGGTCGAGGAAACCTTCGTGAACCGCAATCCAGTGTCGACCTTGAAGCTCGGCCAGGCGCGCGGCATCGCGTTGCTGGTGCCCGCGCTCGCCGGTCTGCCGGTCGCCGAATACGCGACCAATCAGGTCAAGAAAACCGTGGTTGGCGCCGGCCACGCCGATAAGGGACAGATCGCCATGATGGTGCGACGGTTGCTACCGGGCGTCGGCGCGACCGCGGGCGATGCAGCCGATGCTTTGGCTGTTGCGATTTGCCACGCGCATATCGGCACGACCCTGGCTCATTGGGCGCGTGCAACAGCTGCCGATGCCCGCCGTGTGGTGCGCGCATGATCGCCAAATTGTCGGGCCTGCTTGATTCGATCGGCCCCGATCATCTGGTGCTCGATGTCGGCGGGGTCGGCTATCTCGTGCACTGTTCGAGCCGCATGTTGCAGGGTCTGCCTGCGCTGGGCTCGCGTCTCTCCTTTACCGTCGAGACGGTGGTGCGTGAAGACGCGATCTTGCTTTATGGCTTCGAAGACCTTGTGTCGCGCGATTGGTTTCGCCTGTTGCAGACCGTGCAAGGCGTTGGCGCCAAGGTCGCGCTCGCCATGCTCAGCACGTTCCGGGCCGAAGAATTGGCGCAGAATATTGCAGGCCAGGATTGGTCCAGCCTGACCCGCGCGCCGGGCGTCGGGCGCAAGCTTGGCGAGCGCCTGGTGACCGAGCTCAAAGATAAAGTCCCGGCGGAAGCCGCCTTTGCGGCTACGGCAGGGCGGGGTGGGGCGGCGATTGTAGTGGCAGGCGCGAGCGCGCGCGATGCGGTCTCAGCCCTCATCCATCTCGGTTATCGGCAAAGCGAGGCGCAGTCGGCGATCGGGCGGGCGGCCAGCCGTGTCGGCCCCGAGGCGCCGGTTGAGGCGCTGATCCGCGCCGGGCTGAAGGAGCTCGCGCCATGAGCGCAACCCGCATGGTGGCCCCCGAACCGCGCGCCGACGATCATCCCGACGTCGCGCTCCGGCCCAAACTGCTCGGTGATTTCATCGGCCAGGCGCGTGTGCGCGAGAATCTTAAGATCTTCATCGAGGCCGCCAAGGGCCGCGGCGAACCGCTTGATCACGTCTTGTTTTATGGCCCGCCCGGTCTCGGCAAGACAACGCTTGCCCAAATCGTCGCGCGTGAGCTTGGTGTCGGCCTGCGGACGACTTCAGGGCCGGTGATCGCGCGCGCGGGCGACTTGGCAGCCATTTTGACCAATCTGAACGAACGCGATGTTCTCTTCATCGATGAGATCCATCGCCTTAATCCTGCCATCGAAGAAGTGCTTTATCCGGCGATGGAGGATTTCGAACTGGATCTCGTGATCGGCGAGGGGCCGGCGGCGCGCTCGGTCCGGATCGATTTGCCGCGTTTCACGCTGATCGGCGCGACGACACGGACCGGCCTGGTCACAACGCCGCTCAGGGAGAGATTCGGTATTCCCTTGCGTCTCGAGTTCTATACCGCGGCTGAGCTGGAAGCGATTGTCCGGCGCAATGCCGCATTGCTCGATTTGCCGCTCAGCGCCGAGGGGGCGCGCGAAATCGCCCGGCGTAGTCGCGGCACGCCGCGTATCGCGGTCAGGCTGTTGCGCCGGGTGCGCGACTTCGCCGCGGTGCAAGGCTCCGGCATGATCGATGCCCCGATCGCCGATAAAGCGCTCAACCGGCTTGAGGTTGACGCCAAGGGTCTCGATTCGATGGACCGGCGCTATTTGTCCTGCATTGCGGAGAATTATGGCGGTGGGCCGGTTGGCGTCGAAACGGTCGCGGCCGCGCTCTCCGAGCAACGCGAT
>CAMDNF010000009.1:0-45257 GCA_945902735.1 Rhizobium sp. Q54 | reverse complement strand
CATGACCTTGGCCATCGTGTCTCCACCTATATCAAGTCTCGATGATCGAGATCGATCATCGAGACGCCCTCAGGCGCCGGGCGCGCGCGTCGCGTGCTCTGGCGCGCGCCAAAGCGCACGACGCGCTTGGCTTACGCCGCCAAGGCGGCGCGGCGCGGTCGCGCCGGCCAGGCCGCGATGAGTCAGCTTCATCGCGGCCTAGTATTACTCGTGCCTCTATCTTTATCGATGACAGGACCGGATGAAATGCGCTTTCTTGGTCCCGGCATTCCTATTAAACATGGGACGGAACATGGCAGACGGCAAGCAGGTCGAAACCTTTCGGGGCGTCGCCCATCCCTGGCTGTGCGATGCCATGGGGCATTTGTCGACGCGCCATTATGTCGGCATGTTCGACGATGCGGCCTGGCATTTGGTGCTTTTGCTCGGCGACGCCCCGCACCGGGCCAAGGAAAATCAGCGCGGTTGGGCCGATGTGCGCCACGAGATCGAATATTCGCACGAGGTGCCGGTGGGCGCGCTCGTGATCATTCGCTCGGCGCTCGTGCGCATCGGCAGCAAGTCGATCACGTGCAAATATGAAATGCGTAATGCCGAGACAGAGGTGCTATGCGCCACGATGATTTCGACCAGCGTGCGTTTCGACCTCAAGGCGCGCGCTTCGATCCAGCTTGAGCCGGAATTGCGCAAATCGATGGAGGCGTGGCTCGCCGCTTGAGCGACGCCACGACCGCCCGCGATTAAAGCGGGTCCCAGCTCAGAACGTCTTGGGTGCGGTCGAGCGGCGCGAAACTGCCCTGCAAAGCCGGCAGCGCGTGATCGGCGATCGATTGCGGATCCCAGCCTTCGCTCCGATGCACGCTCCGGATCGGGCGCGACTGATTGAACAGGAAGATCTCGTTGTTGCGGGTCGCAAAGATCTGACCGTTCACGCCGCGCGCGGCGTCCGAGCCCAGAAACACCGCGAGCGGAGCGTTTTTGTCCGGCGTCATCATTTTGAGCCGCGCGACGCGCGATTTTTGATCGGGCGTCTCGGCCGGGATACCGCTCGTCATGCGGCTCCAGGCGAAGGGCGCGATGCAATTCGAGCGCACATTGAAACGCTGCATGTCGAGCGCGATCGATTTCGATAGCGCGCACAGGCCGAGCTTGGCGGCCGAATAATTGGCCTGGCCGATATTGCCGATCAGGCCCGACGTGCTCGTGATGTGGATGAACGAGCCTGATTGCTGTTGGCGAAACGGTTCGGCTGCCGCGCGGCTGACAAAGAAACTGCCATTCAAATGCACGCCGACGACCGAGAGCCATTCTTCGGCGGTCATTTTGTGGAAGATCGCGTCGCGCACAATGCCGGCATTGTTGACCACGATATCGACGCGCTCGAAGGCCTTGATCGCGGTATCGACGATGCGCCGTGCATCATCCCAATTCGCGACGCTATGGGTATCGACCACCGCGCGGCCGCCGGCTTTTTCGATGAGGTTCTTGGTCTCTTCACCGGGCGTCGCCGAGCCGCCCTCGCCCGAAAGCGAAACGCCGATATCGTTGACGACGACCGCCGCGCCTGATTTCGCCAATGCGATGGCGATTTCGCGCCCAATGCCGCCGCCCGCGCCGGTTACGATTGCAACTTTGCCTTGGTTCATATGGTCTTCCCCCACGCGGCGACGAACCCGTCAGCCCGGTAAATCAAGAACGTTCTTGGCGATGATATTGCGCTGAATCTCCGAGCTGCCGCCATAGATCGTGCTCGGCCGCGCCTGCAAAAACAATCCGGCGGGGTTGAGCTCGCGATTGCCTTCGATCGGCTCGAGCAGACCGGCGTTCTCGCCCGCGATTTCCAGCATGTAGTCGGTGATCCGGCAAAACAATTCGCTCTGGCTGATCTTAAGCAAAGAAACATCGGCGCCGAGCTCTTCACCTCGCTTGAGGCGCGCCACAAAACTGGCGAACAACGCGTTGTGGTCGGCCAAATCGAGCGCGAATTGGGCGTGGCGATCGCGGAACACTGCGTCATCGGCCAGGCCCATGTGTTCGGCCAAAACCTCCAGCCGCGACAGCGCATAAGCGGCCTGGCGGGGCGAGCCGAGAAAGATGCGCTCGAAGCCGAGCAGCGTCTTCGCCATGGTCCAGCCTTGATTGACCTCGCCGACCAGGTTTTCGCGCGGCACGCGGACATTATCGAAGAAGGCTTCGCAGAAATCGTCGTGCAGCTCCAAATTCAAGATCGGCCGAACGGTGACGCCCGGCACGTCCATCGGCATGAGGAGGAAACTGATTCCTTCCTGCTTCTTCACCGTCTTGTCGGTGCGCACGAGCATGAACATCCAATTGGCGTCGTTCGCCATGGTGGTCCAGGTCTTTTGGCCATTGACCACCCAGTGTTCGCCGTCGAGCACGGCCTCGGTGCTGAGACCCGCCAAATCCGAGCCGGCGCCGGGCTCGCTATAGCCCTGACACCAAATATGGTCGCCGGACAGGATCTTCGGCAAAAAGCGCGCCTTTTGCGCGTCGGTGCCATAGCGAATGAGCAGCGGCCCCAGCATGGTCATGCCGTGATCGTTGAGCCGCGCGCAACCATGGCGCTCGAACTCCTCGATCATGATCAGCTGCTTGGTGGCCGAGAGCCCCATGCCGCCATGTTCGCGCGGCCAACCCGGCGCCAGCCAGCCCTTTTTCGACAGCGCCATGTACCAAGATTTGTTTTCGACAAAATGCAGGCGCTTGGGCGGATTGCGAATCTCTGGCGGGTAGTTTTTTTCGATCCAATCGCGCACGGTCGCGCGAAAACTCGCGTCGTCGAGTTGGTTCAAATCCTCACCCGTGTTCATGCGACCTTCATCAGCGCGACATAGCGGGTGCGGTGCGCGCGCTCCGAGCCAAAATGATTGATCAGCGTCATCGCCTTGCGCAGAAAGAGGCCGACATCGGCCTCATCGGTGTAGCCAATCGCGCCGTGCATCTGAATGGCCTCGCGACAAACCAGCGCGGCACAGCGCGAGGCGCGCGCCTTTGCCCGCGACACCGCCGCTTGTTTTTGCGCAATCGACGTCTTCGCATCGATGGTGGTGGCGGCGCTCTCGACACTCGCGCGCGTCAGGGCCAATTCAAGATAAAGATCGACCGCGCGGTGCTGAAGCGCCTGAAAGGCGCCGATCGGCTTGCCGAATTGACGGCGAATTTTCAGATAATCGATGGTCAAGCGAAAGGCCCGCTCGGAAAGACCAAAGAGATAGGCCGCGCTTGCGAGCGTGGCATCGGCCACGGCCTCGTCGAACGGCGCGTCGGGCACCGCCCTGGCCACCGCCCCATCGAACCGCAGCGTGCCAACATGACCGCCATCTTGGGTTTGCTCGGTGGTCAGCGAGATGCCTTGTGCGCCGGCATCGACCAGCGCAAGGCCCGCGCTTGTCGTGACCAGATAGGCATCCGCGCCCCGCGCGTTCACGACGAAGCGCTTTTCACCATTCAGTTTTCGGCCATCGAATTTCGTTCGCGGCGGCACATCGGCGAGGGCGCTCGCCTCTTCCTGCCACGCCGGCAGAACGATGCGCTCGCCCGAGAGCACGTTCGATAATTCGTCATCGGGCAGGCAACGCGCCGATAACCCGACGAGGATAAGCGGCTCGGGCACCAAGGCCGCGCCAAGCTCGGTCGCGAGCGCGACATATTCCTGCATGCCGAAGCCGAGCCCGCCTTGCGCCTCGGAGATGCGCACGCCGAGCCAGCCGAGCTCGCACATCTCACGCCAGGTCGCGCGGTCGAACCCTGTGTCTTGAAAACGCAGCCGCCGCACGCGCCCGAGATCGGCGCCTAGAAACGCAATTGCGCTATCGCGCAGCATGCGGATGGTATCCATCCGCTCCGCATCGGCCGCTGTTTGATCGTTTTCGATGTGCATGATGTTCGGCCGCGCTCACGCAATCTCGACCCGGCCATGGCTCAGCACGACAATATCGCGCTCAACCACGTGGGCCTGAAAGGCGCCGTCTTTCCAAATTTCAACTCTTATGGTCTCACCGGGAAACACGGGCGCCGAAAAGCGCGCCGACATCGCCTTGAGGCGCTCGGGCTTCTGCTCGGCCAGCGCCCGCAACAGAACGTGGCAGGCCACACCAAAGGTGCAGAGGCCATGGAGGATCGGCTTCGCAAAGCCGGCCTTCGCCGCCACCACGGGATCGAGATGCAAGGGATTTGGATCGCCATTCAGGCGGTAATAGAGCGCCTGTTCGGGACGCGTTGGAATCTCGACAATGAAATCGGGCTTTCCAGTTGGCGCGGGCGGCGCCGGCCGTGGCTGACCCGAGGGCCCGCCATAGCCGCCATCGCCGCGCAACATCAACGTGCGTGTTTCGGTCGCGATCAGTGTGCCGGTCGCGGCATCGCGCAAATCTTTTTCCAGATAGACGAGGGCGCCTTTATCACGCCCCTTGTCGATGACATCGACGATGCGCGTTTCACCGGTCACTTCGCCAGCGATCGGTAACGGGGTCACCAGGCGAAACCCTTCCTCGGCATGGACCAGACGGGCGGCATCGACCGTCGTGCGCGGATCGGCCAGCCAAAATCCCGGATGGCCCAGCACCGCGCAAAAAGACGGCACCATAAGCGGGCCCTTATGGTCATCGACGAATTGAAGCTGCCAGACATCGAGCGGGTCTTGGCCGAGGCCGATCGAGAGCGCATAACGCACCGCGTCAAGCGGCTCGAAAGTTTGCCGCATCTTCGGGATTTGAAAGGCGATGAGCGCGTCGTAATTCATGGCCAAAGAGGGTTTTGTGCACGGGCGGCGCCAATCACCGCGCCAATCGGGAGGTCTGGAAAAGCCACAAAACAGCGACGAGCGCAATTGCCTTTTCGGTCGAATTCCGCGGAGCGGAATTGATGGGCAAACCGGCGCCAACACCGAAATTCCGCCGCATGGACCCGGGGGGCTCGTATTAGTTCATGTAGATCAACACCCTAAATTCATCGGCGCGGCGCCTTGGACGGCGAGTTCCGGCGTTTCGCGCGTGAATCGCCGGAGGCGGGGACATTGAGATTGCGTTATCCGGAACGACCCATAGAATTGCCCGCGATCCCGCCGCGCCCATCAATCAACAGTGTCAGCCGCCATGAAAAATGCCCCCGGGCAACCCACCCCGACAGGCCAGGCCGGCCTCGGGCCTGAAGCGCAGTTCCAAGCCTATTTGGCCGAAGGCCGCTTCATGATTCAACGCAGCGTCTCGACCGGCAAATATGTGTTTTTTCCCCGGGTCGCCATACCGGGCACGGGTGAAACCGATCTCGAATGGGTCGAGGTCAAGGGCCTTGGCACGGTCTATGCGATCACGGTCAATCGCGCGCGCGAAGGCAGTTGGAATGTCGCACTGGTCGATCTCGATGAAGGTGTGCGCATGATGAGCCGCATCGTGAATGTCGAGACGGTCGCGATCGGCACGCGCGTCAAGGCGCGTATCGAGCCGCTCAATGGGCAACCGGCGGTCGTGTTTGATGTCCTCTCGTCGGTCGCCGCCCGATGACCACATCGCTCCGCGGCCAAAGCGCGATCGTCGGCATCGGCACGGCGGGCATGGGCGAAGCGCCCGGCCGAAGCGGCATCGAAATCCTGGCGGAAGCGGCGTTGAACGCCATCGGCGATGCCGGCCTTCGCTTGTCGGATATTGACGGCGTGTTCTCCGCCAGCAGCGCGCACGCCTTCCCGACGACATCGGTTGGCGAGTATCTCGGCCTCAGACCGAGTTTCTTCGACGGTACGATGGTTGGCGGCGCCAGTTTCGAGATGCATTTGCTGCAAGCGGCCATGGCGCTCGATTCCGGGCTCTGCAAGGTCGCGCTGATTTGTTATGGCTCGAACCAACGTACCGCCGGCGGGCGCCTAGTGTCGATGAGCGAGCCGCAATGGCATGAGACGCCCTATCAGGCGCGCCATCCAATCACCGCCTATGCCTTGGCGGCCTCGCGCCACATGCACCAATTCGGCACGACACGCGCGCAGATGGCTGAGGTTGCAGTCGCCGCGCGCGCCTGGGCCAATATAAATCCCGATGCGTTCGCGCGTGGGCCGCTCTCGATCGACGATGTGTTGTCGAGCCGCATGGTGTCCGACCCGCTTTCGACGCGCGATTGTTGTTTGGTGACCGATGGCGGCGCGGCCTGCGTGATGGTGCGTGCGGATCGGGCCAAGGATCATCCGAAGCCGCCGATTTATTTACTCGGTGCCGGCGCGGCGCAATGGCATCGCTCGATCGTCACGATGCCCGACCTGACGGTCACGGCCGCATCGGAAAGCGGCGCGCGCGCCTTTCAAATGGCGAAGCTCAAACAGAGCGATGTCGACCTCGTGATGCTTTATGATGCCTTCACGATCAACACGATCCTGTTCCTTGAAGACCTTGGCTTCTGTCCGAAGGGCGAAGGCGGCCGCTTCGTTGGCAATGGGCGGATCGCGCCTGGCGGCAAACTCGCGGTCAACACCAATGGCGGCGGGCTCTCCTGCGTCCATCCCGGCATGTATGGCTTGTTCCTGATCATCGAAGCCGTGACTCAATTGCGCCGTCAGGCCGGCGAACGCCAGCTGAAGAAGGTCGATGTCGCGCTCTGTCACGGCAATGGCGGCCATTTGGCGACGCAAATCACCGCCCTCCTAGGTACAAGCGCCACGCTCTAATTCGACACCGACCCGGAGATTTCCTTGGCCGCTCAGTTTCCCGCCTTCGAGCGCATGCTCCGGCCGAGATCAGTCGCGGTGATCGGCGCCTCGGACGATCCGACGCGGGCCGGTGGGCGGCCGATCGCCTACATGAAGGCGCGTGGTTTTTCCGGCGCGCTTTATCCGGTCAACCCGAACCGAGAGACCGTTCAAGGCCTGAAAGCCTATGGCCATGTGCGGGATTTGCCCGAGGTGCCGGACCTCGCGATTATCGCGCTGCCGGCGGCTCAAACGCTCGCCAGCGTTGAAGCGCTCGGCCAACAGGGCGTTCCTGGCGCGGTCATCTTCGGGTCTGGTTTTGCCGAGACCGATGAGAACGGTACCGCGCTGCAAAACCAGATCACCAATGTCGCGCGTGCGCACGGCATACGCCTTTTAGGGCCCAATTCGCTCGGCCTCCTGAATGCCGAGATCGGGTTCTACGGCACCTTCACCGCGAGTTTTGAATCAGGTTGGCCGCATCGCGGTCGCGTCGGGATCGCCAGCCAATCGGGCGCGTTCGGCACACATGTTTTTTGCGCGGCGCGTGATCGGAGCCTCGGCGCCTCGATCTTCATCACGACCGGCAACGAAGCCGATCTGACGATCAGCGACGCGATCGGCTGGATGGCAGAATCCGCCGCGATCGACGTCGTGGTCAGCTATGTCGAAGGAATTCGCGACGGCGATAGCTTTATTCGCGCGCTCGACATCGCCCGACTCGCGCGCAAGCCGATCATCATGATGAAGGTGGGACGAAGCGCGCTCGGCCACGAGGCCGCCCGTTCGCACACGGCCTCGATCGCGGTCGATGACAAGGTGATCGATGCCGTGTTGTCCGAATTCGGTGTGATGCGGGTGCGCAGCACCGATGAGGCGCTCGATATCGCGACAGCCGCCGCGCGGCGTATCTACCCGGTCAACAACACGCTCGGCGTGCTGACCGTGAGCGGCGGCGCCGGCATTTTGCTGGCCGATGAAGCGGCCGATCGCGGGCTTGCCATGCCGGCCATGCCGGAGGAGGCGCAAGCCCGCTTGCGTGCCCTCTTGCCCTATGGCGCACCGCGTAACCCCGTCGATTGCACCGCGCAGGCGCTCAGCGAAACGTCGTTGGTGAGAGAGTTCGGCCGCGAGATGATGCTGGCGGGCGGCTATCAATCGCTCCTGGCTTTTTTCAGCCATGCCGGCGGCGCAGCATCGATCGTGCCTCGGCTTCGGCCCGAACTTAAAACGATTCGCGCGCTGGCGCCGGATCGCCTTTATGTGCTCTCGGTGCTTGCCTCGGATGAGATCAAGCGCGGCTATGAGGACGATGGTTATTTGGTCTATGAAGACCCGATGCGCGCGATCGGCGCGATCGACGCGATGGGAAAATTCGGCGCAACCTTCGCGCGCAAGGATGGCGAACGCCCGCCGGACGTGCCGGCCATCGCCATGCCATCGCGCGCGCTCAATGAAGCGGAGGCCAAGAAAATACTGTCACAGGCCGGCATCGTGATGGCGCCCGAGTTGGCGTGCCGATCGGAGGCCGAGGCCGTGGATGCCGCCGGGTGCTTCGGATTTCCGGTGGTGATGAAAATTTTATCGCCCGATATCGCGCATAAATCAGAAATTGGCGGCGTGATCGTGGGCGTGGAAAGCGAGACGGCCGCGCGCGAGGCCTATCGCCTGCTCATGGAACGCGCGGCGGCGAAGGCGCCGGGCGCCAAGATCGACGGCGTGCTTGTCGCCAAGCAGATCGTGGATGGCGTCGAGTGTATCCTTGGTATTCAGCGCGATCCGGTATTTGGGCCGATTGCGCTGTTCGGCCTTGGCGGCATATTCGTCGAGATCATGGAAGATGTGGTGCTGCATCGCTGCCCATTCGGCCTCGATGTGGCGCGGGATATGATCGGGCGGATAAAATCAGCGCCGCTTTTGCTTGGCGCTCGGGGACGCAAGCCGGTCGATCTCGATGCGCTGGCGACCATGTTGTCGCGGCTCTCGGTCGTGGCGGCGCAGGCGGGACCCAATTTGCACTCGATCGATCTCAATCCAGTGATCGCGACGGAAGATGGTGCGTTTGCCGTCGATGCGGTGATCGTCAATCAAGCGTAAGATCGCCCGCCATTCACGGCGAGCGGCGATTGAGCCAAACGGGGTGAAGCATGTTGCAGTGCCAAAGCATCACGGAATTCGGCAAGGCGCTTACCCTTGAGCAGAGGGCGGATCTGATTCCGAGCGGCAGCGAGATCGTGCTCCAGGTGCTCGCGGCCGGTGTTTGCCATAGCGACATCCACATTCGATCAGGCGGCTACGATATCGGCCATGGTCAAAGGCTCGATTTCGCCAAGCGCGGTTTGAAACTGCCACTGGTCCTCGGCCATGAGACGGTCGGCGTGGTGAGCGCGGTTGGGCCGGAGGCGCGCGGTATTAAGGTCGGGGAGCGATTCGTGGTCTATCCGTGGAATGGGTGCGGCATTTGTGCGGTATGCGCGCGCGGGCAGGAAAATTATTGCCTGACGCCGCAATTCATCGGCGTGCATCGCGATGGCGGCTATGCCAGCCATATCAAAGTGCCGAACCCGCGTTATCTATACCCGATCGGCAATCTGGCGCCGGAGATCGCGGCGCCCTATGCCTGCTCGGGCCTCACCACCTATAGCGCGCTGAAGAAGGTCGAGGATGTTTTGAAAATCGCGCCGATCGTGATTATCGGCGCGGGCGGGCTCGGCCTCACCTGCCTATCGCTGATCAAGGCGCTGGGTGGGCAGGCCCCGATCGTGGTCGATATCGATGCGCGGAAGCGTGAGTTCGCCCTCAAGGCCGGCGCGCCCGTCGCGATCGATGGCGGTGCACCGGACGCCATCGCGCAAATCCAGGCGGCGGCGGGCGGGCCGGTTTACGCCACGATCGATTTCGTGGCCAATGAGATGACCGCGGCGCTGGCCTTCGATGTCGCGGCCAAGGGCGGCAAAATCGTGCTGGTCGGGCTCTATGGCGGCGCGGCGCCGTGGAAACTGCCGATGATTCCGATCAAGGCGATCAATATCATGGGTAGTTATATGGGAAGCCTGTCGGAGTTTCGTGAGCTTATGGCGCTGGCGCTCACCAATAAACTACCGGCCATTCCGGTGAGCGCGCATAGACTCGCCGAGGCCAATGACGTGCTGAACCAACTCGAGCACGGCAAGATCATCGGCCGCGCGATCCTACAACCCTGACGGCCTGACGACGGACGCCAGGCTGGCGCGGCCACGGCGCCGGTCGATGGTCGCCGGTCCGGGATCAGCGATTTGACGCCCGATGTGCTCCGCCTCCTGCAGCATGGCGGACGCGATGTTGTGTTCGCGGGTGAGAATGCGCTCGGTCAGAGCGGCGACGCTGAGCGAGCCGATGACGGCGCCCGAGCCATCGAAGATCGGCACGCCGATCGCGCTCATTTTTTCAACCACGATGTCGACCATGAGGACGTAGCCAGCCGTGCGCGCGCGATGAATGTGTCCGCGCAGCACGTCGCCATCGATTTTCGGATAGGCTTGCAGGCTTGCGGCGTTGACCTCAAGCACGGCGTCGATTTCCGATTCCGCGATCCACGCGAGCAGTGCCATGCTGCCGGCTCCCACGCCTAGAGGCCGGCGGCTGCCAATCTCTAAAAAATTCGCCTGGATCGGATAGGACCCCATTTGCCGATCGAGGCAAACGGCTTCGACATTCATACGGACCGATAGAAGCGCGGTGTCCTCGGTTTCGGCGGCGAGGCGGATCAGGCTTGGGCGCGCGAGGCCGAGCAAATTGGTCGTGCGGGTGGAGACCGCCGCCATGGCCGCGACCTCGGGGCCGAAGACATAACGCGCGGGCGAGCCGCGCCGCTCGACGAAGCCTTCCTTCACCAAGGCATCCAAAATGCGGAGCGCGGTGACGCGATTGAGCCCGGCCACAGCGGCGACCTCGCTCAGGCGCAATGGCCCCTTCGCCATGAGGCTGCGGAACACCGCGCACACTTTGGCGATGGCGTTACCGTTACTCGGCTCAATGGCCTCAATGCGCGCCACTCTGCTTGCCCTTATCCCGCTCTCTCGCTCAAGCGCCCACCTTGAATTCCCTGTAGCCGTTCTTGACGATGCGATCGAGTTCGACCGCGTAATTGGCCATGCCGCCCATATAGAACATCGAGGCCTTGGGCTTGCCCGGCACATTCGTGCCGTTGATCCAGCTATCGACTTGGGGGAACAACGTCATCTCCGCGCCGGCAACGCAAGAATCGACCCAGGCGTTCTCGGCGGCGAGGTCGGTCTCGATCGTTTTGCGGCCTGTCGCGCGGGCGTGTTCGATCAGATCAGCGAACCAATTGACCTGATATTCATGCACCAGCGGCTGGCTGGTGAACGGCCCGAAGGGGCCGAAAATCATAAACAGATTGGGGAAGCCCGCGATGGTGAGGCCGATGAAGGCGCGCGGCCCCTTGGACCATTTGTCCTGCAGCCGCTCGCCATTGCGACCCACGGTTTCGATTTTCAAATAATTCCCGGTCACGGCATCGAAGCCGGTGGCGTAAATGATGATGTCCAAATCGATTTCACCGGCCGAAGTGCGAATACCGCGCGCGGTGATCTCTTGGATCGGGCTTTCCTTGATATCGACCAGCGTGACGTTGTCGCGGTTATAGGTCTCGTAATAGCCATCCACCGCCAGCGGGCGCTTGGCATAAAGATCGTGCGGCATGAGCTTGGCCGCGATTTTGGGGTCCTTGACGATCTCCTTGATCTTCATGCGCACGAAATCGGTCGCGGTGTCGTTCGCCTCTCGGCTCACGACGATGTCGCCAAAGGTTTCGAGCATGAAGGCGAAGCCATTGCCCTTTTGCCACGCGCGCTCATAGACGCGTTGCCGCTCGGCCGGTGACACGCTCATGGCTGGAATCGTGCTCTCCTTGAAGCCGAAGACGGCCGCCGTATCGAGCGCCCAGCGGAGGAACTCATCCGGGTCTTCCTTGATCCGACGCTTGATGTCCTCGGGGAAGGGATGATAGGAACCGAGCGGCACGACATATTGAGGCGTGCGCTGAAAGACATAGAGATGACCCACCTCGGGCGCGATCGCCGATATCACCTGAATGCCGGTCGAGCCCGTGCCGATCACGCCGACTTTCTTGCCCTTTAGATCGACGCCCTCTTTGGGCCAGCGCGCGGCATGGTGGATTTGCCCCTTGAAGCGTTCGGCGCCTGTGAATTTCGGATAATTGGTCGACGACAGGAGGCCGACGCCCTCGATCAGATATTGCGCCGAAATTCGCTCGCCCTTCGCGGTGGTCAACCGCCACAGAGACGCGCCCTCGTCCCACACGGCCTTGGTGATGCGGGTTTCGAAATTGATCGAACGCTTGAGATCGTGTTTATCGGCCACGAAGTTCAAATAAGCGAGAACCTCCGGCTGACGCGGATAGAGTTCAGACCATTTCCACGATTTCAGAATCTCGCGGTCGAACGAATAACAATAGACAGTCGCTTCGGTATCGACCCGGCAACCGGGATAGCGGTTCCAATACCAGGTGCCGCCGACGCCGCCGGCGTCATCGAAGCCCTGAACGTTCAGCCCCATCTGATCGCGCAGCCGATAGAGCGCGTAAAGGCCGCCGACACCGGAACCGATCACCGCGGCGTCGAGCTGAAGACCATCCAATTTGTTCGTCGAGCTCGTATTCACTGAATTCTCCCGAATATCGATCGGCGACTGCCGCTCTCAAATGGTTGGCGAGGTCATGATCGGAAAGAACTCGAAGATGCCGTCTTTTTTCTCGATATAGCCGAGCCCGGGCCAGGGGAAGTGATAGCCCATGAGCTGATAATTGCCGGCCACGATCAGATTGTAGAGTTTGATACGCGAGAGTACGGCTTCTTCGGGGTTGGTATCGTAATTAGTCGAGTAATACCACTCAGGGTGTTGCACCTCGTGCACCGCGTGATGCGTGCAATCGCCGAGTGACATGAGGCTCGAGCCCCCGCTCTCAAACACAAAGACGCTATGGCCGACGCTGTGGCCCGGCGTGATCTTCGCGCGCGCACCAGGCACGATCTCCTTGCTTTCATCGACAAAGACGATGCGGTCGCGATAGGGCGCGAGGCATTCGATGGTGCCCTTGACCCATTCGGCGCGAAAATCATCGAGCTCGAGTTTTTTCTTATCGGTCTAGTAGTCCCATTCCAATTTCGTGCAGCCGACCCGCGCGTTCTTGAAGGTTGGTGCATTACCGGCGCCGACCAAGCCATAGCAATGATCGGGGTGCAAATGGGTGACGAGGACCAGATCGACATCATCGGGGTCGATGCCGGCGGCTTCTAGATTGTCGACCATCAGGCCCATGCCGGTGCCGAACATCTTGCTCGTCGTGCCCATGCCGGGATCGACCAAGATAATGTCGCGCCCGGTATTGACCACCAGCACATTCAGATCCATCGGAATATGATCGATCGGCAGGCGGTATTTTTTGACCAGCCGCGCGAGTTCCTTCGGGTCGGCGTTCGGATAAATGCCCTCATAGGGCTGGTCCAGCCGGCCATCCCAAATCGCCGTGCACTCGAATTCGCCAACCTTGAACCGATACCAACCGGTGTTCTGCGTCTTACGAAATGGTGCGACCATGTCTATTCCCCCGCTGCGAACTTGGTTTGTCTTGATCCGAAATCGCCGCTTTTGCTCAGGCCTTTGTATGGGCTCTAAAGAAGGCGACGATGATCGGGAAATGCCGAATGGTAACGGCGACGATGATCGGGAAATGCCGAATGGTAACGGCGACGATAATCGCCAATGCTTGAATCAAAAGCTGAACCGCCGTGCTCGCGCCCAACGCAAGCACCAGCTGATCCAATTGGACCATGAAGACCGCGGCTATGCCGCTCGCGATCACGCTGCCGCGACCGCCGACAAACGAGGTGCCGCCGACCACGACGACCGCGATGCCGGGCAGCAGATATTCCGGTCCGGCGAGGTGGTGGGCCGAGCCGATGAAGCCCGCGAGCAGGATGCCCGCGACCGCGAAACAAATGGCCGCGAAGGCATAGGTGCCGACCTTATAGGCCAGTACATTGATGCCGGCCGCCTCGGCGGCTCTCGGTGCCGCGCCGACCACCACGAAATAGCGGCCGAGCTTGGTGGTTTTCATGACGACCGTAATCACCGCGATAATGAACACCGTAAGCAGGACCGTGGTTGGAATGCCAGCGACGGTCTCGTGCGAGAATGCCGACAGACTAGGCGGCGTCACGGCGACCATGTCGTTGGAAATCATGCGCACCATGCCGAGGTACGCGGCGTTGGTGGCCAGCGTGGCCACGATCGGCATGATGTTGAGGCGCGCGACCAGGAAGCCGTTCAACGTCCCGAGGGCGCCGGTGAGGAAGATCGCGACGACGATCGCGGCCAACAGGGAATCAAGATCAACGATCAGTTGTGCGACCAACATGCCGCCGAGGCCAATCAGAGCCGGCGAAGACATATCGAGGCCACGCTGCTGAATGACCAAGGTTTGCCCGACCGCCACCATGGCCAAGATGGACGCGAAGGGTAGCATGGCGAGCAACGCGCTTGGGCGTACCGTGCCCGGCGCAATGATCGCGCTGGCGCCAAACAAAACGATGGTGGCAAGCCAAACCCAGCCGAATTCCCCGATCGGAAGACGCAAGCCAGCGCGCCGGGCCTTGCCGGTGCCGGCGCTCGAGCCCGGCCCTTCTGCGTGCGGCGGGTTCGTCAGCACGGTCACACTGCCTGCGCCTTCTTGCGGCTGGTCGAATAAAGCGCGACCGCGCCGAGGATCATCGCGCCGAGCAGATAATTGCTCCAGGCAATATCGAGCCGAACAAAGGCGGTCACCTGATTGACCTGGATGATAAAGATCGCGCCGAACAGCGCTGCGATGAAGGAGCCGCGCCCGCCAAACAGGCTCGCGCCGCCAATCACGGCCGCGGCGATGCTGGTCAACGTGTAACCAATGCCAGCGCGTGCATCGCCGGTGCCGACCTGGCCGATCATGACAATGCCGGCCAAGCCGGCAATGGATGAGCATCCGACATAGGCGATCAGCTTGGTGCGGCGCGGGGCGACGCCGGCCAGTCGCGCGGCCTCAGGCCGCGAGCCGTGGCCACGCATGGAAATCCCGAGCCAATGCCGGAACAAGAGATATTCAAGGCCCAAACCAGCCACCACCGCGATGATGAAAACCACCGGAAGGAACGCGAGGCTGTAGCCGATCGCATCGAGGATCGCGAAATCGATCAGGCCTTCGGGCAATGGCCGCAAAATGAGCGATACCGCCCGTAGTGCCATGAAGGTTGCGAGCGTGCCGATCAGGGGATGCAGATGCACGATCTCGATCAGCACAAAATTTATCAGGCCGATCGCGATCGGCACTGCGATGATCAGGACCCAGCCCAAAGTCTGCCCGCCTGAGCCGACATCCTCGAGCAAAAAGAATGACGCGATCACGCCGACCAACCCCATCACCGCACCGACCGACAGGTCGATGCCGCCGACCAGCATGAGCAATTGCTGGCCATAGCCGACAATGGCGAGCGTCGCGACCAGCGTCATCATGCCGGAGAGGCTGCGCGCGGATAAATAGGTCGGATTGACCAGTGCCGCGACGATCCCTATCACGATGACCGCGATGGCGACCATGATGATCGGCGCCGAATCACCAGACGCCCAGCGGACAAAGCCTTTGGCGCCATCCTCCGCGCGATCGCGGACGCTGGTCGATCGCAGCACGGTTGAGGTGATGTTGCTTTCGGTGACCGCCTCGCCTGAGAGCCGCTCGACGATGGTGCCGCGTGAAAAAATCATCACCCGATCGCAGAGGCCGGCAACCTCGGTCGCGTCGGAGGAAACGACGATGATGGCCGTACCGGAATCGGCGATGCGCCTCAGGATTCAATAAATCTCGGCGCGCGCGCCAACGTCGACGCCCTGGGTCGGCTCATCGACGAGCAACACTTTCGGCTTGCTCGCGATTACGCTCGAGAGGATGAGCTTTTGCTGATTGCCGCCCGAAAGCAATTCGATGGGCGTATCGAGCGAGGGCGTCTTGATGGCAAAGGCCGCGACCGCTTCGGCCGCGCGCCTGGCCTCGGAGGCGCGGCTGACAAAAATTCCCGTGGTGTCCTGCGCCAGGCTGCGCATGGAAAAATTCTCGCGCACGGTAAGGCCCGTGACGATCCCCTCGCGATGACGATCGCCCGGCAAATAGGAAAAACCAGCGCGCACGGCGGCGGGCACACTGGAAATCGAGACCGATTTGCCGTTGACCGTGATTTTGCCGCGTCCGCGATTGAGGCCGGCGAGGCTGCGCAGAAATTCGCGCTGGCCATTCGCGTCGATCCCCGCAAGGCCGACGATCTCGCCTCGTTTCAGCGTGAGATCAACATCGCGAAAGCCGGGGCCGCTATAGCCGGCGACGTCGAGCACATCAGCGGCCGAAGTGCCGAGCGCCTGCTTGGCGGGAAACTCCATGCCGAGGCTGGTGCCGACGATCAGCCGGATGATTTCCTCTTCACTCAGATCGCGGGCTTCGTCAAACGTGCCGATGGACTGCCCGTCACGTAACACGGTGAGCCGGTCGGCAATCGCCTGAACTTCCTTCAAACGGTGCGAGATATAGATCACCGCCGCGCCGGTTTGGACGACCTCGCGGATGCGGGTGAACAGGCGTTCGACATCCGCCGCGATCAAATGCTCGGTCGGTTCGTCAAGAATGAGAACCTTCACTTCGCAGGCAAGCGCCTTGACGATCTCGACGACGAAGCGTTTTTCGGGATTGAGCGTGTCAACCCGGTCGCTGACATTGATATTGTTGTCGGCGCTCCAGCGCAAAAGCGCCTTTTCAGCGAATGATTTTATCTCGCCGATGGCGGGGCGGAGCGATCGGGGGAGGCCGAGATAGATGTTTTCCGCAACCGTTAGATCGGGCATCAGGAGCGGCTCTTGGCGCACGATCGAGAGGCCGTTCTCCCTCACCGCCTCCGGGTCGCCCGAGACCGAATAGTCGCCAAGGATGACCGTGCCCTCATCGGCGATTTGCGCGCCCGAGGCGATCGCCATGAGGGTGGACTTGCCGGCGCCATTTTCGCCGACAAGTCCATGAACCTCACCGGCACGTACCGCCAGGCTCACACGGTCCAGAGCTTTAACGCCCGGAAACGACTTGCTGACCTCAGCAAGCGACAACAGAATCCTTGCGTCTTCGCCCATGGCCGTGTGGTCCCGGCAGATTTAGACAAGCATTATTGCGTGAAGACCTTCGCAAGGGCCTCAGGCGAGAGCGACGACGACAGATCCGCATCCGGCGGGGCGGTCGTGCTGCACACCGGATCCAGGCCCGCCGCGCTATCGACGAACGCCGGAATCTTGACCGCGTTGGCCTCGTTGTTGTCGGTGCCTTGCGCAAGCGCGACCGCGCGACGCAATGCATAGCGAACGATCGTGGTCGAGCCGTCGATCGAATAATAGGCCCAAGGCTTGCCGGCCTTCTTATCGGCCAGATATTGGCAATTGATTTCGACATTGCTCGCCACGGTGGCGATTTGCGGAACCGCGAGGCCGGCCTGCTGGAAGGTGCGCACCACGGCAAGCGCCGTCACGCCATAGTCCGTCACGAGGCCGTCGATTTTCGGATATTTGGCGATCAGACCCGAGGTCGCTTTTTGGGCCTCAACCGCCGACCAATTGGTCACGATGAAATTGTCATCGAGCAATTTGATGCCGGAATATTTCTTGAGCCCCTGCTTCAGGCCATCAAGAAACGCGACCGAGGACGACGCGCCCGGAATGCCGCCGAAGAAGATGATATTGCCTTCCTTCAGGTTCTTCCCGTACCAGTCGGCCCACATCACGCCCGACGCGGTTTGATCCATGTGGACGTTGCCGGAGAAATCACGACCGGCCTTGCCGGGCAGAACGGAGAAATACGGAACGACCGTGGTGCCCGCCTTGATCGCGCTGCGATAGGCTGGGATCGAAGCTTCGCCAAAGTCGGTGAAGGTGACGATGACATTCACATTTTGGGCGACGAGGCTGTTGATATCGCCGTTGTATTTCTGCTGATCGCCGCCGGCGTCCATATAGAGGACTTCGGTGACATTGGCGCACTTGCTGGCTTCCTCGCGGAATTCGGCAAGCGTGGTCTTGCGCCAGGTATTGCCGCCGAAGCCGTCGGTCAAGGCGACGCGCATCGGCTTGTCGCCGCACATCTTCGTAATGTCGGCCCCGCCCTCAGCGGCGTTGGCTGCCGGCAGGCTCACAAGTGCAAGGCCCGCGGCGGCAATTAGAATTCCTGAATTGCGGCCGATCGAGCGCATCAATTCGGGAACGACAAAGGCTTTCCTCATACGCATATCCTCCTGATTTTTGTACCGAGATCCCATCACGTCATTGACAAGGCAGAAGCACACCGCCGCGCTTCAACGCGACGATTCCGTTCGACATTCTGATCAAATAGTCCCGACGCTCTCCCCCGCGTCTTCAGACCCCTCGACCGTCCCAGACCCGTCTCACGCCTCAGAGCCGCCTTGAATTGACGGCCGTATTTCTTGCGGATTGGCTCCGCCGATTTTGATGCGTGCCCACCATGACGGTGCGGTGAAGTCAATTTTTATTCCGTAGGGCGAAGTTGCACTCCAGCAAGGAGACCGGAAAAATTGGGCCTCCCGCGACCCGTGATGCGCGGCTTCCGTCATGCGGAACTCGAGGGGCGCGTCAATGACGTCTTCACTTGGTCCCCCGTTCCAGACAAGATCATGGGGACGAATCAAGCGTGCGCGCGTTCAGCGGCGCGCCCGGTCCGCGTAAGCCAGAGGGGGAGCCATGCGCTTCGGAGCCATATTTCCACAGATCGAGCTGGGCCACGATGCCGGCGCCGCGAAGGCCTTCGCGCAGGGCGCCGAAGCGCTTGGCTTCGATCATATTCTAATCTTCGACCACGTCGTTGGCGGCAACCCAAAGACGCACAAGCTCAAGGGCCCCTATTCCAGCAATGATCCCTTCCTCGAGCCCTTCGCGCTCTATTCCTACATGGCGGCGCTAACGACCAAAATCGAGTTCACCACCGGCATCGTCATTCTGCCGCAACGGCAGACCGTGCTGGTCGCCAAACAGGCGGCGACTCTTGACTTGTTGTCGGGCGGGCGCTTCCGTTTTGGTGTCGGCATTGGTTGGAACGATATCGAGTACCAGGCGCTCGGCGAGGACTTCGCCACGCGCGGCGCGCGCTGCGAGGAACAAATCGGGCTCTTGCGCGAGTTGTGGACCAAGCCGCTCGTCACCTTCAAGGGGCGCTTCGATCAGATTGTCGATGCGGGCTTGAACCCGCTCCCCGTGCAGCGGCCGATTCCGATTTGGCTCGGCGGGCACTCCGATGCCGTGGTGCGCCGCGCGGCGCGCCTCGGCGATGGGTGGCTGCCGCTTTATGCACCGAATGAGCAAGGCCAGGCGGCGGTCGAGACGTTCAAACGCTATGTGCGCGAGGCCGGTCGCGACCCGGCCAAGGTCGGGATTGAGAGCTGGCTCAATATCGGCGCCTATGATGATGGCTTCGGCAAACACTATGACAATGAGCAGTCATGGCACGATTGGGCGGTCGGCTGGAAACGCTTGGGTGCCACCCATCTCAGCATCAATTCGATGAAGGCGGGTCTTAAGACCGTTGATGCCCACCTCACGCGACTGGGCCGCGTGCGCGAGGTGCTCGCCAACGCGTAAATTTTGCGTGGCCCTACTTAGGACCGCTTAAATGACCTCGTCGATCGGGTCGTTTTTGGCAAAGCGCTCGATCACATTGCGCGTGATGGTCGAGACATTGTTTCGGCAATTGTTGTGCGACAGGCTGCCGCACCACGCCATCGATGAGACCGAGAAGACCGCCCCGCCATTTGATGAGCTGAGGAACACCAGATCGGCGCGCACGCCGGCGTCTTCCTCGCCGTTCGTCCCTGGATGCGCGAAATAGAGATCTTCCGGCACCAGCATGGCGTTTTGGCTGTGCCCGAACGAGCACGCGAGCAACATCGTATTGGGCGGCGTCCCCAACGCACAATCGATGCGATCCATTTCGAGGCCCGCCGCGCCGCCATTGACCAGACCGAAATCGCCGATGGTTTCCTTAAGGTCAACGCCTTTCATGAGCCACGCCAGACGCGGATCGGCGGCATCCGGCATCGGCGCATAGCCGGTTGAAATATCGAGACCATGGGAGCCATAGCCGGTGCCGAAAATCTTTTGCGGCGGCCGGCCGCGATGTCGCCATAGCCCGCCCCGCTCGCCGGTGGTGCTGTGAAAGAGCTCGCCCGGCCGGGCGCGCCAGGCTTGATCACCACTCTCGCCCTTCCGCACCTCGATCAACCAGGGTTTTTCGGGATGGATCGACGTGATCCAATAAAAACCGTTGCCGCCAAGATAGACCGCGCGACCGCCGCCACCGACATAATCCTCCCACGAATCCAGCATGGCTTCCGTGTAATATTCCGGATGCGTGCCGGTCATGACGACGTTATATCGCCTGAGCAATGCCACGCCGTCGCGCGCGAGATCGTGATCGGTGATCACGTCAAACTCGATATGCTGATGTTCCAACCAATCGACGAGATGAAGATCGGCCGGAAATTGCCACGCCACGCAAAATTCATGGCGATGATCGGGTCTCATATTCAAGATCGGCCGCCGCCAGCTCGAATATTGTACGCCGCGTCCGTCGACATGATAGTCGTAGGTTGAGAGACCGTATTTTTTGGTGTTTTCGTTGAGTTCGAGATCGCGCTGCCCGAGCGTGGTCACCACGCCGATGACGGTCTGGGCAATCGACGCGCTCTGCATGACCACCGCATTTGCATAAGCGAGATAGCTGAGCGTTGGGATCAGCAGAGCGACCTTGGCCGCCGCTTGCCCGCGCGGTGGCGTCACGAAAAAAGGAATGTGATCGATTTGCCCACCGGCTTCGAGGCGGACCGCGTAGATCCCGCTCGGCAAACTCTCGGGCACGTGCCATTGGAAGGCGGCCTTCCAGCGGCAATCATCCAGCGAATCCTCATGAAACCACAACGCGCCATAATGCTCGGGGCAATGGATGAAATGCTCCTCATGGGCATCCCAATTCCAACCGGTCATGGCGCGATCGGGTTGGTTGATGCACCGCCCGTGCAATTCATGACCCGAAATGTCGCTCACCGAATCACTCGGAACGCCGCGCACGGTTATGCCTTTAGAGAAATCCCAATGAGCGATAGTGGCCCCATCCGGCCCCTCGCCAGCGTGCAACGTTGCTTGAGAAAATCGACCTGGTGCTAGGATTTTGGGACTGTCGATTTTGCCATTGAAATTTCCGCTCATGAGGGGCGCGTCATGATCACGCCCGACGATCTTGCCCGCGATCAAGAGGGGCGATGCGGCATTGCCCGGCGCAACTTTCAATCGATCGCCCACCTCGCCATCGGTATCGAGCGCCGCGACAGACCCGAGGCGGCTATTGACCCGATTGATCTTGGCTTCTTGCGAAAGCATCAGGCGTTGCTCGGCAAGGTCGAGCCTGATGACGACGGAATACCAAATCTCGGGGAACAGGCGCCGCTTGCTGATGAGGCGCTGTTGCGTCTTGCCATCGCCGATGACGACGCTCAGGGCGCCGTCTCGCAATTGTAGCGCCCAGCCCTGGCTGGTCGCTTCATCCCAACGGCCGATCACGGTTTGCGGCAGAGCCGGTGTCGTGGCGTATAGGAACAGATGAACCGCGCCGCCTTTAGAAAGGGTCAATCTGGTCTCGGGATCGGGCACTTCGACGAAACTTCCGGTCGCGGTCCATTGCGGGGCGCCGTCATATTCACCGTCGATCGACGAGGGGATTTGCTGGTTCTTCGCGCTTGGCCGGTCCGTCCCTAGGTCGCCATTCGTGATGCGCACCAAAGAGGCGCGGTACTTTGTCGGTTCCCTACAATCGACGTGGAACGTGAGCGTTTCGCCAGGCGCGACATTGGGTCGGTCGCAGTAACCGGTGATCGATAAATAGCTCATGAACCGGATTCCGCGCCGCGCGCGATGAAACCGAGCGCCGCAAGGCGGTGGCGCAGGGCCGCGCAGATGGCCGCCTTCTCATCGCGGAAATGCTGGCCATCGACAAACAACGGCGCCTTGCCTCGACCTTGCATAACGCCGATCCGGTAGTCTTGATCGGGTTTGGCGACATAGACAAACGTCTTCCCTTCGATCGGCACGGAGCGGACGAAATTCAGCAGCTGTTGCAGAGCCGGGCTGTGACGATGGACCGCGCCGGTCGGATCGCGCTCGAATTCGGCCATCAGGCCCTCAATCACGTGGGGACCGAATGTCTTCAAGCGCTCGGCGCAAAAATGTGCGAGCCAATCGCTCGTTTTGTCGCGGCACGTCGCGGGATCGCTGATCGGCATGAGACATCCTCCCAATCGGGAGCCCCTTTTCTAGCCAGAGAACGGTCGGATTATCCACCGCGCGCGGCGCGCTCGGCCACGGCGACGCTATTGGCCAGGTCGAACTCACGATAGATCTGCAACCACTCGGCGGCGGGCGAGCCCGAGCCGTGGATGATCTCGACATCCCACCACGATGAATATTCCGACGCGGCGAGATCCTTGATAAAGCGCAGCATGCGAATGCGATCGGCGCCGCTTCCCGTGGCGCCGGCGTAGAACTTCTCGAAATAGGGCGCAAGCGCCGGCGCGCGCTGGTCTTCGACCGCCGGCAGGGTAATCACCGAGCCACCGGCAATTTCTAGAAGATAGCGCGTCGCCAAATAATGGCCCTCCATCGCGACATGCTTGCCGGTATTGGCATAGACCGGGTCGGGCACCGCGACACCGGGCGGCATGATTGTGTGTTGAATCGAGGCCGCGACGGCCGTGCTCCAAATCAGGGTGCGGAGCTTGATCATCTCGGTGATCTTGTCGCGGATATGGGGCGCGTTCTCGACGCCGTTGAGCTCCGCAATGCGTTGCGCCGCGCCGATAAAGAGATCGAGCTTGCCGACATCGACGCCGAGATAGCCTTGCCGATTGACGTTGGCGAAGGTCGCGGCGAGCTCGCCGGTATATTGCCACTCGCCGCACAGGAACACGCGCTCCCAGGGCACGAACACATCATCGAAGATCGTGAAGGTCTCCAAGAGCTGATCGCGGCGCGAGAGCGGCGTGTCGGCCGGCTCGCTGATGTCGTGCGCGGCGCGCGCGATCATCTTGAGGCCGGGTGTATCGACCGGGATCGCGAATGACACGGCATAGTCCGCGTCCTCGGCGCGCATGGCGCGGGTCGGCACCACGATCAATTCCTCGGCGGCGACGCAACCCGAGGTGTGCATTTTGGCGCCGCGCACGACGATGCCGTCCTTGTTGCGGCTGACCACGCGCAAATAGGCGTCTTTATTGGGCTGCTCGGCGGGCCGAAGGCGGCGATTGCCCTTCGGATCGGTGATCGCCGCCGAGGTCATGATCTGCTCCTTTTGAAAGCGCCGGATATAGGCGGTGACGCGCTCGTGATATTCGCCGTTATCCGATTTTGCCATTTTGGCGCTGACCGCATAGAGCGCGGCGAGCTCATCGCGACCGATCGTGGCATAGCCGGCGGTCGGCGATACTTGCGCGACGCGGCGCGCCACTTTGATGTTGGCCATCAAATCATCGACCGTCGCGGGGATTTGCCAAAAGGGGTGACAGGGATCGCCACCGAGCGCGCGCCCGTCCTTCGCGGCCTCGGCCACCTCGGGGTCGGTGATGCAGTCATAGATCCAGGTGCCCCAGCAAAACAGCGTCGGCGCGAAGGGCGCGAAATCGGCGCGCTGCTCGACGCGTTTGCCGCTGACATAGAGTTCCGGCTTTTGCTTGCGCATCCGTTTCAGATAATCCGCACCGCTGATCATGGCTCCTAGCTCCCTGCCTGAATCACTTGTCCGCGAAAAGAAGGCGCACCGCCTCTTTCAATACTTTGCCATTGGCGTTCTTGGGTAGCGCCTCGACGAAGACGACCCGCCGCGGCCGCTTGAAATCAGCGATACGCTCGGCCAGAAAGTCATCGAGCGCGCGGGCATCGAGCGCGCCGCCCGGCCGCGTCGCGATCGCCGCCACCGGAATTTCACCGAGATCGCGGTCGGGCACGCCGACCACCGCCGCTTCGATCACGTCGGCGTGGGCGCAAATCGCGCTTTCGACCTCGAACGGCGCGATCTTCTCGCCGCCCCGATTAATCAGCTCGTCGAGCCGACCGATGAGGTGCAAAAAACCATCCTCGCCGCGCCGCGCCACATCGCCGGTGCGCAGCCAGCGCCCGTCCATTTTTGCGCGCGTGGCCGCGGGATCGTTCCAATAGCCGCGCATTACGGTCGGTGAATCGACCTGCAATTCGCCACTTTCCGCGATGCGGTCGGCCGTGCCGGGGGCCGCGATGCCGATCGCGCTCAGGTCGCGCGCGATGGGCAGCCAAGGCAAATAATGCGTCAGCGCGGTGGCCTCGGAAAGCCCGTAGAGATTGACCAGGCGCGCGGCCGGCAGCAGCGCCTCGACTCGCTCGGCGATCGGCGCCGGCATGGGTGCGCCGCCATAACCGAGCCAGGGCGCGACACGCCCGCGTGGCAGAACAGCGAGCGTCTCAACCATGCGGCTATAAATGGTCGGGACCGCGACGAGATAGGTCAGCCTGCCATCGGCCAGGCCGAGTGCGATCGGTTCGGGCGCGAAGCGCCGCCATAACTCAGTCGCGCCGCCGGCAACCAACATGTGCGCGAGGCCGTCATTATAGCCAGTGTTATGGAACAGCGGGCAGACCACGGCGGTGCGCGAATAGGGCCCGGCTTGAAACAAATGCGCATAGGTCAGCGCGCATTTGGTGAGCGCGTCATGACCGAGCACGACGCCGCGCGGTGCGCCCGTCGTGCCCGAAGTATAGCAAATCGCGCCGACATCGGTGGGACTCGCCTCGCAGCCATCGAAACCACGCGGTTGACCCAAGGTCATCAGCGCGCCGGTTTCAAGACCGCGATTACGAAAGGCATCGGGCAAGCGCGTCAAATAATCCGGATCGCCAATCACAAGGGTCGGATCGAGGTGCGTGAGCGCGGGCGCGAGATCGCCAGCGGCGAGGCGCGTGTGGGCGACCGCCGGAATCGCGCCGTGCGCCATCGCCCCGATATAGGCAATCACCCAGGCGCAGGAATTGTCGGCGAGGACCACAATGCGATCACCGCGCTTGACGCCACGTCGGGCCAATTCCGCGCGCAATGAAGCGATGCGTTCCGCCATGGCGGCATAAGTCAGGCTTAGGCCGGTCTCAGGCTCCGCGACGCACGGCGCATCGGGCGTGCGCTCGGCCCAATGCAAGACAAATTCCGGCAGCGTCCCCAGCATCGGCCAGCCCCCCTTCGCCAGAGATACGGGAGCAGCCAGCCCCGATCAACATCGAGAATGCTGGCACAAAAGGCGCCCGGCCCGGCCAAGGGGCGACCGGCCTTTTGAGTGCCCCGGCCTGAAAAAGGCCTAGGACAATACTTTAGTATTAATCCTATAGAAATATGCCAAAGGAATAATGGCGGTTCTGAACCGCCGGGTCTCCCTCAAAGACACCTGAGCGGCTTGGATCAGCTTGAGCGACGACGCGGCCTTCGATGGCGCGTCGACCCGCTGAGGACGCGAATTTCCCGCGATGAGTCTCATCCGTGGGTACGATGCCGGACACAGGGATGACGAGATGAAGACGACCTCCATGCGCTTCTTGATGCTCGCACTGTTCTTGCTGTCTTTGCCATTTCTCGGGATCACCTCGTTCCTCGTCCACGACGAGAACATGGCCATCGATAAACTCGAAAAAGAGCAAAGCGGCATCCTCTATCATCGCGCTCTGTTCGACCTATTGTCCGCGGCGCGGAATTATCGCGCCGCCGTCTTTTTCGATGGCGATAAGCCAGAGGCGCGCGCGCACCTCCTCGAACTGAAGGAAACGATGCTGGCACGCATTCAAGCGGTGGAAGCCGTCGATCATAAATTAGGCATGGATTTGGAGATTCACGACGACTGGCGGCGCGGCAAGGTCGGGCTCCAAGACGGCTTCGAAGCGCCAGGCGATGGCTCGCGTTTCACGACGCTCAAAGTTCAGTCGCTGGCGATCGACGCGCTGAACACCATGATGCTTCGTATCGGCCAAACCTCGGGCTTGCTTTTGGATGGCGAAGAAGAGCCCTATTACATGGCCGATATCATGCTGAACGTTCTGCCCTTTGCGACCGAATATTCGTCATATATCAGCCTCCACGCCCATCATTTGAAGAGCATTCAGTTCGCCGGCGACCGTGACGACTATGAGCTCATGGCGCGCCTCGTCAAACTGAGGACCTTGAAGGACCATTATCTTCAATCGATGAAAATCATTGTCCTTACCGACACCGAGAACGTTTCGCGGAATATCGAGAATCAGCTGAAAATCGAGAACAATCTGAACTCCGTCATTAATTTGACGAACAGTATCATCAGCGAGCGCGCCTTCGACAGTCAGACCCTGCGCTTCGTCGTCGAGCACGCAGTCGGCGCCCAAGAACAAGCCTATGCGGTGCTGTCCGGTCATCTGCATTGGCATCTCGAAGAACAAATCGACGAACACGTTTGGAATCGCCTTGGAATTATCGCGGCGGCATCGTTGTCACTTTTGATCGCGATGAGCGCATTTCTTTATGCCTATAGAAACGCCAACCGAATCAAAGAATTTGAAAGCGCGCAGCGTATGCGCGCGGTGCTTGACGCGGTGGGAGAAGGCATCATCACGATCAACGAGCAAGGTGTTGTCGAGGGCTTCAACCCTTCGGCCCAGCGCCTCTTCGGTTATCATTCGGCGGAAGTCGTGGGTCAGCCCCTGACCCTCTTGATCCCCGACGCTGATCTGAGCGAGCTCGCTGGGACGCCCTCCGACGATTTGAAGCCTGACGCGGTGTCGATCAGCGGCCATGGCCGCGAAGCCGCCGGGCGCCGTAAGGATGGTTCCGCCTTTCCGATCGAACTCGGCATGAGCGATTTCACGGCCGAGGGCCGGCGCACATTCGTCGCCAGCGTGCGCGACGTGACCGAGCGCAAGCGGGCCGAGGCTGTCTTCAACGTCTATGCCGAGAAGATGCGGCAAACCAGCGCCGATCTTGAAACCGCTCAACAGAAGGCCACGCGTGCCGAACATTTGAGCTCGGAAATATTGGCCGTGATCGACAAGGAAATCCGCACGCCCATGCACGGCGTCATCGGCATGACGGAATTGCTGTCGGAGAGCGAGCTTCCCGCACCCCAAAAAGAACAGGTGCGCACCCTCATGGGTGCCGTCCGGACGGTATTCAGTATTTTCAACAACATGATCGATTTTTCGAAGCTTGAAGCTGGTGCCGTCCGTTTGCGCGCCACACCGTTCGATCTCCAATCCCTGATCGAAGAAGTCTTGGATAACTTGACACCGAGAGCGCAGGCGAAAGGCCTCGGGCTGGATCTTCACTATGCGACGGGCGCATCGCGCCGCTTTGTCGGCGATGCAAACCGGATCCTTCAAATCGTCTCCATCCTGGTCGGCAACGCGATCAAATTTACCGATAGAGGCAGCGTCGCGATCAAGGTGGAGGAGATCGACCGCCGGGAGGACCGGGACAATATGGCGATGTTGAAAATTTCGGTCGAAGATAGCGGGGTCGGCATATCGCTCACGGCGCAGACGAAATTATTTCAAAAATTGTGGCGTCACGATTCCTCGAGCATGCCTGCATCCGGCGGCGCAGCCTTGGGCTTGGCGATTTGCCGGAAGCTTGCCGAATTGATGAAGGGTGAGATTGGCGTGATGAGCGAAGAAGGCGTCGGCTCGACCTTCTGGTTCACCATGCAGCTACCGCGCCAACGCGATCTGGCGTCGGACCAGCGAGATGCCGATATCGAGGGCGGCAACCGATCCGTCGCGTGAGGGTCCAATCATCGGAGCCTGTCAAGCTCGCCACGTGAAAATTGGACTGGATTCATCGCCGTTCAGACCAAACATTCACGGCCATGGACGAATATTCATGGGTCGAGCTTCGGCGGTTCGACGCCGCCTCGGCGGCCGAGGAGCATGCGCTCGTCTTGGCGGCGATGGGCATTGCCCATCGCCTGGTTGGGCGGGGGGGCCTCATTGGCCTCGACGTATGGGCGGCGGCGGCCGACCAGGCGGCCTATGAGCTTGCGGCCTATAGAGAAGAGAACCAGCCCCGCCCTGAGCCCGCCGCGCCGGCGCTGGCCACCGGAATCGATGGCGCGGTGCTTTATGGCGCGATCGGCCTATTTCTCTATGCCGGGTCAACCGCTGGGTGGTTCTCGCCCGATTGGTTGACGCCGGGTAGCGCGCAGGTCGGGTTCATTCTGCAGGGCGAGTGGTGGCGCGTCTTTACCGCGCTCGGGCTTCATGCCGATCCCGGCCATTTGATCGCCAATCTGATCATGGGCGGCATTTTGGCGGTGTTGCTGGCCGAGCGGCTGGGCAGCGGTTTGGCATGGTTCGCTATCTTGCTCGCGGGCGGCGCCGGCAATGCCCTCAATGCCTGGGCCCAAACCGCCAATCACACGACGATCGGCGCCTCAACCGGTGTTTTTGCCGCGCTCGGGCTGCTGGCGGCGCAATCCTGGACGCACGATCGGGCGCGTGACGTGCGCGGGTTGCGCCGCTTTTTGCCGCTCGCGGGCGGGGTCATTCTGCTCTCATTCTTGGGCGTTGGCGGCGAGCGAACGGACGTCGGCGCGCACGTCTTCGGTTTCGCGGTCGGTGTGGTGTTGGGCGCCGGTCTCTTTGCCGCGGAACGCCATGTGCCGAGGCCGGGCCTGGCCAATTATGGCTTCGGCGCCGCCGCCCTCGCGTTGTTCACCTTCGCTTGGCTCAAGGCGTTCCACGTCGTGTAGACACCGGGACGCTTCCGTCGACCGGGCGCCCATGCCACAATTGGCCGACTATTGAGGGGAAATAGCGCTATGAAGAAATCTCGTTCGGTCAAACTCGCGCTGCTCGGGGGCGCGAGCATGGCGCTTGCCGCGTGTAGCGACGATGCACCGCCCAAAGATGCTGCGTTCTATCCCGATGTCCAATCCTGCGCTGCGGCCTATAGCGAACAAGAGTGTCTGGACGCGCAAGTCGCGAGCCAGAAGATTTCCGACGAGGAAGCACCGCGTTATGCGCGCAAGGAAGAATGCGAGGCCGAGTTTGGCATCGGCAATTGCGAAACGCGGCAGACATCGAGCGGCACCGGCATCTTCATGCCGTTGATGATGGGCTACATGGTCGGCAATATGCTGAGCCGCAATCGCTACAACCAACCCGTCTATCGCGGGCTCAACAATGAAGCCGTGATGCCCAAGAACGGGCGTTTCTATAATGTAGGCTCGTTCGCCGGCGGCACCAACGCGGCCGCCAATTTCCGCCCGGCCGCGCAAGTGACGCCGATCAAACGCGGCGGCTTTGGTGGCATGTCGAAGGCCTATTATAGCGGCGGCGGAAGCTAAACCCATTGGAGCGCCTGGCGACGACACCGCGGGCCGATTGGCGCGCTCATGTCGAGCGCGAGCTCGGCTTTGCCTTTCATACGATCGCAGGCGAGCCCTATTGGGACGAGACCGCGTGCTATCGCTTCGATGCGGCGGAGATCGACACGCTTGAGGCCGTCACGGGCGAGCTCGAGCAAATGGCGCTTGAATTGGTTGATCGCGTGGTACGCGCGGGCGATGACGCCTATCAGCGGCTCCGCATCGCGCCCGAGGCGTGGCGCGCGATCGAGCGCAGTTGGAAGGCGGGCGAGAAGAATCTCTATGGCCGTTTCGATCTTTGTTATGACGGCAAGACCCCGCCCCGCCTGCTCGAATACAACGCCGATACGCCGACCGCGCTGTTCGAAGCCGCCGTCGTGCAATGGGATTGGCTGGAAACCACCTGGCCGGGGCGCGATCAATTCAACTCGATCCATGAAAAGCTGATCGACGCCTGGAAGCGCTTTGGCCTTGACCATGAGCGGGTTTATTTCGCCGGCGTGCGCGACCACGCGGAAGACAATGGCACGCTCGATTATATGCGTGACACGGCGGTTCAGGCCGGGCTTCAGACCGAACGCATCGCGATCGAAGATATCGGCTGGGATGGCGTTGGCTTCGCCGATCTCGAGGAGCGGCCGGTCAATGTGATGTTCAAGCTCTACCCGTGGGAATGGTTGGTCGGCGAGCCGTTCGGTGAGCACCTTCTGCAAGGCGTCGCGAAAATCATCGAACCGGCCTGGAAGATGGTGTTGTCGAACAAGGCGATGCTCGCTTTGTTGTGGGAGATGGCGCCGGGCCATCCCAATTTGCTCGAGGCCGCGCTGGAGCCGCATCGCATCGATGGTCGTGTGGTGCGGAAGCCGATCTACAGCCGCGAGGGCGCCAATATTCAGGTCTTGAACGCCGGTCAGGTGATCGCCGAAACAAGCGGCGCCTATGGCGCGGAAGGCTTCGTCTACCAGGCCCACGCCGCCATGCCCACGTTCGACGCCCAATATCCGGTGATCGGCTCGTGGGTGGTGGCAAGCGAGCCCGCCGGCATCGGCATTCGCGAAGATTCCACCGCCATCACGCGCGACACGAGCCGCTTCGTGCCGCATTTTTTCGATTAATTACGGGCGCGCGTGTCGCGCGCGCCTGGCTTCCGCCGCTAACGCGGCGCGGCGCGGTCGCGCCGGCCAACCCGCGATGACGCAGACTAATCGCGGGCTGGTATAACACATCAGCTCACCGGCGTTCGTTGAAACGCCGCAAGGGGAGACCGATCATGATTTCGTGGGATAGCCTTGGTAATTTTCTGGTCTATTTCGGGGCGGCGCTGCTCGCCGAAGCGATTTTCATCGTGCTCTATATGGCGGTCACGCCACACCGCGAGTTCAAGTTGATCAAAGAAGGCAATGTCGCGGCGAGCATCAGCCTGGCCGGCGCGGTGATCGGCTTCACCTTGCCGCTGGCCAGCGTGATCATTCACAGCGTGTCGCTGATCGACATGGTGATTTGGAGCGCGGTCGCGCTTGTTGTGCAAATCGCGGTGTTCGCGGTGGCGAGCCTCTGCTTGCCAGGGCTTTCGCGCAAGATCGAGGCGGGCAATAGCGCGGCCGGCGTTACGGTGGCGGCGGCCTCCTTAGCGCTTGGCATCGTGAACGCGGCGAGCATGAGTTATTAGCGCATGATTCCGTTCTCGGTTCTCGATCTCTGCCCGATTGTCGAAGGCGGCGATGCCGCGCAGGCCTTTCGCCACGCGCGCGAGCTTGCCCGCCATTGTGAGCGGCTTGGCTTTCAGCGCTATTGGCTGGCCGAGCATCACAACATGCCAGGCATCGCGAGCGCCGCAACGACCGTCGTGATGGCGCATATCGCGGCCGGCACCTCGACCATTCGCGTCGGCTCGGGCGGTATCATGCTGCCCAATCACGCGCCGCTGATGATCGCCGAGCAATTCGGCACGTTGGAGGCGTTGTTTCCCGGGCGGATCGATCTTGGGCTCGGGCGCGCGCCGGGTACCGATCAACGCACCGCGCATGCGCTGAGGCGAACGCTCTCGTCCGATCCTGACCAGTTTCCGCAGGACGTGGTGGAATTGATGGCCTATTTCCAGCCGCCCGAGCCCGATGCACCCATTCGTGCGGTCCCGGGCGCGGGGCTGAACATCCCGATCTGGATTCTGGGCTCGAGCCTGTTCGGCGCACAGCTCGCCGCGATGCTGGGCCTGCCCTACGCCTTCGCCTCGCACTTCGCGCCGAGCCAAATGATGCCGGCGATCGAGGTTTATCGCAGCCGGTTCGAACCATCGGGCACGCTGGAGCGGCCTTATGTCATGCTCGGCTATAATGTATTCGCCGCCGAGACAGACGACGAGGCGCGTTATCTCGCGAGCTCCATGCAACAGGCCTTTGTGAGTCTCCGCACCGGGCAAGCAACAAAGCTTCAGCCGCCGATCGAGGGCTATGAGGCGCGCCTCGGCCCGAATGAAAAGGCAATCTTGCGCCAGACCATGTCATGCTCGGCGATCGGCTCGCCCGCCACCGTGCGGCGCGCACTCGATGACTTCATCGCCGAAACAAGCGCGGATGAGCTCATGATTACGTCGCAAATGTACGATCACGCGGCGCGGCTCAAATGCTATGAGATTGTCGCGGATTTGAACCGCGCGGTCGCCGCCGCCTAGACCGCGTTAGACCAGAGGGTTGGCGCCGCTCATATAGATCGTCACGCGCGTAAAGAGCCCGTCCCTTAGCTCGAAGAAATTGCAATTGCGCATCTCGATCTGGCGTCCGTCGTTATAGGTATTGCGCGCGACGAACTGAGAGGCGATGCGTTGCGCCTCGACGTCAACCACGTGGCTGTAATCGCCATGGAAAATGGTTTTGGTCGAACCGAAGAAGTCGGTGAACATGCGGCGAATCGCGGTCTCACCCACGTGGACCACGCCCGCGGTTTGCACGCCGAGCACGGCATCGGCATGAAAGCATTTGACCGCCGGCTCGAGCCTTTTGGCATCGACATTGCCGAAATAATGCGTTTCGACCAATTCAATCAATTGCGCGCGCGTAAGCTTTGCCATGAACCGCTCCCCAATTAAGGAGCGGCATCCTACAGGGGATGGATGCCGGGGGCCTAGCGCGTTTGGTGGCGCCAGCGATCGATGACTTCGGCCACCAGCTTGTCGCCCGCGATATCTTTTTGCCAGGCGAGCGGGAAATTGCTCGAATCGCCGCGCGGCCGGCGTTCGGCCGGCAAATCGGCGAAACGCAGACGCATCGGGTGCGTAACGCCCTCGCCGACCACGATCGCCTCTTGCTGGCGGAGCGAGGGCAAGGCCTTGAGCAGACCGGCCGCATCGTCGGGCAACGTGCGGCGGACATATTCCTGATCCTTCTCCGTATTCATGCGGAGCGCAAAGACCGTGCTGCATTGCGAGAGAATCGATTCGGAGACCTCGGAGGGTCGTTGAGTCACGAGGCAAAGCGAAACACCGTATTTGCGGCACTCTTGCGCGATGCGCGATATCGCGCGGCGGGTCGGCTCGAAGCCGGTGCCTTCAAGACGCGGGATATAGCGATGCGCCTCCTCGCAGACGAGCAGCGTCGGAATCTGCTCCTCCCGGCGGCTCCACAGCGCGAAATCGAACACCAAACGGCACATTAGCGAGACCAGCACATTGGTGATCTCGGACGGCACCGCTGACAGATCGAGAATCGTGATCGGTTTGCCGGCGACTGGGATGCGCAAAATACGCGAGATGATTTCGCGCATATTGTCGCGCGCGGCGGAAAGACCGCCGAACATGAACGCGTAGCGACGATCCTTGCGGAGGTTGTCGATCGTGGTGATCAACCGCAAATAGGGCAGCGTGCTATCCGGCCGATCAAGCTTGCCCATGGCGGTGCTGATGCGCTGCGTCAAAATCTGCAACCGATAGGGCACCGGCGTGTCGACGGTGAGTTCGACATCGTCTTCCGCGCGGCCGGCGAATTCGCGCTTCGCGCTGACGATGGCCTCTTTCAGGATCGCGGCCTCGCGGCTGCGCGCCCCTGATTCGCGGCTGCACAGCACCTCGATGATCTCTTCATAAGTGAGCAGCCAAAAGGGCAGGTTCAGCGTGCTGGTGGTGATGGTCTCAGCCGATTGACCGAAGGCCGCGCCATATTCATTGTGAGGATCGAGCACCACGATATGGCCGTTCGGATGCGCGGCCAGGAGCGAGCTTAGAATCAACGTCACGGCGCAGGATTTGCCGGAGCCCGTCGTGCCCAAAATCGCCGAGTGCTTGGACAAGAACTCCTGCGACATCAAATAGGCCGGCAATCGCGAATCTTGGTAGAGCGTGCCGATCGTCAAAGGCGGCGAGGTCGGCCGGGCGTAGATCCGGCCTAAATCTTCCGGACCGGCGAGCAACACGGGCGCGCCAAGCCGCGGGAAAACCGAGAGACCGCGCATGAAATGCGCGTCTTCCAAACCCTTGGTGGACAGGACCTCGCCCAGCAGATCGATTTCCGCCACGGCCTCGCCATCTGCCGTGAGCGCCGCACCTTTGTGAATCATGCGCTGGCTACCGATGAAGCCATAGGCAACAGAATGCGGCGTCGGGACCTTGACCAGGGCGCCAACCGGCGCGCGCGCGAAAATCTCCGATATGGCCGGCCCGCCTTCATAGCCGACGCGACAAACGAGCCGCATGCCGTCGACCGCGGTCGCCACACCGATCTGCTCGATGGCGACGCTGGATGATTGGCCTTGCGCGATGCCGGCCGGTCTCGAGACTTCGTTCATAGGCGGATCCCCTCACGCGATCGATCGAGTAGGGCGCGGTCGATTGCCGGCGCGGCAATGACCTGGCCCGACCCACGCCATCAGGGAGCACTTTTATTCTTGCGAATTCGTTAAATGGCCCGGTTTGCCGGGGGTTTGGGGGGCCTTGCTACGGATTTCGCACTGCGGTCTGCGGCTAGACCAGCAGCCCCCCGCCATCGATGGTCAACGTCGTGCCGGTCACATAGCCATTCTTCATCAGGAAAATGACGGCATCAGCCACCTCATCGGGGCGCCCGATCCGGCGCGCCGGCAGCTTGGCCGCAACGGCGGCCAGCACTTCGGCCCGGCGCGCGCCGAGCAAATCGTCGAGCAAGGGAGTATCAACAAACCCAGGCTGGATGGTGTTGACGCGGATCGGCGCGAGATCGACTGCAAGCGAGCGGGCAAAGCCCTCAACCGCACTGCACGATGCGGTGGCGACCGAGGCGCCAATGATCGGTCGTTGCGCCGCCGTGCCGGACATGAAGGTGATCGAGCCACCCTCGGTCATTTTGGGCGCGGCGTATTTCGCGGCGTAGAACGCACCCCAGAACCGCACATCCATGGCCGGCCGCACCGTTGCGCCATCAGGCGCGAGGCGCGGATCTTTGACCAAAATACCCGCCGTGATGAACACATGGTCAACCCGATCGAGCGTGCGGAACAGCGCTTCCGTGCCACGCTCATCGGCCACATCCAGCGCGACTGTACGCAACGCTTTGCCGAGCTCGGCCCGCGCCTTGCCCAGGCGCTCTTCCGACCGTCCCGTCACGACGATTTGCGCGCCCTCAGCCAGCGCCGCCTTGGCGGTGGCCAGGCCAATGCCGGAACTGCCGCCCAGAATAACGACCATCTTGTCTTTAAGCGTCATAATGCCGACCTCCCTTTGCTCGATCTCCGGATAAACCTAGCTCAGGCTTGCCACGCCAGCCATGGCTTGGTCGTGTGGAAACAAGCCATGGCCCTTCGGCGCCAAGGGCATTAGGTTTCCACCCCTGACGGCTTATTTGGGTGGCGCGCTTGGCACGGCTTGGATTGTTCGCGAAGACCCCCGCCCCGTATTTGGACGGCGGGCAATCGTGGCTGCGCCTGGTTGTTTCGGTCTTGGTGGCGGTGATCAGCACGGTCGGCATGTGGTCGGTCGTGGTCATCTTGCCCGAGGTGCAGCGCGATTTTGGCATCGACCGCGCGGAAGCTTCGATGCCCTACACCGCCGTCATGGTCGGCTTCGCGATCGGCAATTTCCTTCTCGGCCGTTTGGTCGACCGCTACAGCATCACGACGGTCTTGATCGGCGCCGCGCTCCTTCTCGGCACCGGCTTTGCCCTGACCGGCCTCACCACCAATATTTGGCAGTTCACGATCATCCAAGGCATGATGATCGGGGTCGGCACATCGGCGGGTTTCGGCCCGCTGATTGCCGATATTTCGCATTGGTTCCAACGCCGGCGCGGCATCGCGGTGTCGATCGTGGCCGCAGGCAATTATTTGGCCGGCGCGGCCTGGCCGTTGATCTTGAAGGATGTCATCGCGGCCGATGGCTGGCGCGCGGCGCACTATCTCATCGCGATCGTCATCGTGGGTGCGGTTATCCCGCTGTCGCTGCTGCTCCGGCGACGCCCACCGATCGCGACAACCCCGGCGCCAAGCACGACGCAACGGCGAAAAGCGATACAGCCGCTCAATCTGGCGCCGCGCACGCTGCAAGGTTTGCTCATCGTCGCAGGCCTCTGTTGTTGCGTCGCCATGTCGATGCCGCAGGTCCATCTGGTCGCCTATTGTGGCGATCTCGGTTATGGCCAGGCGGCTGGCGCCGAGATGCTCTCGCTCATGTTGGCGGGCGGCGTGGTGAGCCGGCTGATTTGGGGTTTCGCGTCCGACTATATCGGCGGCTTGCGCACGATCCTGTTCGGCTCGGTGCTGCAAAGCGTGGCACTTCTTCTCTATATCCCGTTCGACGGCCTGACCTCGCTCTATGTGGTCTCGCTGGTCTTCGGCCTGTCGCAGGGCGGCATCGTGCCGGCCTATGCGATGATCGTGCGCGAATATCTACCGGCGAAAGAGGCCGGTCAGCGGATCGGCGTCGTGTTGATGTCGACCGTGATCGGCATGGCGTTCGGCGGCTTGCTTTCAGGGTGGATTTTCGATCTGACCGGCTCTTACCAGGCCGCGTTCCTCAATGGCCTGGGCTGGAATTTGCTCAACATCCTGATCATCGGCTCGCTGCTGTGGCTGACGCTCCGGCCCAAAGCGGCGCGCGCTTGATCACGCCGGGATCGGCGTGCCGTGCGCGCCCGATTCGCGCAGCGTCCAATAGAGCCGGTCGAGCTTTTGGGTGAGCGGGCCCGGCACCGAGCCGGCCAAAGGCCGCCCCGCGACCTCGCGCACGGCGAGCGCGCCGCCGGCCGTGCTGCACGTGAAGACCTCGTCCGCGGCATAGAGGTCGAACGCGGTCAGATCGGCCTCTTCGACTGGCAGAGCCGCGTCGCGCGCTAGTTCGATGAAGGTTTGGCGCGTGATGCCGCGAAGCACGTTACGGCGCGGCGTGCGCACCACGCCTTCCTTGATGACAAAGATGTTCGACGCCGGCTCCTCGCAGACATTGCCGGCCTGATCGAGCCAGATCACGTCGTCATAGCCGGCTTCGAGCGCCTCGATGCGCGCCATCTGCGAGTGCAACCGATCCAGGCACTTGTAGCGCGGGTCGAGCGTATCGGCAGAGAAGGCGCGCAAATGCGAGATAAAAAAAGTCGGATGCCCTTGCGTCGCGTCGCCTCGTCGGCGAGGAAGATATAGGGCGCCGCCCAGACGATCATGGTCGGCTGAAAATCGCGCGGATCGGCGACCACGGCCTTCGGCACGCCGCGCGTCACGATGAAGCGGATCGTCGCGTCGCGCAGCTGGTTGCGCCGCACGGTTTCGACGATCGCGGCGCGCCAGTCCTCGCGCGACATCGGGGTTTGCAGCCGTGTCGCGCGCAGCGAATCGAAGAAGCGATCGAGATGCTAATCGAGTTTGAAGATCACGCCCTTCCACGCCGAGACGACGTCGAATACGCCATCGCCGAGCAGGAACCCTTGATCGAGGACCGAGATCGTCGTCTCGCTGAGCGGCTTGTATTCACCGTTGATGAACAGAATCGGCTGATTGGCCATGGCGGTCTCCTATGACGAAGGTGGCACCGGGGCGCGCCGGCGGAATATCACGATCAGATTGTTGGCGGGCATCGCTACGATTTCGTCGAGCGCGACGCCGGAGCGCTCGGCGAGCGGCACAACCTGGGTGTCGAGGCAGCGCACGCCCCAGCGCGAATCCTGCGCTTGCAGCCCGGCGTCGAACGCTTGGTTGGAGGGCGCGGTATGGGCGCCATGGCGCTTGAACGGCCCATAGAGAATCAGTGGTGCCCCGTTCGGTAGCACCTGCGCCGCGCCGGCGAACAGGCCTTCCGCCGCCGCCCAGGGCGCGATGTGGATCATGTTGCAGCAGAAGATCGCGGCGGCCGCGCTAAGCGGCCAATCGACGCCGCAAACATCTAGGACAATCGCCGGAAGTACCCGCGTGCAATTTTCAGCGCGGGCATGGCCGTCGATATCGCGAAGCGCATCGGCATGTGCTTCGCTCGGTTGCCATATCAAGCGAGGCGAAAGCCGTGGCGACATGAACGCGGCGTGCTCGCCTGTGCCGCTCGCGATCTCGAGCAGCAATCCCTCGGCCGGCAGCACGCGCCGCAGGACCGCGAGAATCGGTTCCCGATTGCGTAGCGTCGCCGGGGCGTGAGGGCGTGTCGCGTCGGTTTGCATGACGCGATCCTAAGCCGCGTCGCGCCTAATTTCGTCATGCACCGAATCGAGCACGCCCGTCAACGTATCGAACAGCTCGTCGATTTGCGCCAATGTGATGATGAAAGGCGGCGCGATGACAAGCGCGGCACCGAGCGGGCGGATGATCAGGCCGCGATCGCGCGCGGTGCGGGCAAGGCGTTCGCCGATCCGGACGGTGCCGGGGAAGGACGCCTTGCTGGCCTTGTCGGCGACCATTTCGAGCGCGCCCATCAAGCCGACGCCGCGCGCTTCGCCAACCAGAGGATGAGATTTAAGGGCCTTCAACCGTGTTTGGAAGTGCGGGCTCACGCCGCGCAGATGGCTGAACACCCCATCGTCCAGAATAATGCGGATGGCCTCGAGCGAAATCGCGCAGCCGACCGGGTGACCGGCTGTCGTAAAGCCGAGCGGAAATTCGGCCCAAGCCTCGCACGCCGCGCTCAGGCGTTCGTCGATCGATTTTGAGAGCATGACGGCCCCCATGGGAAAATAGCCGGCCGAAATGCTTTTCGATGCGACCATGATATCGGGCGTCATGCCGACCGTTTCAGCGCCCCAAATATTGCCGCTGCGGCCAAAGCCGCAGATCACCTCATCGCCGACCAAGGGAATCGCGTATTTTCTGAGCACCTTCTGAATCGCCGGGAAATAGCCTTTGGGCGGCACCAGCACGCCACCCGCGCCCATGATCGGCTCGGCGAAGAAGCCGGCGATCGTCTCGGGCCCTTCGGCTTCGATGGTGCGCGCGAGCGCGGCGGCGAGGCGGCCTGAGAACGCCTCATCGCTCTCGCCCGGTTGCGCATAGCGCCAAGCATGCGGACAATCCGCGATGATGACGTCCGGCGGCAGCGGCCCGAAGGCGCGGACATAATCCTTGCCGGTCAAATACGATGTCATCACCGTGGCGCCATGATAGGCGTTCTTACGCGTGATCAGCTTGCGCCGTTTCGGCTGGCCTTCCGCCGCCCAGATCATCCAGAGCAATTTGACGACGGACTCATTCGCCTCCGAGCCCGAATTGGTGAAAAAGACCCGCCCCATCGCCATGGGCGAAAGCGAACGGACCCGCTCGGCCAATTCGATCGCGGGCTTGGTGTTGCGCGCGAAGAAGGTGTGATAGCCCGGCAGCGCGTCATATTGGCGGCGCGCGGCCTCGGCCAGGCGCTTTTCGCTAAAGCCGAGCGTCATGTTCCAGAGCCCGGCATTGCCCTCCAAATAGCGGCGGCCGGCGGTATCGAAAATATAAATACCCTCGCCGCGCTCGATCACGGTAGCGCCGTCTTCCTGGATGGTCGGCAGATCGGTGAAGGTGTGGAAGAACGCGGCCTTTTCGCGGCCTTCCCAGGATTGGTCGCTCGAATTCATCGCGGCACCGATTGGTTTGTGATTATTCGTAGGAGACGAAACGCGACGGGTGCATGCCGTCGAATTTGTCGAGCCGCTTATAGAGCTCGACGATGTTGGAAATCTCGACCAGCGACAGCATGAGGTGCATCAGTGGCTTGTTCGCGGCCGACATCTGCTCCAGCGGCTCTCGGTCGAGAAAAGCGACGATCGCTTCGAGCTGCGGCATGACAGCCGCATAGAACGCGTTCAGCTCCTCCATCGAGCTCGCGAGGCGTTTGATGGTTCGCTCGCGCTCGGTCGGCAGCGCCCAGGCGATAAACGGCGCGAGCGATTTGAAATCTTCGGGCAGCGCTGCGCTCATCCTGGCGCTCCCACCGCGCCGATATGATCCGCGACCACCTTATGGAAATAGCGGATGCAGACTTCGTCATCCTGCAAATGGATTTCGTGTTTGGCGCGCGAGGCAAGGCCGGCATGGATTGCCTCATGGGCCTTGGCATCTTCTTGCAGCGTGTCGCGCAGGCGGCAGAGCGCATATTCCTGCGCGAGCCGCGTGCCGGCACTATCGGCGGGCGGATAGTAATAGCGGATCTCCCAGATCGTGTGATCGACCGCGAGCGGCCAGAAATTATAGGTCACCATGTAATCGGCCTTGGGCGCCTTGAAGAGCAGGATCACCATATTGGGAAAGACCAGGAAAAAATCGAAATCGCCGATCATTTGATTGAGGCGCACGGCGTTCTTGGTGGCGTCAAGCTGGCCGAGCAACGCGCCCAAGGGCGAGAATTTGAAATCGGGATTGTATTCGCACGACCACACGCAATGGCGCTCATAGAGGTTCACGTCGTAGAGGCGTGTGTATTTATTGTCTTTCAGGATGAAAGCATCGGGAAAAGTGAAGCGGTGCTGGAACGGCAAATGGTAGACCTCGTTCTGTGCATCGATCGCCACCTTCCAATTGGCACGCTCATCGACCTTGTAGGTGCGCAGCCGCGCGAGCTCGCCAAATGGCGCGCCCTTGAGCTGCGTGGCGACGCCACTGAGATAATCCTCCAGCGATTGCGTGCCGTCCGCGTCGAGATTGACGAAGATGAAGCCCTCCCAAAGGCCGATGCGCACGGGCGTGAGGCCAAGCTTCGACTTGTCGAGCCCGAAGAAATTTTCTTCATCGGGTACCCAGGTGAGTTTCCCTTCGGTATCGAAGGTCCAGAAATGAAAGCCGCACATCAGCTTGCCCGGGCAGGCGCCACGCTCATGCGGGACCAGTTTGTTGCCGCGATGCGAGCAGACATTGTGAAACGCGCGGACCTGGCTGTCCTTGCCGCGCATGACCAGGATCGAGGTCCGGCAGACCGCGAGATCGCGCACGAAATATTGACCGCGCGCGGGAATCTCATCGACCCGCCCGACATTGAGCCAGCAACGCCGAAAGATCAGATCGCGCTCGCGTTCGAAATAGTCCGGTGAGATGCAGGATTCAGTTTCGATCGGCCCGGTGCCGAGCGCCGGGTATTTCTCCGCCCAACGCTTATTGGTCATTATGGTCTTCATCGCATCACCCTATAGGACGGCTCAAACGCCCTCGTTCACCTAGAATGAGGCCAGATTGACCCCGGGCTTTCAAGCGCGCTGACACTTAGACTTCCACTTCTGACCGGGCACGGACTAGGTTAGAGCCCGACGCGTCCGATCGAGAGGCTCAGCCATGTTCTATCGACCCGAAACCAAGCGCCACGGCCTGCCGCATGACCCCTTCAAGGCTTGTGTCGCGCCGCGCCCGATTGGCTGGCTGACCACGATGTCGCGGGAGGGCATCGTCAACCTCGCGCCCTATAGCTTTTTCAACGCGGTGGCGGATGACCCGCATATGGTGATGTTCGCCAGCAATGGGCGCGAGAGCTATGGGCCGAAGGATACGCTCCGCAATATCGAGGAGACCGGCGAGTTCGTCTACAACGTTGCGACCTGGGATTTGCGCGAGAAAATGAATCGCACTTCGGCGCCCGTCGCGCCCGATGTCGATGAGATGGCGCTGGCTGGACTAACGCCGGTGCCATCGGAAATCGTCAAGCCGCCGCGTGTCGCCGAATCGCCGATCCATCTCGAATGCGTCTATCATCAGACCATCGAGCTGCCCTCGAACGATCCGGACGCGCGCAACGCAATTTGCCTCGGCCGCGTCGTCGGCATCCATATATCGGAAGACGTGTTGACCGACGGCCTGGTCGATTTGAAAAAGTTCAAACCGATCGCGCGGCTCGGCTATCACGAATTCACGGTGGTCGAAACGATCTTCAAAATGATCCGGCCAAAAGCCTAGAACGGCTTAGGCCCGGTTCATGAATCGGGCCCCATCCTCCTGCCTCCGCCGAAGCGAAGCCGCTTCGGCTTCGCGCAGGCAGGTCGACTGGCTCAGGATGAGGACCTCATGCTGAGCTTGCCGACGTATGAAGGCCGGTGTGCCGCATATTGAAGTCGTGATCCGCGCCTTCACGTCCCGATCACCAAGGGCGCGGTCAGGCGCTTCAACGCGGCGATCATCGAGAGCGGCGTGAGGCGCCCGGTCTTTGGGTTCTCCGACGGCACGCCCTCGATCTCCATGGTGAAGTTCGCGGCATCGGCCTCGACCGTGATGCGGTGGATGTTGCGCGTGACGGTCGGGTCGGCCCAGATCTCAACCTCCGTGCGGTCGGGCCCGATGCCGGCGAGCGAGAGCGTCGCCGCGACATTGACATTGGCCGGGAAGCCCGCCGCCGCCTCGCGCGCGCTGCCGGCAAAGACGCGCGTTGGGCTGGTGATTTTCGCCATGTCGATGCCGTGCTGTTTGAGAAAAGGCGCGCCATCAAGCCCGCGTGGGGGCTTGCGCGTGACCATGCGCACGCGCTGGATGGTGCCCTCGGCGGCCGCGACCACGGCATCGAGTCCCAGCAGCGCGCCGGTCGGCACGATGATCCGCCCGCCGCGCGCACCAGCCACAGCGATCAGATCGTCATGCATCAGCAGCGCGCTTGAGCTCAGCACCATCACGGTGCGGCCGGCTTCAAGCGCCGGGCGCACGATCGCGGCGAAGGCCGCCGCCGGTGCGGCCTCGACGATGATCTCGGCATGGCGCGGCAGGTCCTCGGCCGAGACCACCGGCACCGCGAGGCGCTGCTCTTTTAGCCAGGCCGTGGCCTTGGCCGCATCGCCCGAGCACACGGCGGTCAATTTCAGGCCGTCATTCTGATCGCGCAACCAGAGCGCGATTTTGCGCCCGATCGTGCCGAGCCCGGCAATGGCTATTGTTTTTTGCGCCATGAGAGAGCCCTTCATTGCCAAGGCGGCCATTGCGACGACCGGCCGATCATGATCGGAGCATTACCAAAGCGCGCGAACGTGGCAAGGTAAACGAGATCGAATCGCCTGAAGGGGATCGCCATGAAGCTGCACAACAAGATCGCGTATGTGACCGGCGCGGCCGGGGGCATTGGCGAGGGCATTGCGCGCCGGTTCGTCGCCGAGGGCGCCAAGGTCGCGGTCGCCGACATCAAGCTCGACGCGGCCCAAGCGACCGCCAAGCGTTTCACCGCCATGGGGCCGGGCGAGGCCTTTGGCTATGAGGCCGATGTGACCGATGAGAATGCGGTGAATGCCAGCGTCGCGGCGGTTGTGCAGCGATGGGGCGGCATCGATATTCTGATTTCCAATGCCGGCATTCAAATCGTTAGCCCGATTGAAAATTTTTCGTTCGCCGATTGGAAACGGATGCTGGCGATTCATCTCGATGGCGCGTTCCTCACCACCAAGGCCTGTTTGCCGCATATGTATGCGCGCAAATCGGGCTCGATCATCTATATGGGCTCGGTGCATTCCAAATTGGCCTCGCCGCTCAAGGCGCCCTATGTGACGGCGAAACATGGCTTGATGGGCCTCGCGCGCGCGGTATCGAAAGAAGGCGGCCCCCATGGCGTGCGCGCCAATGTGATTTGCCCGGGCTTCGTGAAAACGCCATTGGTCGAAAAGCAAATCCCGGAACAAGCCAAGGCGCTTGGTATTTCCGAGGAGCAGGTGGTGAAATCGGTCATGCTCGGCAATACGGTCGATGGCGAATTCACCACGATCGACGACGTGGTCGAGGTCGCGCTGATGTTCGCGGCCTTCCCAAGCAACGCGCTGACCGGACAATCGCTCATCGTGAGCCATGGCTGGCATATGGAATGAGCGTCAAACGACCAAGCGTTGTCATGCCGCGTACACATATAGCTTACCAATCGTTCACTAGGTGGCGCGCTTGGCCCGGCCTAGAGTTCGCGAGCCTAGATAGATAGCGGAGTCGACTCCGATGGCGCCAAATCGACCCACGCCGCACCGACTGATCTGGGCCCATGCCGGCCCAGAGCCAGAACTCGACGATATGCTGGCGGATCCGATCGTGCACCTCGTGTTGAAGCGCGACGGCCTGACCCGCGATGACGTTGTGGCGGTCATGCGGCAGGCCCGCTTTAAAATCACGCGGCGGGAATTGCGCGCGGTGGCCTAGAGGCTGCGGGGATTCACCAGATCGAAGTGGTTTCCACAGCGGCCAAAAATCTGCTCTATAGGGCCCATTCCTAATCGAACGGGGCCCGTTATGACGCTTGATCCCTATTTCCAGGCCGCGCCCGGCGGCGATATCGCCTTCACGATCGAGGCGCCCAAGCTGAAATTCGGCATCGGCGCGCTGGCCGAGGTGGGCGAAGATGCCAAGGCGCTCGGCATGACGCGGATCGCGCTCTATACCGACCCCCGCGTCGGCCGGTTGGAGCCGGTCGAGACCGTGGTCAAGGCGATCCGCGCGGCGGGCCTTTCGGTCGAGGTGTTCGACCAGGTCGAGGTCGAGCCGACGGACCGCTCGTTCAAGGCCGGCACTAAATTTGCCGTCGAAGGCAAATTCGATGGCTTCGTCTCGGTCGGCGGTGGCTCGGCGATGGATACCGCGAAAGCGAGCAATCTCTACGCCACCTACCCGGCCGAGTTCCTGGCCTATGTCAACGCGCCGGTTGGCGAGGCCAGGCGCGTGCCGGGGCCGCTCCGCCCGCACATCGCCTGCCCGACGACCTTCGGCACGGCCAGCGAATGCACCGGCATCGCGATTTTCGACATGCTCGAGATGGGCGCCAAGACCGGCATCGCACATGCCGCGCTCCGCCCCTCGCTTGGCGTGCTTGACCCGAGCGTCTTGATGACCTTGCCGGTGCCGGTGGTCGCCGCGAATGGCTTTGATGTGTTCAGCCACGCGATCGAATCCTTGACCGCGCGGCCTTTCTCGCACCGCATGACGCCAGCAACGCCGGATAAGCGCCCGTTGTTGCAAGGCTCCAACCCGTATAGCGATCTCGCCTGCACCGAGGCGATCCGCCTGGTTGGCGAAAACATCGAACGCGCGGTGAAAGAGCCGAACGACATGACCGCGCGTGAACTTTTGATGTTTGCCGGCATGTTGGCCGGCATCGGCTTCGGCAATGCGGGCTGCCACGTGCCGCATGCGATGTCCTATGCGGTGGCGGGGTTGGTTGAAGACTATCGGCCCGAGGGCTGGCCGGCCGATCACGCCATTGTGCCGCACGGCATGTCGGTCATCTTGAACGCGCCGGCGGTGTTTCGCTCGGTCGCTTTGGCCTGTCCGGATCGGCATTTGCGCGCGGCGGCGGCCTTCGGCGCGGATATCAGGAATGTGCCGGAGGAGCGCGCGGGCGAGCTTTTGGCGACCCATGTGATCGATTTGATGCGCCGCACCGGCGTGCCGAATGGCTTGAGCGCGGTCGGCTATGGCGAGGGCGATATCGATGCGTTGAGCGAACGGGCGTTCGCGCAGCAGCGCCTCTTGGTCAACAGCCCGCGGCCCATATCGCGCGACGACCTTCGCGGCTTTTTCAAGGATGCCATGCGCTATTGGTGAGTGTGCGTCGTCAGATCATTTGGGACAGATGGGGTTGTAAATTAATGGAGGGTTGGCCTCATCTGGTTGGTTGATCTTATGCGGCGAGTTTGCGGTGAAGCAAGCGGCGCTGTTCGATGGTTTTCTGTTTGATGCGGTGTCTTTCCTGC
>CAMDNF010000008.1:0-45606 GCA_945902735.1 Rhizobium sp. Q54 | reverse complement strand
CCCCTCGAGCCCCTCCCGCAACCTCCAACCGCAGCACTTTCCAGACCCCGCCCAGCGCCCTCGCCAGCGCCACGGCCACCCGCGTCGTCATCGCAACGCTCGCCGCTCCAGTACGAAAATCAGTGATCGTCGTGAATAGGACGGGCTAGGGCCGGTGCAGGTCGAACGCTTCGGCCAGAAGTTCGTAGGACCTCAGGCGCGCCTTGAAGTCGTAGGTGATGGTCACCACCACCACTTCGTCGACGCCATAGCGGTCGGCCAATGCGATCAAACGGTCACGGCATTGCGCGGGCGAACCGACCACCTGGCGGCGCCGATTGCCGCGAATAATGGCTCGCTCCTGTTCGTCATAGGGGTGGGCCAGCGCCGTCTCGATTGAGGGATAGGGGCCAAGATAGCCCCGGTCGAGCCGGAGCCGCCAAAGATCGCGACTGAGCGCCAAATGCTCGGCCTTTTCTTCGGTCTCGGCGCAAATGACGAACACACCGATACTGCCTTGTGGCGCCGGCGCCAGGGGCGAGGGTTGGTAGGCTTGGCGATAGGCCGCCATGATCTCAGGGCCCAAGCGATCCGAAATGAAATGCGCGAAGGAGAAGGCGCAGCCGAAATGGGCCGCGAGCGCGGCACTTTGGTCGCTTGAGCCGAGCAGCCAAATATCTGGCGCGCTCGGTCCCAAAGGCTGTGCCTTTAGAGCGGCAAAAGGGTGATTGGGCGCCAAGCTGTTGGTCACATAGCCAATCAGATCGGCGATCTGGTTTGGATAGTGATCGGCGCTGGGCGTGCCGCCGGGCGACGCCAGTGCGTGCGCGGTGAATTGATCGGAGCCGGGCGCGCGACCGAGGCCGAGATCGATCCGGCCCGGAAACAAGGCTTCCAACACGCGAAAATTCTCGGCCACCTTGTAGGCGCTGTAATGGCTCAGCATCACGCCGCCGGCGCCCACGCGGATATTTTTGGTCAGGCCCGCGATGCGCCCGATCAAGATTTCAGGCGCGCTGCCGGCAAGGCCATCGGCATTGTGATGTTCCGCGACCCAATAGCGGCGGTAGCCGAGGCGATCGCAGAGAGCGGCAAGTTCGAGACTTTCGCCAATTGCCTGAGCCGCCGTGCCGCCTTCGCGGATCGGCGATTGATCGAGCACGCTGAGCGTCAATCTCACGGTTTCGCGCGGGCCATGACCCGGCGCAGTCTTTCGCGAGCGATGGCCGCCGGCCGATAGCGCGGATCGCGCTCAAGCGCCAAATCATAGGCCTCGATCGCCGCCGCGCCATCGCCGCGCGCGGCATGGCAGAGCCCAATATTGTAGCGCGTGATGGCGTCATCGCCTTCAAGCGGCAACGCGCGCTCGAAATAGCGCAGCGCATCGTCAAAACGGCGCATGGCGTGGAACACGAGCCCGATGGTGAAGGCGACCGGTTCATCGCTCGAGAGCGGATAATAACGCGCCCAGACCGCTTCCATCGCCTGCACGACATCCGCGCGTACTTCGTTCGAGACGCGCCCGACCTTCCGGATGATCACCGGCGCGAAACGCCGAAACGCATCTTGGTCGTAATTGGAAACGCGAAGCAGCGACAACGCACCGGGCACGCTTGGATTGCGCCAGCCGCGCTTCAACTCATCGAATGTGGTTTGAAAGTGTCGCGGCCCGAGGCCGGCCATGGCACCATCGAAGGCAAAGCGCGTTTCGAGCGCCGCCTCGGGCTTGGCGCCGGTAACGAACGCCGAAACCGTGAAACTCGTATCGGCCTGCGGCGCATGCAAGGCAAAGCCGCCTTGTTTCGCCACCACGCGTTCGATCGCGTTGAAATTCACCATGGTCGAAAAGCTGCTCTTGGCATGGAACGTCAGATGTGCCCCGATGCCGGCCTTGAGCTCTTCGTCCGTGCGATACGCCTTATCGCCGCTGAGAACCAGCGTTGGCGCCCGGGCGACGCCTCGGAACCAATCCATCACGCGCAGCGCATCGATCGGAAACAACATTTCGCAGCCATCGAACCCCGTGGCGTAATCCGCCAGCACGGCGTCGAATTCCTTGTGCCTATAATAGGGGAGCGGTGCGCGAATCTGTCGCTCGACGATCTCAAGCGCATCGAGCGCGTTTGGATCATTGCGGCGTGGCATGGCGCGGCGCTTTTTGGGGACGAGCCCGACACGCGTCTCATAGAGCAGACCATGGGCAATCTTGAACGCATCATGCCGTATGGTGTCGAACAGGTAATTGGCGATCAGCACGATCGGCTGGGCGCGGCCGCCCGGCCGGATCGATTGCCCGCTACGCCGCAGGCGAAACGCATGCGGCTGTTCGGCATCGAAGCGCGCGAAATCGATCGCGCCGGCCTCGGCCAGCTCCGCGAGCCGTGGGTTGGTCGCGTAGGTCTTTAGGTTGTTCTCGGTAAAATCGGTCATCACCAGCCGAAAGGCCGGGGCGGGCATGCCAAGCGCCGCAGTCAGCAGCAAAAGCTCATTCGCCACGAGATAGGCGAGCCGGCCCGAGCCCGAACCGAGTTCGACGATCAGCAGCGGTTCGTCGCGCCCAGCCTTGCCGAGCCGCCCCGCGCGCACATCGCGCAAGAATCCCAAGAGGATTTCGGCATAGCGCCGGGCCAAATAGGCGTTGCTCGAAATTTCGAAAGGGACGTGGGAATCCTTCCACGCGCTGACACCGTAGGAATCATAGAATCGGCGCTGCAGCGCCCACACGATTGATTCGGACAGGCGCCGCGGGCGCTCGAAATAGGGTTTGGAGCGAGAGGGGATTGCCACGGCTCTTTACGGAATTGCGATTCGCGGCTCTTATCGCATTGGAGCCGGGGTTGGCGCCAGGATCGGTATAAGAGTGCTGTGACGGTTATGGAAGGTCGTCCATGAAAGCGAAGATCAACGGCATCAGTCTGAACTATCGAATCGATGGGCCCGAAGATGCCCCCTGGCTCGTGTTCAGTAACTCGCTCGCGACCGATCTCACCATGTGGGACGCGGAAGCCGCGCATTTTGCGGAGCACTATCGCGTGCTGCGCTATGACACGCGCGGCCATGGCGGCAGCGCGTCGTCGCCCGCGCCCTATTCGCTCGACCAATTGGTCGCCGACGCCGAGGGTCTGTTGACCGAGCTCGGGGTCACGAAACCGGTCTTTGTCGGCCTTTCGCTGGGCGGCATGACCGCCATGGGCTTGGCGTTGAAGGATCCAGCACGCCTCCGCGCGATCGCCGTATGCGCGGCGCGGGCCGATGCGCCGGAAGGCTTCGGCAAAATGTGGGACGAACGGATCTCCATCGCCCGGACCAAAGGGATGGGCGCCTTGGTCGAATCGACCCTGGTGCGCTGGTTCACGCCTGATTTGTTGGCCCAAGGCCCGGAATTTCTGGAGGGCGTGGCGGGGATGATTCAGAGCACCTCGGTCGACGGCTATGTCGGCTGCGCCAATGCGTTGGCGGGTCTCGCCTATCTGCCCCACCTCGGCCGCATCAAAGTGCCGGCACTCTTTGTTGCCGGCGCGAACGATGTCGCGGCGCCACCCGCCGTGATGCAGGTCATGAGCGAAAAGGTCGCGAGTTCCCGCTTCGTCGAACTCAGCCCGTCGGGCCATTTGGTCAATCTTCAGCAACCTGCGAAGTTCCGCGATACCCTCGATTCATTCCTCGGCGGTCTAACAGCCTGAGCCCTACCCCCGTGCCCGATAGGGCGCGACGCCTTGGTCAGGCAGCCAAATATTTTTCGGCGGCGCGCCGGTCTGCCAGAACACGTCGATCGGAATGCCGCCGCGCGGATACCAATAGCCACCGATCCTCAGCCAATGCGGCTCGATACAGGCGACGATGCGCTTGGCGATATCGACCGTGCAGGCCTCGTGGAAGGCGCCGTGATTGCGAAAGGCGTGGAGATAAAGCTTCAGCGCCTTCGATTCGAGCAGCCATTTGTTTGGCACATAATCGATCACCAGGATCGCGAAATCGGGCTGCCCGGTGATCGGGCAGATCGAGGTAAATTCCGGGCAGGTATAGCGCGCGACATAATCGACATCCGCATGATCGTTCGGCACGCGCTCCAAGATCGCCGCCTCGGGCGACGCCGCGATCTTGGCTTTGTGGCCGAGCACGCTGAGCGCGGGCTTCGCTTTTCGTTTGGCCATGATCAGCCTCCGACCCGTCGCACCACGGTGCCGGGCCGCGCCTCGGTGGCGCGCCTTTGCCGCCACACCGTTTCGCCATTGACGATGACATGGTCGATCCCGGCGGCGGGTTCCTTCGGGTGGTCAAAATCCGCGCGCGCCGCGATTGTTGCCGCGTCGAACACCACGAGATCGGCATAAGCGCCCAGGCGAATTTCGCCGCGATCCTTGAAGCCGAAGGTTTGCGCGGTCAGCCCGGTCATACGGTGCACGGCGTCTTCCAAGGTGAGGAGCCCAATGTCGCGCGCATAATGCCCGAGCACGCGCGGGAATGTGCCCCACAAACGCGGGTGCGGGCGCTCGTCATGGGGTAGACCATCCGAGCCGATCATGCTGTGTGGATAGGCCATGATGCGCTGCACATCGGCCTCGTCCATCATGAAATAGATTGCGCCGGCCGGTTGCAGCTTTTTCGCCGCGTCAAGCAACTCGACACCCCACTCTTTCGCGATTGAGCCAAGGTCGCGCCCGGCAAACTCCGGGTGCGCCTTCGACCAGGTGATGATCACGCGCGCAGCACCAGGGATCAACGTGTCGAGCAGCACGGTTGAACCCGCCGTATAGGGATAGACATCGAGCCCAATCGTTTGCGTCGCGCGCGCCGCCTCGATCTTGGCCAGCGTCGCCTTGGAACGGCCAAAATTTTTCACGCCCGCCACTTTGTGATGCGAAATCACGACCGGGATATTGGCCTCGCGGCCGATGCGGAAGGTTTCATCGAGCGAGGTCTCAACGCCGTCATGCTCGTTCCGCATATGCGTCGTGTAGAGCCCGCCATGGGCCGCCGAGATTTTGGCGAGCGCGATCACCTCTTCGGTCGGCGCGGCGCTGTTGGTAGGGTAAAAGAGACCGGTCGAAAAACCGATCGCGCCGGCCCTCATGCCCTCATCGAGCCGGGCTTCCATTTGCGCGATCTCATTCGGCCGGGCCGGGCGCGCCAAATCATCCATCGCGCCCACGCGCAAGGTCGAATGGCCGACCAGCATGGCAAAATTGGTCGCCGGCGGATTGCTCTTTAGGTGCACGCTGTAATCCGCGACCGAGCCGAAATGATAATCCGCCTGCCCGCCGAGCAAATCCATGGGCGGCGGCGGCGCGCGATCGAGCGCAACCGGCGCGAGGCTGACGCCGCAATTGCCGACCACCACCGTGGTCACGCCCTGGCTGGTCTTCGGCGCCATGTCGGGGTGGCGCAGCAAAAGATTGTCGTCATGGGTGTGGGCATCGATGAAGCCGGGGGCCACGATCCGCCCCGTGGCATCAAGGGTGCGCTTGGCGCGATAGGCCGAAATATCGCCGAGCGCGACGATGCGATCGCCGGTCACCGCCAGATCGGCCTTGAAACGGGGCTTTCCCGTGCCGTCGATCACCGTACCGCCGGTGATGGCGAGATCGCAGGGTTTCTCACTCATGGTTTCTTTCTCCGCCCGAAAAACCCGCTTGGGCGGGCGCCCTCGGCTGTGGTTTCCTGTCCTGGCCGGCGAGTGTCAGGGAGAGCGTCGGGATCGGCAAGGGGCTCGCATGCTCAAATTGGAAGGAATCGTGGGGCACGTCGATGATTCGGCGATCGCGGCGAAGCTCCATCATCTGCGTCACCACGGGGCGGTCGAGTATGTCTTGCTCGCGCCGGCCGACACGCAGCGTAAGCGCCTGCGTGTAACCAGCGACGCCGGCACTGATTGCGCGATCATATTGGCGCGCGATGAGCGGCTCGAAGATGGCTCGGTCCTCTTGATCAACGATCAGCGCGCGATCGTGGTTCGGCTTGACGAATTGCGCTGGCTGGTGCTCGAGCCAACGGACTTGGCGGCCGCACTTGAGCTTGGCTATTTCGTCGGCAATCTCCACTGGCGCGTCAAGTTTGATGGTAGCCAAATCAAAGTGGCAATCGAGAACGATGAGGCGTTCTATCGCGAGCGTTTGGCGCCGATGATCGAAAGGCGCTTGGCACGGATTATCGATGAGCACTGACGCATTAAAATTACTCGCCGCGCTTCAGCACGGCGATAGCTTCTTTCCCTCGGGCGGCGTCGCGTTTTCGCTCGGGCTCGAAGCCTTGCGCGATGATGGCCGCGTGAACGACGCGGCCGGCGTCGAGCGCATGATCGCAGCGCAGATTACCGACCGCTGGGCAAGTTGCGACCGCGCGTTCATTGCGGCCGCCTATGGCGCCCCCGATTTCGATCGGGTGATAGCGCTCGATCATCGGCTCGATGCCATGACCTTGCCGCGCGAATTGCGCGAGGGCTCGAGGCGCAATGGCGCGGCGTTACTCCGCGTTCATGCCGAGCTTGGCACGCCGCGCGCCGCCGATTATCGCGCGCTGGTGCGCGAGGAGGCAGCGCCCGGCCATCTCCCGATCGTGCAGGGACTCGTTCTATCGGGTGTGGGGCTTGGGCGCGACGAAGCGCTCGGCATCGCCGCGCATACCTTCACGGTCGGGCTGCTCGCGGCCGCGCTCCGTTTGGGGTTGATCGGCCACGTTAAGGCGCAAGCCGCGCTCCACCGGCTCCACGCGGTGATCGAGGCTGTGCTGAATACACCATTGCCCGCGCCGGAAGACGCGCACACCTTCACCCCGCTCGCCGAAATTGCGGTGATGCGGCACGAAACCTTGAGCGGGCGTTTGTTCGCGAATTAAAAACTCGGGGGATTCCAGATGTTATTGACGCCGACCGAGCTTGAGCGGCTCATCATCTTCAGCGCGGCCGAGCTTGCGCGCAAACGCCGCGCGCGCGGCAAGAAACTCAACCACCCCGAGGCGGTCGCGCTGATCAGCGATGAAATTTTGGAAGGCGCGCGCGATGGCCGCTCGGTCGCTGAACTGATCGCGGCGGGGGCTACCATTCTCTCCACCGACGATGTCATGCAAGGCGTCGACGCCATGACGCCGATGATCCAGGTCGAGGCAACGTTCCCCGATGGCACCAAGCTCGTCACGGTCCATAACCCGATCCGCCCGGGCCAACAAAAGCGCGTCGATGACGGCACGCCAATTCCGGGCGAGATCATCACCGAGGATGGCGAGATCGAATTGAACGCCGGGCGCAAGCAAGCGCGCATCAAGGTCACCAATACCGGCGATCGGCCGGTGCAAATCGGCAGCCACTATCATTTCTTCGAGGTCAATAAGCAGCTCGATTTCGACCGCGCCGCCGCGTTCGGCATGCACCTCGACGTACCGGCCGGCACCGCGGTGCGCTTCGAGCCGGGCGATCTCAAGGAAGTCGCGCTGGTCGCCTTCGGCGGCACGGCCGAGATTTATGGCCTGCATAGCCTGACCGAAGGCACCACAAAAACCAAAGTGGCCAAGACCGCCGCGCTCAAGCGCGCGCGCAAGGCCGGTTTCAAAGGGGCGTGACATGGTGAAGATCACTCGCCAGCATTATGCGGCGCTCTACGGCCCGACCAAGGGCGACGCGGTCCGGCTCGGCGATACCGAGCTCCTGGCCGAGATCGAGCATGATTATGCCGTGCCGGGCGATGAATGCCTGCATGGTGGTGGTAAAACCTTGCGCGATGGCTCGGGCCTGGTTGCCGGGCTCACCTCCAAACAAGGCGCGCTCGACATGTTGGTGTCGAACGTCGTCGTGATTGACGCGGTCGCCGGCATTGTGAAGGGCGATATCGGCATCAAGGACGGCAAGATCGTGGCAATCGGCAAGGCCGGCAATCCGCAAATCATGGATGGCGTGCACCCCAAGCTGCTAATCAGCGGGGCGACCACGGTGCGTGATGCCGAGGGCTTGATCGCGACCGCCGGCGGGATCGATGGCCATGTTCATTTCGATTCGGCGCAGCTTTGCGAACACGCGCTGAGCTCGGGCCTGACGACCATGCTTGGCGGGTCGTTGGGGCCGATCACGGTCGGCATCGATTCGGGCGGGCCGTTCAATGTCGGCAAAATGCTTCAAGCCACAGAAGCCTGGCCGATCAATTTCGGTTTTCTCGGGCGCGGCAATTCGTCGAAGCCCGCCTCGATCGTCGAGCAGGCCGAGGCAGGCGTGTGCGGCATGAAGCTGCATGAGGATTGGGGCTCGATGCCGGCGGCGATCGATTGTTGTCTCAAGGTCGCCGATGAGATGGATTTCCAGGTCCAGCTCCATACCGACACGTTGAATGAATCGGGCTTTCTAGAAGATACGCTTGCCGCCGTGAAGGGCCGCACGATCCACATGTATCACGCCGAAGGCGCCGGCGGCGGCCACGCGCCCGATGTCATTCGTGTTTGTGGCGAGGCCTATTGCCTGCCGTCCTCGACCAACCCGACCAACCCCTACACGATCAACACGTTCGACGAACATCTTGACATGATCATGGTGTGTCATCACCTCAACCCGGCCGTGCCGGAGGATGTCGCGTTCGCCGAAAGCCGCATCCGCGCCGAGACCATCGCGGCCGAAGACGTGCTGCACGATATCGGCGCGATCTCCATGCTGGGCTCGGACTCTCAGGGCATGGGCCGCATCAACGAGGTGATCTGCCGCACCTGGCAGCTCGCCTCGAAAATGAAAACCCAGCGCGGGCGCCTCTCAAGCGAAACCACCAAGCGCGGCGATAATGAGCGCATCAAGCGCTATATCGCGAAATACACCATCAACCCGGCGCGTACCTTCGGCATGGACCGCCATATCGGCTCGCTCGAACCCGGCAAGCTCGCCGATATCGTGCTCTGGCGCCCGGCCTTTTTTGGCATCAAACCAGAACTCATCATCAAGGGCGGCTTCATCGTGTGGTCAGCGATGGGCGATTCGGCGGCCTCGCTCATGACCTGCGAACCGCTCATCATGCGCCCGCAATGGGGCGCCTTCGGCGAAGCCAAGAAACATCTGAGCCTATCGTTCGTCACCCAAGCCGCGATCGACAAGGGCCTCGCGCGCAAGCTTGGCCTCACCAAGCCCTTGGCCGCGGTCAAGGGAACCCGTAAGCTCAAGAAGAAGCACATGCTGCATAACGACGCGTGCCCGAAAATCACGGTAAACCCCGAGACCTTCGAGGTGTTCGTCGATGGCGTGCTCGCCACCTGCGCGCCGGCCAAAACACTACCGCTGACCCAAAGGTACATGCTGCGATGAGAACCGAAATCATCACCAAGATGGCGCCCCTGGCGGCGAAACGCATCGGCCCCGCGCGGGTCGGCATTGGCGGTCCCGTGGGCTCGGGCAAGACCGCGCTGATCGAGGGCCTGGTGCCGAGGCTCATCGCGCTCGGCTATGACATCGCGGTCGTCACCAATGATATCGCGACGCGGGAAGATGCCGAGCGCTTGCAAAAGAGCGGCTTGATCGCGCCCGAGCGCGTCGTGGGCGTCGAGACCGGGGCTTGCCCGCACACGGTCATTCGCGAGGACCCGACGCTGAACCTTGAGGCGGTCGATCTCTTGGATCGCCGCTTTCCCAAACTCGATTTGGTGATTGTCGAATCGGGCGGCGATAATTTGGCCTCAACCTTCTCGCTCGATCTGGTCGATTATTGGTTGTTCGTGATCGACATCGCGGGTGGTGGCGATATTCCGCGTAAGCGCGGGCCCGGCGTTCTGCAATGCGATCTTCTGGTGGTGAACAAAACCGATCTCGCGCCCTATGTCCGCGTCAATATGGCGGAGGTTCGGCGCGATGTTGCCTTAGCGCGCGGGAAAAAGCCGGCGCTCTTCACCAATTGCCTGACCGGTGATGGCATTGATGACGTGATAGCCGAACTGCGCCGCAGCGTGCTCTTGGATGCGTGACGCGATGGCGCCCGCAAAAACAAAAATCCTCATGGCCCGGCTTGACCGGGCCATCCAGTGCTTCAGCTATCAGAAGGTAAGCCTGGATGCCCCGATCAAGTCGGGGCATGACGAACTAAATGGCGAGGTCTTCGACGCATGAACGCGGGCGTTGATACCGCTCTGTCGCCGCGCCAGGGCCGCGCGGAGTTTCGCTTCGAGCGGCGCGAGGGCGAACGCACGCATATGGCGCGGAATTACGCGGCCTATCCGTATCACGTCACCCGCCCGCTTTATTTCGATGCCGGCTGGCCCGAGCTGCCGACGCTCCTGTTGCAATCGGCCTCGGGCGGTCTGTTCCAGGGCGATCGGCTGAGCCTCGAAGTGAGCGTGGGCGCGGGCGCGGCGGTGCAAATCACCACGCAATCGGCGACCAAAGTGCATTCGATGGAGCGCGGCCATGCCGCGCAGACGACGCGGCTTGAGGTTGAGGCAGGCGGGCATCTCGAACTGATTGCCGATGCGACGATCCTGTTTCCCGATTGCCATGTCGAGACCACCACCAATTTGACCTTGGGTGAGGGCGCGAGCGCAATCATCGCCGATTCATTTCTCTGGCACGACCCCAAGGCCGGTGGCGCGCCGAATTTCGCCTTGATGGCGGCTGCAGTCGAAGCGCGTGATGATAAGGGTCGCCTCCTCATGCTCGATCGCTATCGCGTTGCGCGGCCTGAGAGCGATGAAAAGACGCGCGTCTTTTGGGCGGACCACAAGGCGCAAGGTTCGCTTTATGCCATCGCGCCTTCAACCGATAACGCCGCGCTGATCGAAGCCTTGCGCGCCGCGCTTGTTGGCGTCGACGATTGTTATGCGGCGGTATCAGCACTGCCCAATGGGGCGGGCGCCTATGTTCGCGCGCTCGCGTCCGAGGGCAATACGATCCGCAATATTCAGGAGCGCGCCTGGCGCGCCGCCCGCCTCGCCATCACCGGCCGCGCGGCGCAAATCTCATGGCGAAAGTGACTCAGTCCGCCATTTGCGGGCCGATGGCGTTGAGATCGCGTTTGTCGGTTTTGAGGTGGATCAGCGCCGGGCCATCTTTGTGCGCGAGCGCGGCTTCGAGCGCGGGCAAAAAGCCGGAGGTATCCTCCACAGTCCACGCCACCGCGCCATAGGCCCGGGCGAGCGCGGCAAAATCGGGACTGTTCATCACCGTGCCATAAAGCGCATCGAGCCCGCCGCGGCGATATTGATGTGTCGCGATCGAGCCATAAACACCATTGTCGCAGCAAATCACCTTGATCGGCAGGCGCTGCTGCACGGCGGTGACGATCTCTTGGCCGGTCATCAAGAAACCACCATCGCCCATTACCGCGACCACAACCTTGTCGGGCCGCGCGAGCTGCGCGCCGAGCGCCCCCGGCATGCCATAGCCCATCGAACCGAGGCAGGCCGCGATTTGGCTATAGGGTTTCTGATAGGCGTAATGGCGGTGGAACCAGCTAGCGAACGCGCCCGAATCATTCACCACGCTTGAATCAGGCGGCAGGCGGGACCCGAGCTGCGTGACGATCTGCGCCATGTCGACTCGGCCGACCGCCTTGGCCTTGGCATCCAAACCAGGTGTGGCGAAGCGCCGCTGAATGTCGTTGTATTTTTTGCGCCACGCCAAACGCTCAGGCGACGGCACGAAGCTGCCCAAGCGCGCGTTCAGGGCTTCAAGTGTCGGCTTGGTATCGGCCTCGATCGGCACTTTCGGTTTGGATTCGCCGAAGGCCGCGGCATCAGGATAAATATGAATCAGCGCCTGATCGTCGCGCAGCAATTCAAAATCCTGGAACGTGCAGCCATCGGGCCTGGCGCCGGCAAAAATCACGAGGTCGACGTCCTTCCAATATTCTTTTTGGAAGGGCGCCATCACGAGGCCGAAATTGCCGAGATTGGCGGGGTGATCATAGGGGATCACGTCCTGCCGGCGAAAGGCGCTGCCAACGGCGGCACCGCTCAACTCGGCAAAGGTCGCAAGCGCCGCGTGCGCGCGCTCGAAGCCGATCTGCTCGCCCGCGATCACAAAGGGGTGCTTGGCGCGTTTGATGAGCTCGCACGCGGCATCAAGCGCGGATTCGGTGGGCAGTCTCGCCACGCGCGGTTGAAACGCCGGGATCGCGATATCGCCCGCTTCGCCCTCGGTCACATCCTCAGGCAACACAACGGCGACCGGGCCGGGCCTTCGATCGAGCGCGATGCGGAGCGCCTCGGCCGTGGCGCTGGCGCAGTCCTCTGGCCGCATCACCTCGATCACGGCCTTGGTGAGCGGACCGAACGCCTTGGGATAGTCAATCTCCTGAAACGCCTCGCGGCCCATTTCGCGCGTCGGCACATGCCCGATGAAAAGCACGAGCGGCACCGAATCCTGTTTCGCGCTGTGGAGGCCGATCGAGGCGTTGGTCGCGCCGGGCCCGCGCGTCACGAACGCGATGCCCGGTTTGCCGCTGATTTTGGCATGGGCGTCGGCGGCGAAGGCCGCGCCCGATTCATGCCGGCACAGCACCAGGCGGATCCGATTGCGGTTGATTCGGAGCGCCTCGAGGATCGTCAAATAGCTTTCGCCCGGCACGCAAAACGAGGTGTCGATGCCGTGAGCAATCAGGGTCGAAACGAGCGCTTCGCCGCCATTCATCGCTGAGCCGTCTTGGTCCGTGAAACTTGACCGCGCCCCGACGGCGCGGCGGCGCATTTAGACACCCGAACCCGGCCCTGCCAAGCCCCTGATCGCTCGCTAAAGCTCTCCCAACGCCGCCGGGAAGTCGCTAGACTGCCCGGCCGCGGAAAGCCCCGCGAGCGAGATCACAGGGGAGACAAAAATGGCGAAAAAGAAGGCAATGCTGATCGGCGGATTCGGCATGATCGGCCGGCATATCATCCAGGCGCTTGAAAAAGATGGCGACTGGGAAATCGTGGGCCTCGCCCGCCGCCCGCCTTCCTTCCGCACCAAGGCCAAATCGATCTCGGTCGATCTCCTGAACCGCGCCGACGCCGAGGCCAAGCTGGGCGGCCTGACCGACGTCACCCATATCTTTTTCGCCGGCCTTTCCGGTGGCGTCGCGGCCGAGAACACCGACGACAATCTGGCCCTCGTCGCCAATTCGGTTGGCGTGGTCGCGCCGATCGCAAAAAACCTGAAGCGCATCGTGCTGACGCAAGGCGGCAAATATTATGGCGTGCATCTCGGGCCGCACAAATCGCCCTCGAAGGAGACCGATCCGCGCCATCTGCCGCCGAACTTCTATTACGACCAGCAGGATTTCATCACCAATCTGCAAAAGGGCAAGGATTGGGACTATGCCTGCGTGCGCCCCGAGGCGGTGATCGGTTATGCCACGGGCATCCCGCTCAATTGCGCCTCGTTGATCGCGCATTACGCGACCGTTTGTCGCGAAATGGGCGTGCCGCTCCATTTCCCGGGCAGCGACGCCTCGTTCAAGGCCTATAACCGCTTCACCGATGCGCGCCTCCTCGGCCGCTTCGAGGCCTTCGTCGCGACCAACCCGAAATGCAGCAACCAGGCCTTCAACATCACCAATGATTCGGGCTTCCGCTGGTCGACCCTGTGGCCCTTCCTCGCCGATTACTTCAAAGTGCCGATGGGCGTCGTCATGCCGTTCGATCTCAAGGTCATGATGAAGGAATCGGGCGCGATCTGGCCGCGTTTGATCAAGAAGCACGGCCTCAAGATCGACGAGTTCAGTGCATCGGATTGGACCTTCGCCAATTGGTTCTTCCAGCGTTGGTGGGACACCATTTTGGAAGACACCAAGCGCATTCAATATGGCTTCTATGAGGTGATGGAGACCGAGCAAAGCTTCAAGGAAGCGTTCGACACCATGCGCAAGGAGAAGGTGATCCCCTAGTCGATAAGCCGGACCATTGAACCCAGGCATGAGGCGGTGAGCGCATGAGCAACAAACCGGCGAAGGGCATGAGAGGGCGGCTTACCGCCTATGGCGATCCGGGCTTTTCGTTCTATTTGCGCAAGGCCTTCGCTAAATCGATGGGCTTTACCGATGAGGAGCTCGATCGCCCGATCATCGGCATCGCCAACACGTTTAGCGATCTGGTTTCGTGCCAGGGCACCGCGCCGCAATTGGTCGCGGCGGTCAAACGCGGCGTGATCGCGGCGGGCGGCCTGCCGCTCGAATTCCCCACCATCTCGCTCGGCGAGCCGTTCCTCACGCCATCGAGCATGCTCTTACGCAATCTGCTGTCGATGGACACCGAAGAAGCCGTGCGTCGCCAGCCGATGGATGCGGTCGTTCTGATCGGCGGTTGCGATAAAATCGTGCCGGCGCAGCTGATGGCGGCGGCGAGTGCCGATCTGCCGGCGATCATGGTGGTGACCGGGCCGATGATGACCGGCTCCTATCGGGGCGAGCGGCTTGGCGCCTGCACCGATTGCCGGCGCTTTTGGTCGGAGCATCGCGGCGGGCGCATCGATGCCGAAGAAATCGACGTGATTTCGGGCCGGCTTTGCCCGACCGCCGGCACCTGCATGGTGATGGGCACGGCAAGCACCATGGCCTGCACGACCGAGGCGCTCGGCATGATGCTGCCGGGTGGTGCTGCGATCCCAGCGGTCAACGCCGATCGCTTTCGCCACGCGCAGGAGAGCGGGGCGCGCGCGGTCGCGTTGGCCGAGAATGATCTCCGCCCCTCGGCGATCATGACGCCCAAGGCGTTTTCGAATGCGTTGCGTGTGCTCCTCGCGATCGGCGGCTCGACCAATGGCATCATCCATCTAACCGCCATGGCGCGCCGGCGCGGCATCGCGATGGATTTCGAGGCGTTCGACCGCATGAGCCGCGAGACGCCGGTGCTGGTCGATCTCAAGCCGAACGGTTCGCACTATATGGAAGACCTGCATCGCGCCGGCGGGCTGTTGCCGGTGTTGCGCGAGCTGAAGCCGCTTTTACACTTGGATTGCCTGACCATCACCGGCCGGACGCTGGGCGAGGAAATCGATGCCGGCCCGCCCGCCTTCGCGCAGGACATCGTGCGCCCGCGCTCGAACCCGATTTATGCCGAGGGCGGGCTTGCCGTGCTCAAGGGTTCGCTCGCGCCCGATGGCGCGATCATCAAGCAATCGGCCGCGACGCCGCGCCTCCTGAAGCATGAGGGGAGGGCGGTGGTATTCAATTCGCTCGACGATATCGTGGCGCGCCTCGATGACGAGACGCTCAACATCACGCCCGATGACGTGTTGGTGTTGCAGAACGCCGGGCCCAGGGGCGCGCCCGGCATGCCGGAAGCGGGATACCTCCCAATTCCGAAGCGGCTCGCGCGCGAGGGCGTGAAGGACATGGTGCGCCTCTCGGACGCCCGCATGAGCGGTACCGCCTTTGGCACCGTGGTGCTGCACATCGCGCCCGAGGCGGCGGCCGGCGGCCCGCTCGCGCTCGTTAAAACCAATGACCGCATCCGGCTCGATGTCGATGCTCGGCGCATCGATCTTTTGGTCGAGGACGCCGAGCTCGTCCGCCGCCGCGCGGCCTGGCGCCCGCCGGCGCCGCATGAGGGTTCCGAGCGCGGCTATATGAAGCTCTTTCTCGACCATGTCGAGCAAGCCCATCTCGGCTGCGATTTCGATTTCCTGAGCGCTACCGCCATGACCGCCAAGACACCGGTCTAGCGCCGGTTTCTCCCTGACGACTGCCAATTCGGCCCGGCACTATCGCCCGCTTGACAAACAGGATACTTCCTGTTATTGTATCGCCCTCATACACATTGTGAGGGGACCATCCATGGACAAGGAGCTTCTCAAACTGCTTGGAAAGCAGCACCGAGGGAAAATCAAAGGAATTGGATCAGACCCCAATATGGGCGCCGAACACGCCGCCCCTCCCTCGTTCGAAGACCGTTTCGGCAGCGATCCCGATTTCGGTCGGGAACACCACGCCTCGTACCTATCAATTCGACGGCGGCTAAGAGACCACGAGGGATTCGTGACTCACATGTACCGCGGCTCTAGCGACAAAGGCTGGGTCACGGTGGGTATCGGCTTCCTGTTGGATACCGAATCCAAATTGTCGGAGTTCATCTGGCACGACAGGGCTACTCGCCGCTCGGTCGCCAAATCCGTTGTGATAGAAGAATGGAAATACGTGAAAAGTCAAAGTCGTGGCTTCAGCGCGCCTTGGTACAAGAAGTTTACGAACCTGGATATTCAGGACATCAAGATTAACCTGGCTCTCGAATCCAAACTCCGTCGATTGCACAGCGATCTCAGACGGCAATTCAGAAATCGTCTCGGCATTATTTTCGATGAATTGCCGGCATCAGTTCAGGAGGCATTCTTCGACATGGGGTGGACATCGGGCGCCGGTTTCCTCAGCAAAAAGGTGACGAAGGAAGATGGCAGCGTCGATTTCGCTTGGCCCGAGCTGCGTAAGGCGCTGTTCGCCGGAAACTGGGAGATCGCTGCGGATCATTCACGCCGGGGAAAAGTATCGCCGGTGCGTAATCTCGAAATACACGGCCTTTTCATGCGCGCCATCGCCGAACCAGCGCCACGCATACACGAGTTTGGCGACGAACCGGAGTGAGAATTGAAAGCGATAAAGCTTATGCGAGAAGTTGGTCGCTGCCATTAGCCTGGGAATTGTGGCTCAGGTGGCGGGGCATTTAGTCTGATCGCCGGACGATGCGGTGTCAAATAGTCAGCCCCGTAATACTGGCAGGCATAGCCATCCTGGTCAGGATCAGGCTCTGATGTGAGGACAGGATTATACACGTCTTCGACGGCGAGCGGACCGAGGCGTATTGTCGACGGAAGCGCGGGAGGCTGCGCAGGCCTTGGCACGGTGATATAGTCTGGGTCGACCAAAAATTCTTCCGTGGTCTGCCGATAGAGGTCAGCATCGGAGAACGGTTGCTCTCGTCCCGGCAAGAGGCCAAACCTGCCGGTCAGAGAGAAGCGGTTTTCTGCGGCATTGTAGAAAAGTCTCGAAATTCCCGCGTCGTCCTCGCAGCGATGAAAAGGGATGTCGTCGAGGATCAGGCGGCCCGCAATTCGGAACGACACGGAAATACTCTGGATATCATCGCCTACCGGCTTCCACCACTCGCCTCCGCTCACGATAAATTCGACGAGCGGCTCCGGCAAAATGACCAATTCGACAAGACCCGTGCTTAGCGTACAGCTGAAGCGCACGGGCGCGCGCACGAAATCATTCGTGTTGTTAGGCACGCGCTCGGGATCATTCCGATCTACCTCGCTCCCCGTGCTGTAATACCAGCGCGGCGAAAAGAGGCCGTGTTCGTCTTGAAGGCGCTTATCGGGGCGATCCGCCACACGCTGAGCCCTCTTGCCGCGAACACTGACCGCTCGCAATTCCATCACGTCGAGCTCGGGAATGCATTGGACCTGATACATATCGCCCCATGCGATCGGGTCAGCCCTTGCGTCTTTCGTCGGCGCGAGCAACGCCAGCGCGCCAAACGCCACGGCCAAGACCGTGAACATAAGCTTCATGACGGCGGCTCCGTCTACCCAAGGCCGAGGCGTTGGCGCTCGGCCGATCGGTCGTCATTCTATCACAGGGCATACCGCAACGCAGGGCAGGCGGAGCGCCCAAACGAAAGGGGCGCCCGGTCGGGCGCCCCTAGAGACGAAAACGAAAAAGACCGCCTCTGGTCGTCAGGCGATTCCGGCCAGCAAGACGACACCAGCTAAAGCGCCTATCGCACCAAGCGCGCGCGGCGCGAGCTTGAGCGCTTGGCGCCGGCCAAGCACACCAAGCGCGATGCCAAGGCCCAAGAGCGCGAGGCTCGCCCCGACGAAGCCAAGCCCATAGCTCAGCGCCGAACCCGTCGCCGGCATTTCAACGCCATGGGCGTGGCCATGGAGGAGGCCGACCAACGCGGCGATGGCGAAGCCGGCCCAGGCTGGAATGCGGGGAGCGAAGACGACCGCGAGGCCGAGGAGCGCGACCGAGCCCGCCAGGCCGATTTCCATGACGAGCAGGCTGGTGCCGCCCACGCCAACCAGCGCGCCAATAATAAGCGCGCCAATAAAGGCAAGCGGTAGCGCCCAAAGCGCCCGCCCGCCGGTTTGTGCGCCCCAGAGGCCGATGCCGATCATGGCGAGGATATGGTCGAGCCCGGCGAAGGGGTGCGCCGCGCCGCTTGCGAGGCTCGCCTCGAGGCCGTGGCCCGGGTGCGCGCTCGCGCCGGTCGCGACCAGCGCCGTCAAAGCGGCGACCGCCAATGCCAGGATTGTCCGTCGACCCATGGATATGCCCTCCGTCCGCAATCTGTTCAGCCTAGTTGAACGCGATTCTATAGGGTCCGGCAAGCCCCCTGGGCGATCCCCCAAATTGGTAGGGCCAGACATCGCACCGGCAACCCTTTTTGCCATCATGCTTCGACAGGCTCAGCATGAGGGGTGTATTGCGGCCTCATCCTGAGCCTGTCGAAGGAGAGGCCGCCGGCGATCATCGGGGCCAGGTTCAAATTTCCCACTCCAAATTGCCGCACACGCCTAAATTCTGGCCCGAAATATGCCGCCCGGCGCGCGAGGCCAAAAACACCGCCGTATCGCCAATCTCGCTCGGGTCGATCCAGGTCCGCATCGAGACAAAGCCGAGGAACTCCTGCTCGGCTTCCTCGAAGCTTAGCCCGTGCTCCTCGCCATGGCGCTTCACGAGCGCGCGCCCGCGCGGATTGTTAATCGCACCGGGCAGGATCGAATTGACGCGAATGTTATGCGGGCCGAGCTCGCGCGCGAGCGTGTAGGTGAGGCCCAACACGCCAACCTTGGAGGCGACATAGGGCGAGCGCATCGGCAGGCCGACGCGCGCCGAAGCGGTCGCGATATTGACGATGCAGCCCGATTTTTGTGCCTTCATCGCGGGCACCACCTGCTTGATACAATAGAACATGCCATTCAAATTGACCGCGATGGTGCGGTCCCAATCCTCATAGGACACATCCTCGACCGCCGCCTTGGGCCCGCCAATGCCGGCATTGTTGACCAGCACGTCAACGCCGCCGAGTTTTTTCAGCGCGTCCTTCATCATGCGCTCAACGTCGCCGGGTTTACCGACGTCGGCGAGCGAACCCAGGAGCTTAGGATTGGCCTTGAGCGCGGCGTCCAACATGCCTTGCTGATTGTCGCAAATATAGACACGCGCGCCCGCGGCCAAAAAACATTCGGCGGTGGCGCGGCCAATGCCGGAGCCGCCGGCGGTGACGATGATGCGCTGAGGCTGGGCCTCGGGCTGGCTCAAGGCTTCTTCTCCTTCTTCTCAGCGTCCGCCATGGCGGCGAGGTGGCGGCCGAGCGCGGCGAGATGACGGTCGCGCCACGCCTGACGCGCCGGCACCTGATCGGCCGGTGTCTCGGCCTCGATCTCGCGCGCGAGCTGTTCGATCATCGCCGGCCCGACCGGATGCGGCGTCAGGAACAGCCCCTTCAACATGCTCGCGATGGTCGGACCGAATTTGCTGTAGTACTCGCGGATGCCGCCCGACGCGTTCAAGTGATTGGTCTCGAACAGGCCCATGAAGGCCCAACGGCGCCCGAGGCCGTGCTTGATGATTTTGTCGCAGTCGACCGCCGAGACATAGCCGCGCTCGACCAGGTGCAGCGCCTCGTTGATGATGGCGAACTGAAGTCGGTTCAGCACATAGCCGACAATCTCGCGATTGAGGCGGACCGGCACCTGACCGATCGATTCCATCAGCGCGGCGGTGCGCGCATAGGTCTCCTCCGAGGTCGAGGGCGACATGACGATCTCGACCAGCGGCACGAGGTGCGGCGGATTGACTGGGTGTGCGCCGATGCAGCGCGCACTCCCCGCCAGCCCTTCCATGAATTGCGAGACCGGAATCGAGGAGACCGAGCTCGCGATTACGGCGTCTCTGGTTGCACGTTGGTCGAGCTCGGCGAACACGCGCCGTTTCAGCGCGAGGTCCTCGTAGACGTTCTCCTGTACGTGGCAAACGTCCGCCAGCGCCCGATCGAGATTAGGCTCTGGGCGGATGCGCCGCACGACGTCGGCGACATTGCCGATCAGTCCGAGCTTCGCCTGATCGTCCAAGCCGACGCGGATGGCCGCCATCGCCTTATCGAGCGCGGACGGGTCGGCATCGTGGAGCGCCACGTCATGACCAGCGCGGGCGAAGATCATGGCCCAGGCGCGTCCGATATTGCCGGCCCCGACGCAGGCGATTTTTTCTGTTGTGCTCATGCTCAAGTGTCGCTCAGCGCGTGAGCCATTGATAGGCTCGCGCGATCAGTACCGCGCCCGATTGGATCACCGCGCCGCGCCATGCCGGGTCGTCCGGGCAAAAGGCATCGCGCACCTCGGCCTTGAGCGCCGCAAGGCCCGGCGCATTGGCCGGCGCGGCGAGGCGGAGCCAGCGATCGACCAGAAGACCGTCGAGCATGGCATCGAGCGGCCGCGTGCCGAACTCGACCGTGCACGCGATCGTCGTTTCGGCCTTGGCCTCGGCCCGCACCGCATCGAGCAGAAGGCCAGTATATTGCGGCGGGTCTTCACCCTCGAAGAGTTTTTGCACGGCGTCGATCTCGGGCCCGAAGATCGTGCGGGCCTTTTCATAGGCGGGGTGCGCCGGCGGGTCGAGGCAGAGGACAGACGCCACGCCATAGGGCCCGAGGCCCGTGTGCCAATCGATCAGCATCAGAGTATCGGCGCCGCGCAAATGATCGGCCGTGATCGCGCGGATGGTGCGGTTCGACCATTCGGGCGATTGGCCGCCGAAATTGAGCCCATCTCGATGGCTATATTGGCCGCGCATGATGGCATCGATCAGCTTTTGCCGGCCATGACGCGCACCAAAGCCATTGCAAAAATCATGGATTGCGGTGCGCGTTCCGTCGTTCCAAATCGCGGGACAAAGTGCCTGATGCAATTCGGCATAGCCTGGGTTCTCCGGCAGTGGGGCGCCGTGGTCGACAAAATTACGATTGAGGTCGACGTTGTTTTCGGTACATCGGCTGATATGAACGAAGCCCCAGGGGTTGATCGCGTGAATAAGGACGACCGCCATGTCCTCGGGCCGTTGGCCCCGGCGTAGCCAATCGACCATCACGGCCGAGCCGGCAAAACCTTCGGCGCCGTGGGTTCCGGCGATCATGGCCAGCCGACGGGGTGCATTGGCCGGGCCGATCACGGCAACGTCGCAACTAAGTCCAGGATCATCGTGCCGATAGCGATGGAATGCCGCGCCGGCTGATTTGGCGGCGGCCTCGAAGCGCTGGCGCGCCTCGCCGTAATTATCGCCGAACGACTCTAAGCTGGCGTTCATGTTGAGCCCGCCGTTGAGGGATTGAGGAAGCGCGGCAGAGGAATTTCTCGGCCTGCCATCAGCCCGGCGGGTCGGAAGATCAGGATGACGATCATGATGACGGCGACACCGAGCTCGCGCAGTCCCGGCGGCACCTGAATCTGGATCGAGCCCAAGGCGAAGCCGACTTCGAGCTGGCGCAGGAGTTCGAAGACCAGTGAGATCGCCGCGGTGCCGATCACCGCGCCGGCCAGGCTGCCGGTGCCACCTACCACCAGCATCGCGATCGTGATGAAGGTAATGCCGATATAGAACTGCAGCACGTTGAGCGATCCCAGGAAATGCGCCTGCAACACACCGCCGAGGGCGACCAACGGAGCGCTGAGCACGAAGGCGACGAGCCGGCTGAACGGTACGTTGACGCCGATCGCCTTGGCCGCCGCCTCGTCCTCGCGCGAGGCGCGCAGCGCCAGGCCGAGCCGCGAGTTCTGGAACAGGAAGGCGGCGGCCATGGCGCCGACGGCGCAGAGATAGGCGACCCAAAGATCAACATAGATGGGCAAGCCGATCAGCGAGCTCGTGCCGTTGGTCAGGTCGTCCCAATTTGAATAGACCACGAACACGATTGCGAGCACCGAGAACGTGCCGATCGCGGCGGCAAGGCCTGAGAGTCGAACCAGCGGGATGCCGACGATAAGCGCGAGGAGGCCGGAGAAGCCCATGGCGCAGAGCGCGGCGAGCCACGGCGGAAACTCGGCGGTGCCGAGAAAGCCCGGCAGGCCCTTGAGGAAGATATTCTTGGTCTTGACCGGGATGTCGAGCCAGGCCGCGCCATAGGCGCCGGTCATCATGAAGGCGGCGTGACCGAACGAGAGCACACCCGAATTGCCCACGAACAGATAAAGGCCGACCACCATGATCAGGCGGATGAAGGCCTCTGTCATGACGCGCTGGATCACGGTCGGGGCGAACGCGCCCGCAACCGCGACGCCGAGAAGCAGCAGCACGAGCGAGCCGAGCGGCCATGACACGCGGGCAACCCAGAGGGAGCGCCTCATCACACGCGCTCTCGCGCCTGACGTCCGCGGAAGAGGCCGCGCGGGCGGGCGAGCAGCACGACGATCACGATCGCGAAGACGAATGCCTCGCGGAACGGCCGCATGTCGAGCGGCAGGGTCGCCTGCAGCCCGACGGTGAGCGCGCCGACCAGGAAGCCGCCGACCACGGCGCCGACCAGCGAACCCATGCCGCCGATCACGGTCGAGACGAAGCCGACGAGCGCCAGTTGCAGACCCATCACCGGCGAGAGCTCGCCGCGCTGGGCGACATAGAGGACCGAGACGACGGCCGCGAGCACGCCCGAGATCGCGAAGGCGATCGCGATGATGCGGTCGGCGCGCACGCCCAAAAGCCGCGCCATTCGGAAATTGAGGGCGGCGGCGCGCATCTGGATGCCGTAGTGGGTACGCTTGAGGAAGATGGTGAGCGCCGCCAGCAGCACGAGCGTGATGCCGATGGTCACAACGTTGAGCTTCGGAATGCGCACCTCGCCGATCTCGAACGGCTCGGCGAGGCCGGCCAGGAAGTCAAAGCCCTTAGGCCGCGCGCCCTCGATCAGCACGAAGAGATATTGCAGGAAGAAGCTGATAGCGAAGCTCGTGACGAGCAGCGTCGTCGGGTTGGCGTGGCGCACCGGGCGGAACGCGACGCGCTCGGTCAAAAGCGCGAGCAAAATCACGGCCGCGAGCGTGGCCAGGATCGCGAGCGGCGCATAGGGCGCGGCCGAGAGCATCAGCATGTAGGCGCCGATCATGATGAACTCGCCATGGGCGAAGTTCACCAGCCGCATGATGCCGAAGATGAGGCCGATGCCGAGCGCCGAGAGCGCATAGAGCGAGCCCTGGCTTGCCGCATCGACGATGACCTGGAGCACCGTGCTCATGGCCCGGCCGGTGCGTCGGCCTTGTAGCCGAAATAGGCGCGGTCGAGGTCTTCCGCGCGGGCGATCTCGGCCGGCGGGCCGGCGAAGGTGACCGTACCGTTCCTAAGCACATAGACCCGGTGCGCCGCCTTCATGATGCGTTTCGGGTTTTGCTCGACCACGAGGATGGTGACGCCGGTCTCGTTCAGGCGCTTCAGGATTTGGTAGACCTGCTTGGTGATCAGCGGCGCGAGGCCGAGCGAGGGTTCATCGAGTAGGAGGAGGCGCGGGACGCCGAGCATGGCGCGCGCGATCGCGAGCTGCTGCTGCTCACCGCCCGAGAGCTTGCTGGCTTGGCCGCGCCGCCGCTCAGCGAGGATCGAGAACTCGCTCATCATGCGGTCGAGGTCGGCCTCGGCCGCGCGGCGATCCTTTCGGATCGTGGTGCCGAGGCGCAGATTTTCCTCGACGGTCAGCTCGCCGAAGATTTCGCGGCCCTCAGGCACGAGCGCGATGCCGCGCCGGACGATGTCTTCTGGCGCGGCGCCGATCAGCCGCTGGTCCTCGAAGACGATCTGGCCGGCCTGCGGTCGCACCGCGCCGACGATGCTGAGGAGGAGCGTCGACTTGCCGGCGCCGTTCGGCCCGACGATGCCGACGAACTCGCCGTGGCCGACCTCGATCGAGACGCCGCGGAGTGCGCGGATCGGCCCGTAACGCACGTCAAGATCGCTGACCTGGAGCATTCTCGAGACCTCAGGCAGTTCGCTGGGGCAGACGCCCCCTCACTCTCCCGGCGCGACGACCGCTCCGGTTCCTCTGCCCTTGCGGGAGAGGGTGTCGAGCAAAGGCTAGGCGGGTGAGCGGTGAAGCGCAACGCTCCGACATGCCAACTCCTACTCCTCATCCTCGCCGAGATAGGCGCGGCGGACCGCAGGGTCACGCTGCACCTCGGCGGGCGTGCCGATCGCGATGGTGCGCCCGCCATCGATCACGTGGATACGCTCGCAGAGCGACATGATCAGCGCCATGTTGTGCTCGACCACGAGAACGCCGCAGCCGAACTCGGCGCGGATGCGTGCGATCGCGGCGACGAGCTCACCGATCTCGTCCTCGTTGGAGCCGGCCGCCGGCTCATCCAGCAGCAAATAGCGTGGCTCGGTGGCGAGCGCGCGGGCGATGCCAATACGGCGCTCATCGCCATAGGGGAGGGTGCCGGCGATCAGGTCTGCCTTGGGCCCAAGGCCCATCCAGTCGAGGATTTCCTGCGCGCGTCTGACCGCGGCGCGCCGGCTGCCAAGGCGCAGCACAAGTGCCGCGGCCACGTTCTCGATCACGCTGAGGCCACGAAACAAGCGGACGGACTGAAACGTCCGCGCGATGCCGGCGCGCGAAACCTCGTGCGGCTGAAGTCCTTTGAGCGAGCGGCCGTCGAGCCGGATCACGCCTTCGGCCGGCGCTTCGAAACCAGAGAGCGCGTTGATCAACGTTGACTTGCCCGCGCCGTTCGGCCCGATCAGGCCCAGGAGCTCGCCGCGCGCGAGGCCGAGCGTGATGTCCTCCAGCGCACGAAGGCCCCCGAAGCGAACGCTGACGCGCTCAGCTTCGAGGGCCCCCGTGACGGTCGGTTCGGTCACGTCGGTTTGGTCGATCAGCTCGGCTTAGAACGTGACCTCCGGAACCTTCTCGACGCGGGTGCGCTCGAGTGCCTTGTGCTTGCCGTTTTGGATCTCGATCACCAGCATCGGTCGGTTGAGGTTGATGTGCCACTCGTCGCTGAAGGTGGTGAGACCCGCGACCAGCGGCTCGTCCTTGAACTTCTCGAGCTCGGCCGCGACCTTCTGCCCATCGAACGTGCCGGCACGCTCGACCGCTTTGGCCCAGGCCTCGATGATGGCGTAGCCGGAGAGGACGTAAGATGTCACCGGCGGCGCGCCATATTTTGCCTTGAACTTGTCCATCACCGCCCGCACGGCCGGATCCGGATCGTCACCATAGATCGAACCCATCGTGAGCACGAAGGCATTTGAAAGATCGGGCACCGCCTCGATCCAATAGCTACCGTCGAGCGAGTTGGGCATCAGGATCGGCAGGGTGATGCCGGCCGCGCGAATCTGGCGGATGATCGGGGGGCCGCCTGGCCCACCGGGGAAGAGGATGAACTCCGCGTCCTTCGCCGCCTTGATGCTCGAGATTTGGCCCGGCACCTGGGTGTCGGTCTGACCGTTCACCGTGTCCTCGCCCGCGATCTCGCCGAGGCCATCGGCCCAGCGCGCCTTGAAGTATTTGGAGACCGACTTGGTGTACTCGACCTGAACGTCATTCAGGATGAAGGCCTTCTTCCAACCTCTCTTCGCCGCCCATTCGGCCAAGGTCGCGCCTTCATTTGGTGTGCCATTGCCCATGGTGAAGGCGAGGTCGCCGATGCCCTGAACACCGAACTTCGGATCGCCAGCGCACAGCGAGAAGGCGATCTTGCCCTTGCCCTGCGCGGTGATGGCGGCGGGGGAGCCAAAGTCGAAGTCGCAGGTGACGAGCACGAGCTCGGCGCCCTGCTCGAGCACCGTGACCGCGGCGTTGGCGCCCTGCGCGGGATCGGACTTGGTATCCGCCGTAACGACCTTAATCTTCTTGCCGAGGACACCGCCTTTGGCGTTCACGTCATCGATCGCCAGTTGCGCGCCTTTGAACGGCGCGTCGTCATAGGGCGCGATAAAACTCGAAAGGGCGATGGCGGCGCCGACGATGACCTCGTCGTCCGCCGCCTTGGCGACACCCGCACCAAGGCCGATCGCGAGCGCGGTGCCCGCGAGCAAGGCTGTGAGACTCCGCATTGGATGAGCTCCCTGATTTCTATTGAATTGGTCGTTATCGTCTTCCGCTACGCCGCATCCATGGACGACGTGCGGCGTTGGATCACATCCAACCATCTGGGCCGCCTGGGGGCAACGGTGCGCTGGCGATCGGGCGTGTCATCTTGCGCCGCTGCGCCTGAGTGTTGCGGTGGCTGTCGTGTCCACACTGCCATCGGGCCTCAGTGCCACGTGGTAGACCGATCGCGCCCGCTCAGGCGTGACCCAGCCCGACCGCACATCGGCCAGCACGCGTTCGGGCTCGCGCAATGTGGGCGGTCCATAGCCGCCGCCACCGGTTGAAATCGCCACGATCCGCTCGCCCTCGTTCAAGGGGATCACGCCGGTTGCCGGCAAGGGATGCTGCCCGCCATCGCGATCCAATTTGTATTGATTCGAAGCCCCACCCTTGAGCCCGCCGCGCGTGCCTTGGGCGGCGTTGATACAGCCATCGCTAACATACGCGACCTCCATCGTGCCGCCGAGCGGGCCATATTCAACGAACGACGCCAAAGCACCACGAAACGTGCCGGCACCTTCGGAATCGGGTTGCAGCACGCGCGCGGTGATCACCATGGGGAAGCGCAATTCATCGATCTCGATCGAATCCATGCGGATCATGCCGGCATTGCCTACATGGCAGATCGTCATCCAGGCATCGCAATTGGGCGCGCCGGCGCCACCGGTCGAGCCCAAGAGAAGCTGGTTCACATAGCGCCGGCCATAACGCTCATCGACGCCTGAGATAACACCGGCCGAGGGCGGGAAGAGTGCGCCGCATTCGGCGAGGCCGATGCCGTCTTTAATTTCGGCCATCGCGGCTTGCACTGGGTTCGAAATCCGATCGGCCACGTTCGTTGTCGCAACCGAGCAACTGGTCGGATGCTTGGGGATGCCGACCACACAGCCTTCCCGCAAATGCACTTTAAGGCGCCGATGGCTACCGGCATTTTTCGGTACGCGGTGGTCGATCGAATTATAAACCCCGATCATCGCGGCCGAGCGCGCGCACGCCTCGCTCATGTTCAAGCCGCACGGTTGGCTGTCGATATTGTCGCGCAGATCCACTTCGATGATCCCGGCCTCGGGTTTGATCTCGACCGTGGCATTGACCGGAATGCCACCCGGCGGCGTGCCGGGGATGGGGTCGTGCGTCGAGGTGCGCGTGACGCGGCCCTTGGGGAGCGCCTTGATCACCTCGACCATGCGCGCTTCGCTATAGTCGAACCATTGGGTGGCAAACTCGCTCAGCGTGTCCCAGCCGATCTCATTGGCGAGCGCCAGAATCTCACGCTCACCAATACGCGCCGAGCCAATCATGGCCAGAAAATCACCCCACCATTGCTCGGGCACGCGAATGCGCATCTGGCACATGCGCACGATATCGTCGTTCATCTTGTAGTCGCGCTGCACCCGCACGGCCGGGAAGATCAACGCGCCTTCCTCATAGACGTCGCGCGCGGTGCCGTTATAGGTGGTCGGAATCGAATTACCGCAATCGGCCTGATGCGCCTTGGCCAGCACGGTAAAGCGATGACGGCCCTCATCATCGATCACGGGAACGAGAATGGTGTGATCCGCCGGGTGCGAGCAGCCATGATAGGGCGAATTGTGCAGGAACGCGTCGCCCCGCTTTAGCACGGGGTGGAATTCTTTCATCGTGCGGGCCATTTGATCGGGTCCGACCAACACGTGAATCGGCAGGCTCTCGGCCACCGCGAGCAAATCGCAATCGGCGGTCAGAATGCTGCACGAAAAATCATGCGCGATGTTGATCACGCCCGAGCGCGCGGTGCGCAACAGCGTGTTTGCCATTTTGCGGCAAATCCCCTCGAACCGATTTGAGAGCAGCGCGAGCCGCACGCCGTCGAACCCGCTCGCTCCCGCAACCTGTTTTGCCGCCGTCGCCATGACGCCTCCGTTGACCTGTGAGCGGCCCTCATGCTTCGACAAGCTCAGCATGAGGGTATCAAATCCTGGGTCGCATCCTGAGCCCCTCATCCCGAGCTTGTCGAGGGACGAAGGATGAGGTCAGATACTCCTACGACCCGACATCAACCGACAAACTACCCGAGGCCCGGCGGATTGCCGTCGCGCCAGGCGGCAGCACCACGGTGGTGAACGCGGATTCGACCAGCGCTGGGCCAGCGATCGTTTCATCCACCTTCATCATTTCGAAGCGTTTGACCGTGGCCTCGACAAAACCGGTTTCGGCAAAAAACGCGCGGCGTCGATCCGCGGTGTGGCCTTTGGCGCTACTGGGCGCGAGTTTAGCATCCTCGCTCGCCCGCAAGGTGCAACTCACCCGCGCACTCCACGACACCGCCTCGATGCTTGAGCCGGGGTCGCTGACCGCGAATATATCTTCATGCGCTTTATGAAAATCTTCGAGCACGGTGCCGAGCGCCGCGTCGGAATCGAAGCGCGGCTGGCGCAACGGCACCTCGATCTCCCACACCTGGTTCGGGTAGCGCGCCTCGACCGAGAATTCGATGCGGCTTTGTCTGGAACCGTGGCCCGGTCCGGCGATGAACGCACGGCAGCGCGCTTCCAGCTCGGCCAAGGTTTTGTTTACGCCGCCGCGATCGAAGCGTTCGCTCGTCGTGAAAAAATGCGCGGTGTGATGCGCGGTCAGGTCGGACATCAACGCGCCAGCGGCCGAGAGCGCGGCGCCGACCTCGGGCACGACGAGTTGTTTGCAGCCGAGCCGACGCGCGATCCAGACCGAGTTCAAGCCCGCCGCGCCGCCACCACCGATCAAGATCGCCTCGGCCGGATCAATGCCCTGATTGACCGTAATGCTCATGATCGCCTGCACCATGTTCTCGGTCGCGACCTTCAAGATCGCATCCGCCGCCTGCTCAATGCCAAGGCCAAGCGGCTTCGCGACCCTGTCGCGGATCGCGCGGCGCGCGCCTTCGACATCCAGCTTCATCGTGCCACCTAAGAAAAAATCAGCGTCGAGATGGCCGAGCACGAGCGAAGCATCGGTCACGGTCGGCTCCGTGCCGCCTCTGCCATAGGCGACCGGGCCGGGCACCGCGCCCGCGCTCTTGGGGCCGACATGCAACATGCCGCCGCGATCGACCGAGGCGATCGAGCCGCCGCCCGCGCCGATGCTCTTGACGTCGACCGAAGGAAAACCCGTCACCGGGCTGCGGAAGGGCGTGCCCAGCCAGGTCTCGCGCGTCCACGGGATGCGGCCCTTGCGCACCAAGCTCACATCATAGGTCGTGCCGCCGGTATCGGCGACGATGGCGTTTTCCGCCGCCTCATCGACGCGCGCGAAAAAGCGCCCGGCGACCGGTGCCATGGAAGGCCCCGAGTTCAGCAAATGGATCGGCGCCTCCGCGCCATGCTCGGCATCGATCACGCCTGCTTGCGAGGTGACGACCAGCGTTCGGCCGGCGAAGCCCGCCTCTTTCAGCCGGCTCGCCAGCGTCCGCATATAGGCGCCCATCAAGGGCTTCAACGAGGCATCGATGGTCGCAGCCGACGCTCGGCGATATTCGCGAATGGTCGGGTTCAACACATGGGCGAGCGTATAGGGTACGCCCGGCATAAGCTGCTCGAGCAATGCGCCAATGCGCTTTTCATGCGCCGGGTTGACGATCGACCACAACAAACACACCGCGACCGCCTTGACGTCTTCGGCCTTCATTTTGCCGATTGCCTCGATCACCGCGCCTTCATCGAGCGCGGTCATGACGCGCCCGTCATAGAGCACGCGCTCGGGGATCTCATAGGTCAACCAGCGCGGCACATAGGGATCGGGGTAGGGCACCGTGAAATTGAACGGCTCGATGCGCCCGCCCTCGCGAAACACGAGCATGTCGCCATGGCCCTTGGTGACCAGAAACGCGGTCTTCGCCGTATTGCCTGTGATCACCGCATTGATCGCGTGCGTCGTGCCGTGAATGAAAAGATCACCCTTGGCGAGCAGCGCGCGCCGGTCGATCCCGCGGTCATCGGCGGCGATTTGCACGCTATCGAGCACGCCCCGAATCGGATCATCGGGTGTGGTCTCCGCCTTATACATGCGGAGCTGACCGTCATCGTCCTCGACGATCAGATCAGTGAACGTACCGCCCGTATCGACCGCAAAGCGCATGCCCGAAACTCTCCCCTAATTCTTCGTTCTTATTAGTCTGACCGATTCAGACTGAATCTAGCCTCAGGTCAAGCGGTCGATGGCGGTCAAGGTGCACCCTCGCGCCAGCGCGCCATGAGGGTGTGTTGGAGGGCAGGGTCTCGTCGAGCACCTTGGCGGCGGTCTCGCGCCCCGCAACCGGTAATCCCTTGGGGTCCAACAGGCCGATCTGCACCAGCACCGAGGCCTGATCCCAATAGATGTGCTCGTGATAGAGCCTGCCGCCGCGGAAATTCACGATCGCGATCAAGGGAATTTCGACTTTGCGTCCCGTTGCTTTGATGCCGGGCAACATCCAGTCGATTTCTTGGTCATGGGTGAAACGGAAAATCATTTCATCAACCACGCGGTCCGCGCCGATCGTGCGCGAGACCGGAATCATGTTGGTGTCCTTCGGCATTTGCGAAATGAAATGGTGGCGATAGAAGCGGAGCAAATCATCATAGCCTGTGCCGCCAGTCATGACGGGCACATGATTCACATAGGGTTTGGCCACCATGGTACGCATAGTTTCCTCGGCATCGCGCGTGGCGAACTCGAGCTCAAGGTGCCGCTCCCACAATTTTTCAAGATCGAAATTCGGTCCGAGCGCCTGACGTAGCAATGTGATCGTGCGCGAATGCGCCATCATTGCCGAAGGGCGGTGATACGCGGCTCGGTCATGGTTGTAAAAACCGTGCCCGGCATCAGCATAAGTGAAAATTCGGACATTCGCATTGCCGTCGGTCGCGGCGCGCACACGGGCGACGGCCTCGGGCGGGATCAGCGTATCCTTGGCGCCGAAATGCAAAATGGTCGGGCATCGAATGGCCGGCGCCTCGTCGACATGTGCCTCGATTCCGCCGCCATAAAAGGCGACCACGGCATCGGGCGAAAGGCGCGCGGCGGCCAGAAATGCCAACCGGCCACCGAAGCAGAATCCAACGACCCCTGCCATGCCGGTACCGCTCGGCATGGCGCGCAAATAGGTGAGGCAGGCGCCGATATCCTCGATCCCGCGCCCGATATCGAAGCGTTCGAGCAGCGCCCGGCCGCGCGCCACATCGGCCTCGCCATAGCCAAGCTCGATGCCCTGTTCGAGGCGCCAGAACAGGTCCGGCACCAGCACCGCATAGCCTTCCTCGGCGAACAAATCGGCATGGGCGCGCATCGTCGCGTTGACGCCGAAAATTTCCTGAACCAGCACAAGGCCCGGGCCTCGGCCGGATTCGGGCATAGCGAGGTAGGCGCCGAAGCGCTCGCGATCCGCCGCCGTAATTTGGGTCATTCGGCCCATAGACGCCGTCCTCTTTGATTGGTCCCACCCGATGGTGACCGAGGGGCGGGGGCCCGAGCAAGGGGTGCGCTCAAAGAACCGTGCGCAAATCCAACAATTCGGGGAACAGGCGAACCGAAATCACGTCCCGCAAATAGCCGACGCCGGCCGTACCGCCCGTGCCGCGCTTGCCGCCGATGATGCGCTCGACGGTCGTTAGATGGCGAAAACGCCATTGGCGGAACCAGTCTTCGACGTCGACCAGCTTCTCAGCGAGTTCGTAAAGATCCCAATAGGTCGTGGTGTCGCGATAGACCGCGAGCCAGGCATCGTGCACCGACTTGTTGGTCACACGCGCCTCGCTCAAATCGCGCGCTAGCTCCGCGCGATCGATCGCGAAGCCCCGGCGCGCCAACAAGTGAATCGCCTCGTCATAAAGGCTCGGCGCCTTCAAGGCCTGATCGAGCCGCGCCAGCAAATCGGCGCGGTGGCGATGCGGCGCGAGTTGCGCGCTGTTTTTATTGCCGAGCCGAAATTCGATCAGGCGATATTGATAGGATTGAAAGCCCGAGGATTGGCCGAGCGCGTCGCGAAAGGTGGAATAATCCGCCGGGGTCAGGGTCGAAAGCACGTCCCAGGACTGGTTGAGCTGCGCCTGAATGCGCGAGACGCGCGCCAACATCTTGAAACTCGGCTTGAGCGCGTCCGCGCTAAGCGCCGCGCACGCGGCCTCAAGCTCATGGACCATCAGCTTCATCCAAAGCTCGGTCGCTTGGTGGATGATGATGAACAACAGCTCGTCATGGCTGTCGCTGCGCGGCCGCTGCGCCGATAGCAATTGGTCGAGTCCCAGATAATCGCCATAGCTCATGGCGCCGTCGAATTCGGTCGCCGCCCCCTCCGGCAGGCCGGGGCCCGGCAAATCGCGCTCAGTGGTCATGACGCCCTCCGGATTCGCTTCGTCTCATCGTATTCTAGGCGCGAGACGGGCAGAATGGGGCGATCATGGTTGCAACCAGCCGGACGGCGCTAGCCGCGCTCGACCACGCCGACCCCTTGGCGTCGTGTCGCGATAGTTTCTCGTTGCCCGAAGGCGTGATCTATCTCGATGGCAATTCGCTCGGTGCCTTGCCGCGCGCGGCCGCTGCCCGCGCCGGGCGCGTCATTGGCCAGGAATGGGGCGAGGGTCTGATCCGGAGTTGGAACCAGGCTGATTGGATTAATTTGCCGCGCCGCGTCGGCGCGAAGATCGCGCCCTTGATCGGGGCCGGCCCCGACGAGGTGATCTTCGCCGATTCGACCTCGATCAACCTCTATAAGCTGCTCGCTTCCGCGCTTCGCCTCAGGCCCGACCGGCCGGTGATCCTTAGCGAGGTCGGAAATTTTCCGACCGATCTGTATGTCGCCGAAGGGCTGGTGCACTGGCTTGGTGCGCCCTTTGAGCTTCGCATGGTCGAACGTGGCATGCTTGCGGGCGCGCTCGATCATCGGGTCGCGCTGTTGATGTTGACCGAAGTCGATTACCGCACGGGTGAATGCCACGACATGAAGGCGCTCACCAGCCTGGCCCATGAGCGCGGCACCTTGGTGCTTTGGGATTTGAGCCATAGCGCGGGTGTGCTGCCAATCGATCTCGGCGCGGCCGAGGCTGATTTCGCGGTCGGCTGTGGCTATAAATATTTGAACGGCGGGCCGGGCGCGCCCGCATTCCTTTATGTCGCGCGGCGCTGGCAGGAGACTATCGAGCCTGTCATCGCCGGTTGGATGGGGCATGCGCGGCCTTTTGCATTCAACGCTGAATACGTGCCGGCCGATGGCATCGCGCGGTTTTTGACCGGCACGCCATCGGTCCTCGCGCTCTCGGTACTCGATGCCGCGCTCGATGTGTTCGACGGTGTCGACATGAAACAACTCCGCGCCAAGTCGATGGCGCTGACCGACATCTTCATCGCCTTGGTCGAACAGCGCTGTGCCGGAAACGATTTCCTATTGGCCTCGCCGCGCGAGGCGGCGCAACGTGGCAGCCAGGTCTCTTTCAGCCACGCGCAAGGCTATCCGATCATGCAGGCCTTGATCGCGCGTGGCGTGATCGGCGATTTCCGCGCGCCCGACCTCATGCGCTTCGGTTTCGCGCCGCTTTATGTGCGCTATGTGGATGTTTTTGACGCGGTCGAGACGCTGGTCGCCATTCTAAAGAGCGGCGAGTGGCGCGAACCGCGCTTCGCCCAAATTGCGGCGGTAACGTGAAACCCCAGACAACGCATCGCGCTTCGATATAGGGATGGTCATGGCAGATCAGGCGGAACTCCTCGTCACGCGGCCCAAACCCGGCGTGCTGTTGCTCACGCTCAATCGACCCGAGAAGCGCAATGCACTGGCAACCTCGCTGCTCGGCGCCGTCGCGACCGCGCTGATCGAAGCAAATGACGACGAGACGATTGCCTGCATCGTGCTTACGGGCGGCAACCAGGTGTTTGCCGCGGGCGCTGACATCAACGAGCTCGCCGTCAAAACGCCGGTCATGGCCGAGACCGAACCGCGCGGACGCCACTGGGCGACCATCCGCGCCTTTTCGAAGCCGCTCATCGCGGCGGTCGAGGGGTTTTGTTTGGGCGGCGGGCTCGAGCTTGCGCTCTCGGCCGATATCGTGGTGGCGGGGGAGGGCGCGCGCTTCGGCACGCCCGAGATCAATCTCGGGATATTGCCGGGCGGTGGCGGCACGCAATGGTTGCCGCGTTTGGTCGGCAAATCGCTCGCCATGAAAATGGTGCTGACCGGCCAGCCAATCACGGCGCAGGAAGCGCTTGCGGCCGGGCTGGTGGCGGAGTTAACGCCCACGGGCGACGCCACGCCCCGCGCGCTGGCCCTGGCCGAGACGATCGCCGCGAAGCCGGCGCTTGCACTCCGCGTCGCCAAGGATAGCGTGTTGAAGGCCTATACGATGGGCCTGGCCGATGGCCTGGCCTATGAGCGGCGCGCCTTCGCTCTCCTGCTCGCGAGCGAGGACAAGGCTGAGGGTACCGCCGCCTTCCTCGAAAAACGCAAATCCATCTTTAAGGGACGTTGATCGTCAGCCGACCTTGTGGATGCCTTCCTTGGGCAGCGGCAGGCGTGGGTTCTCGACCCCATCCATGCGCATTTTGGCCCATTCGATGCACCAGTCCGTGCAATAGAGCTTGGAGCCTTCCTTGGTCTCGGCCTTGAGGCCCTCGTCATAGATCAGCACGCCGCAATTGTCGCATTTGACGTAGCGTTCGATGTAATAGCCGTTATCTGAAAAGCGCATGATTGACCCTGTTTCCCTGTGGCTTGTTCTTTGCTTTGTGTGACGCGCCTCGGCGCGTCAATGCTTAACGTGACGCGCCGGGGCACGTCAATATTCGGCTCCCGTCATTCCGCCGCCTTATCACTCGGCGCATCGCCACCATAGGCCGCGATCCAGCGCTCCTCGAAGCCATAATCCTCTTTCGCCTTCTTGCGCGAGATAAACCCTTCGACCACGTCGTCGACGATGAGACGGCGATCGCGCTTCTTGGGGTCGCCATAGCCGCCACCGCCCGGCGCTTTGACCGAGACGCGCTCGCCCGGCTTGATCGGCACGTTGGAATATTTGCTTGGGCTGACCTTGCCGAAGGCTTCCGAAATGGTCTGCCAGCGATTGCCATTGGCCTGCAAATAGAGCGTCGCGCCCGAAACGCCTTCGCGCCCGTCCTTGAGGCCCCAGGCCCGGCGCTTATGCTTGTTGGTCATCTGGCTGATCATGACCGGGCCGGTCGACAGCATGGTCTTTGAGATCGAGAGCCCGCCGCGATGCTCGCCCGCGCCGCCCGAATCCTGCCTCAGCGCATATTCCTCGACGATCCACGGATAGCGCGTTTCGAACACCTCGGTCGGCGTATTGGCGCAATTGCCGTTGATCGAATCGGTCGCGTCATTGCCATCGGCGAACGCCCGCCCGCCATAGCCGACATAAGAGAAATCGAACGCGCCGAACGGCTCGTCATTGAGTTCGTCATAGCCGCCGAACACGAAGCAGCCATGCGTGGTGCCTTCAGAGGCCATCACCCGATTGGGCGCCGCCTCGGCCATCGCGCCCAAAATGCAGGCGACGATCAAGGGATGGGTTTCGGTGTTCCCGCCAACCTCCGAGCCCGGATAATTGACGTTCATCACGCTGCCGGCCGGCGCGATCACGCGGATCGGGCGGAAGCAGCCCGAATTTTTCGGAATCGAGGGATCGGTCAAATGCAGCATGGCGTTGTAGGAGGCCGACCAGGCAACACCGAGCGTCGCATTGATCGGGCCTTTGGCCTGGGGCGATGAGCCGGTGTAATCGATCACCACCTCATTTCCCTGCACATGCACAGTGACCTTGATCCTGTATTCCTTGTCCTCGATGCCGTCGTCCTCGATGAAATCCTCGAAGCCATAATGGCCATCGGGAAATGCCTTGATTTCGGCACGCATGCGCGCTTCCGAATAATCCATGAGGTCGCTGACGGTTTGACGGAAGGTAGCCTTGCCGTATTTGCCGATCAGCTCCTTCAGGCGCCGCTCACCGAGATCGACCGCACTGATCAGCGCGCGCAAATCGCCATAATTGCCGCGCGGCGTGCGCACATTGGCGAGCAGAAGTTTCCATACTTCGGGCACGTCCTTGCCGCGTTTGACGATCTTGACCGGCGGCACGCGGAAGCCTTCGTGGAATATCTCCGTCGCTTCGCCGGGAAAGCCGCCCGGCACCATGCCGCCGACCTCGACGAAATGGCCGATGCAAACCGCGAAACCCATCAACTCGCCATCGACGAAGATCGGCTTGAACATGGTGTGCTCGGGCGTGTGGAGGCCACCGCGATAGGGGTCATTGTGGACGATCACATCGCCTTCTTCGATCGCGGCGGCGCCGACCTCGCGCACCATGGAGCGGACGAGGAGAGGCACGCCGCCGATCTGCGCCGGGCAGAACTCGGCGACCGAGATCATTTCGCCCTCGGGGCTGGCGAGCGCGCAGGTGAAGTCCTCCGCCTCGGAGAAGATCGTTGAATAGGCGGTCTTCTGCACATTGACACCCATCTCGCGACAGATGGCGACCATCGCCGAATCAATGATGTTCATCGCGACCATATCCATGAGACGATCACCCTTTCTGCCGATGGATCATTACCGATCAGGCTCTGTCGTCGCTACTTCCCTGGGTCATGCCCGGGCGGAGACCCGGGCATCCAGGCCTACCTATAGTCTGGATTGCCGGGTCAAGCCCGGCAATGACGAAAAGAAACAATTGCATCACGCCGCGCGTCAAAGACCCTGACCAACCTACGCCGCCGCGATCTTGCCGATCAGGATATTACCATAATCATCGATCCGCACCGCATCGCCCGGCCTGACGACCGTCACCGAGGCCGGTTCCTCGATCACCGCCGGGCCGACAAAGCGCTGCCCGGCCTTGAGCGCGCCTCGGTCATAGACCGGCGTGTCGACCGCCCCTTGATCGAAGATAACCGGGCGCCGCGCCACCGGCTTCGGTGTCGCGCTTGAGGCTTCGAGCTTCGGCAAATCGGGCTTCTCGGTCAGCGATACGGCGGTCACCTTGATCGAGATCAGCTCAATGGTCTCGCCCGGAATATCGAAATTGAAGCGCGCTTTGTGCGCCTTATGAAAAGCATCCCAAATCGAGGTAATGGTCGCGGGCGTGAACTGATCAAACGCGATCGGCACGTCGAGCTCGTGGTTCTGGCCGAAATAGCGCATTTCGAGCGAGCGATGCAGCTCGATGCGGTCGGTATAGTCCTGCTCCTTGAGCGCCGCGACGCTTTCTTTCAACAGGTCGCTCAACACTTGGTTGGCGTGTGGCGCATCGAACGCCTTCGAGGTCATCTGTGCGGTGCGCTCGAGATCGATCCGCGCATCGGTCATGATGAAGCCGAAGGCCGAGAACTGGCCCGGATAATTCGGCACCACGCCGCTCGGGATGCCGGCGTGATACATCAAATCGGTCACATGCACGGGACCCGCGCCGCCGAAGGCGAGCAACGTAAAATCGCGCGGGTCGAGCCCGCGTTCGGTCAACACCCAACGCAACGCGCCGATCATGTTGTTGTTGGCGATCTGCACCATGGCGAGCGCGGTTTCTTCAGTCGTCTTGCCGATCGCCTTGGCGATTTCGGCCACCGCGCTTCGCGCCGCCTCGGCATCGAGCGCCATTTCCCCACCAAGAAAATTCGCAGGGTTGATGCGGCCCAAAACCACATTGGCATCCGTTACGGTCGCGCGCGTGCCGCCCATGCGATAGCAGGCCGGGCCGGGGTCCGCGCCCGCGCTCTCGGGCCCCACGCGCAACATGCCGCCTTTGTCGATCCAAGCGAGCGAGCCGCCGCCCGCGCCCATGGTGCGAATATCGATCATCGGAATTTGGATCGGCACGCCGAATTCGATCTCGAAGCTCGTGGTGAAGCTCTCGCGACCATTCACCACGGTTGCCACATCGGTCGAGGTGCCGCCCATATCGAGCGTGACCAGCTGATCGACGCCGATCAATTTCGCGATCTGTTTGGCGCCGACCACACCACCGGTCGGGCCTGAGAGCGTCATCTGGATCGGCATGTCGGCCGCGCCATCGACCGTCATCTCGCCGCCATTCGAGCGGATCACCGCGATGCGCTTGGTGCCGATGCCACGTGCCTCGAAGCGCGCCTTGAGGTTTCTCAAATGCCGGCTGACCAGCGGTTTCACATAGGCGTCCGCGATCGTGGTCGAGGAGCGCTCATGCTCCTTCCACTTCGGCAACACGTCATAGGAAACCGAGAGCGGCTTGGTTGGGCAAAGCTCGGCGAAGATCTCCTTGATCTTTCGCTCATGCACCGGCGTGACATAAGAAAACAGCAAGCACACCGCAACCGCCTCGACCGACTTGTCGGCCGCGATCTCCTTCGCCAGCGCGCGCACGCGATCTTCATCGAGCGGCGTGTATTCGCCGCCGCGCGCCGTGATGCGCCCGCGCACCTCATGACAATGCTGGCGGCGCACCAAGGGCTTCGACTTCACCCAGGTGATGTCGTAATGCGCCTTGCGCTTGCCGCGCTGAATGAACGGAACGTCCTTGAAGCCTTCGGTGGTGATATAGGCGACCATCGCGCCCTTGCGTTCGAGGATCGCATTGGTCGCGATCGTGGTGCCGAAGCGCAGATGGTCTATCGCGCCGAGCGCGCCACCCTTTTCGATGCCGCCTAGGATGCCTTCGCCTGGATCGCGCGGGGTTGAAAGTGTCTTCCAGACTTTGAGTTGCTTCTGCACCGGGTCATAGGCCACGAAATCCGTGAACGTGCCCCCGACATCGATGCCGACCATCTGACCCAAGGTAAAATCCTCCCAATCCAATACGTACGACAGGTCAGGAGAGTGTCCTTGGCCGGCGCCGCGGAGTCAATCGGCTGGGTGGCCGGTTAAGGGCACAATGGCCGCGCATCCACTCAACCGTCATGGCCCGGCTTGACCGGGCCATCCATACTGGCAACGGATTCGCTGCGCGATCCAGCCTTCGCAGCCGAAGCGGCTGCTTCGGCGGAGTAGGCTGGATGGCCCGATCAAGTCGGGCCATGACGAAGAAGGAAGGGCGGCGCCGTATCAGCGCGGCTTTTCCTCCAGCCCCGCCTTCTGGCCCTTGAAGGGGGAGAGGCCGGCGGGGGCGAAGCTGGCGAGATAATCGACCAGCGGACCCGGCGAGCGCCCTTCATCCTCGGCGCGGTCCTTGGCGGCGACCGCCTTCTGCACAAGGAGCCCACCGACATAGCGGATCGGCTCGGGCGGAAAATCGCGCGTCAGCGGCCGCACCAGGCCGCAGGTCGACCACTCGTCTTTCTTCTCCAACGCGAGCGAGGCCAGAATCCGCCCGCCAAGCGCGCACGGGCCCACGCCATTGCCGGAATAGCCGATGCCATAAAGCACGTCCGGGCAATCCTCGAAGCGGCCGAAATGGGGCAGGCCGGTCTTCGAACGGTCGATCGGCCCGGTCCAACTGGTCTCGATCTTGATGTCGGCCAATTGCGGGTAGGTCCAGCGGAACCACTGTTCGACGCCATCCGCCAGCCGCGATGGCCCATCGAATTTCTCGCCAACCCGCCCGCCGAACGGCAGATTGCCGTTCATGCCACCCTTGCCGAAGGCGATGCGGCCGTCTTTGGTGGTGCGGTAATAATGCACGAGCGTCCGGCCGTCCGAGATGCACATGCCATTGTCCCACCCATTGGCCTTGAGCTTTTCGGGCGCGGCCTCGGTGCCGACGATATCGCTCGAAACCACGACAATGCCCTTGCGCAATTCGGGAAAGCCTATGCCCCAGGCGTTCATGGCGAGGATCACTTTGCCGGCTGTGATCGAGCCATTTTCCGTCACCACTTTGGGCGGTCGACCGCGCACGAGCTTTTGCATCGGCGTTTCTTCATAAATCCGGACACCCTTCTCAAGCGCGACGCGGCGAAGGCCACGCGCGAGGAGCGCCGGCTGCACGGTTGCGGCACTCGGCTCGAAAATGCCGGCGATGTGGCGGGGCGAACCCGAGCGGCGCGAGACCTCATCCGGCGTCCAGTCTTCGAACGGGCGCAATTGCCATTTCTCGGCGGCGTCCATGGTGCCTTGCCAGGCGCCAATTTGTGCCGCGCTGGTCGCCGCCCAGAGCCAGCCATCCTTGCGGTAATGGCTATCGATGCCATTGGCCGCACAGAATTTGCCAAGCTCGGTCACATTGTCGGCCGACGCCTTGGCCAGACGCACGGCTTCTTCCTCGCCGCAAATTTTCTTGAGTGAAAGAAACTTCGCCCACCACGACAAAACGAATCCGCCATTGCGCCCGCTCGCGCCCGCGCCGCAAAAATCCTTCTCGATGATCGCGACATCGAGCGAAGGTTGCGCTTCTTTCAGCCGAATGGCGGTCCACAGCCCCGTGAAGCCACCGCCGACAATGCAAACATCGGCGCGTGCCTCGCCGCCGAGCGGCGGGGCTTTGTTGTCATCGTCCCGCAGCGCCTCGCCGAGCCAAAGGCTACGCCGACGCATATCCTTGAGGGTCATGATTGCGCTCCGTGTCAGCCGTGATGACGCGCTAGCTCACCAGTTCTTCGATCTGCACGTTCGGCTTGATATTCGTGTAGTTCGGAATATCGCCCATGATCTCGGCGCCATGCTGCTTGAGGCTGGCCTGAAACTCCGGCAGTGACTTGAACCAGACCTGGCCAACGCACACGAACCCGGGCTTGCCGCCATCTCCCGATGCCGTCCCCTTGCCGATCTCGGTTCGCGTGATATTGGTGCCGAGGCGCGTGCGTACCATCGGCATGTGCTTGTCGCGGTAGTAGGTGAAATCGAACTTGCCATTGGGTTCGTTCGGATAAGTCACGGTTAGACGATAGGCCATGTTTACCTCCCTTGTGATGCCGCGCTGCTGTGGCGCGGCTCCTGCCTTTTAAAGTGCGTCCGCGATTGCCTTGCCCATGGAAGCGGTGTCGGCGGTGCCGCCGAGATCGCGGGTCCTGATTTTGCCCTCGGCCAGCACGCGTTCGATCGCGGCCTCGACCTCGCGCGCCGCGGCGTTATGGCCCAGATGATCGAGCAACATGGCGCCGGTCCAAATTTGCGCGATCGGATTGGCGAATATCTTGCCCGCGATATCCGGTGCCGAGCCATGCACCGGCTCGAACATCGAGGGATAATCTTTTTCGGGGTTGATATTGGCGGCGGGCGCCAAACCCATGCCGCCGACCACCGCCGCGCCGAGGTCCGACAGAATATCGCCGAACAGATTGCTGCCGACCACGACGTCGAACCAATCCGGGTGCTGCACGAAATGCGCGCTTAAAATGTCGATGTGATATTGGTCGGCCTTGACGTCGGGGTATTTCGCCTTGATCACGGCGAAACGCTCATCCCAAAACGGCATGGTGTGAATGATGCCATTTGATTTGGTCGCCGAGGTAACATGCTTGCGGCGCTTGCGGGCCAGTTCGAACGCATAGGTGATGATGCGGTCGACGCCCTTGCGGGTGAACACGCTTTCCTGAATGGCGAATTCCTCGGGCGTGTCGCGATACATGCGCCCGCCCATTTCGGAATATTCGCCCTCGTTGTTTTCGCGAATGATCACGAGATCGATGTCGCCGGCCTTGCGGCCCGCGAGCGGCGAGGCGACACCTTTCATCAGGCGGATCGGCCGCTCATTGACGTATTGGCGGAAGGCGCGCCGCAGCGGGATCAAAAGACCCCAAAGCGACACATGGTCCGGCACGCCCGGAAAGCCGACCGCGCCCAAGAAGATCGATTCGAACTTGGTTAATTGCGCGATGCCATCTTCCGGCATCATGCGGCCGGTCTTGGCATAGGTCTCGCAAGACCAATCCAGATGTGTCCAGTCGAAGCTCACGCCATGGCGCGCGCCAACCTTGTCGAGCACCCGTATAGCCTCGGGTACAACCTCTTTGCCGATCCCATCGCCCGGGATCACGGCAATCCGATGCCGCGCCATTTGTGCTCTCCCCACTATCATGGCGGCCATTCCTGGGGCCGCCGGCTCGGCTGTTGTAGGCCGGGCGCTTTCACCGAGTCAAAGGGTCTGGCATTGTAGGGTGTCCCGAACGGTCGGAACCCGACAAAACGCTGGTTTGCAGGCGAATGGCCGGGCTTGTATGGTGCGCCGCCATGACTGAAATCACCTCGATCGACCGGCGGCTCGCGGTCGCGCCGATGATGGATTGGACGGATCGCCACGCGCGATACTTCCTCCGTCAAATCTCGCGGCATACGTTGCTCTATACCGAAATGATCACCGCGGCCGCGATCCTGCGCGGCGACCGGGAGCATTTGCTGGGCTTCGATCCGGCCGAACACGGCCTCGCTTTGCAATTAGGTGGGGCCGACGCCCAACAGCTCGCCGCGGCGGCGGCGATTGGGGCCGCGTGGGGTTATGACGAAATCAATTTGAATGTCGGCTGCCCGAGCCAGCGCGTGCAAAGTGCGCGCTTCGGCGCCTGTTTGATGGCCGAGCCCGAAACGGTTGCGCGCGCGGTCGAAGCGATGCGGCGCGCGGTCTCGATTCCTGTCACGGTAAAAAGCCGCATCGGCATTGATGGTCGCGAGAGCTATGAGGAATTTTTGCAATTCATCGATTGCGTCGCGGCGGCAGGTTGCCGTGTCTTCATCGTCCATGCCCGTATCGCGATCCTGACCGGCCTGACGCCCAAGGACAATCGGGAGATTCCGCCGCTGCAATATGACGTCGTGCATCGCCTGAAGGCCGAGCGACCCGACCTCACCATCATTCTCAATGGCGGCGTGACGAGTTTGGAGATGGCCCGAGACGCGCTGGATCGACTTGATGGCGTGATGATCGGTCGCACGGCCTATCAAGACCCCTATACCCTCCTTGAGGCCGACCGCCTCATTTTTGGCGCCACTGGGCCCATACCAAGCCGTCACGACGTGGCGCGCGCCATGATCCCCTATATCGAGGTCGCGCGCCGGCGTGGCGTGCCGTTTTATTCGGTGGCACGTCACATGCTGGGCTTATTCAACGGCCTTACGGGGTCCCGCGCCTTTCGCCGATTCATATCGGAAAACGGGACACGCCCAGGGGCGGGGCCAGAAGTTCTCGCCCAAGCCATTTCGCTCGTGTCGGAGCAGGGCGCCAGAAGCGAAGCCGTGTGAGGCGGCGCGCGCGATGCGGGTGTGGTGTGGCGCCTTTGTGCCGCTATAGTCGGACTATTGAGGCAGGAACGTTCCATGGCTGAGTTGATATCGCTTCGCGAGGCGATTGCTGGACTGATTTACGATGGCGATCGTGTGGCCTGCGAGGGCTTCACGCATCTCATTCCCTTTGCCGCCGGGCATGAAATCATTCGCCAGAAAAAGCGCGACCTCGCGCTGGTGCGTATGACGCCCGATATCATCTATGACCAGATGATCGGCATGGGTGTTGCGCGCGAGCTCGTTTTCTCCTGGGGCGGCAATCCCGGTGTCGGCTCGCTCCATCGCTTTCGCGACGCGATCGAGAAGGACTGGCCGGCGCCGCTCAAGGTGAACGAGCGAAGCCACGCGGACCTCGCCAATGCCTATGCCGCGGGCGCGAGCGGTTTGCCCTTCGCGGTCATGCGCGGCTATGTCGGCAATGATCTGCCGAAGCACAACAAGGAAATCAAATCGCTGACCTGCCCGTTCACCGGCGAAGTGCTCGCGGCGGTCCCGTCCGTCCGCCCTGACGTCGCGGTCATCCATGCCCAAAAGGCCGATCGCAAGGGCAATGTCCTGCTCTGGGGCATTGTCGGTGTGCAAAAAGAGGCCGTGTTGGCAGCCAAGCGTGCGATCGTCACGGTTGAGGAAATCGTCGATGCGCTCGATGCGCCACGCAATGCGGTGATCCTGCCGCATTGGGTGGTCAGCGCGGTCTGTCTGGTGCCGCACGGGGCGAGGCCGTCTTATGCCGAAGGCTATTATGGCCGCGACAACAAGTTTTATAGCGATTGGGACGATATTTCGCGCGACCGCGAGACGTTCCTGGCGTGGATGAATCGTCACGTCATGTCGACGGCGGATTTCGCCGATTATGAACGTAGCCTCGTTGGCGCGCAGTCGAAGCAGGTGTCCCATGGCTGAGCCGAATTACAGCGCCGACGAGATGATGACCATCGCGGCCGCCCGCTTGTTGAAGAACAACATGGTCTGTTTCGTCGGGATCGGCCTGCCGAGCGCGGCCTCGAATCTCGCGCGGCTCACCCACGCGCCCGACATCGTGTTGATTTACGAATCCGGCACGATTGGCACCAAGCCCGATGTGCTGCCGCTTTCAATCGGCGATGGCGAATTGTCGGCCACCGCCGATACGGTCGTCTCGGTGCCGGAAATGTTTCGCTATTGGTTGCAAGGCGGCCGCATCGATATTGGTTTTTTGGGCGCGGCGCAGATCGACCGCTTCGCCAATATCAACACCACCGTGATCGGCCCCTATGCCAAGCCGAAAGTGCGGCTGCCCGGAGCGGGCGGCGCGCCTGAAATCGCGGGCTCGGCCGGCGAGGTATTCATCGTGCTGCGGCAAGGCGCGCGAACCTTTGTCGAGACGCTCGATTTCATCACCTCGGCCGGGCATCTCGACGGGGGCGATGCGCGCAAGCGCGCCGGGCTTCAGGGCAAAGGCCCGAGCGTCGTGATCACCGATCTCGGTGTTTTGAAACCGCACCCCGAAACCCGCGAGCTTGAATTGGTCGCGCTTCACCCCGGCAATACCAAGGAGCAGGCAATCGCCGCCACGGGGTGGAAACTTCGGATCGCGAACACGCTCGAGACCACGCCGCCGCCGACCCAAGCGGAGCTTGAGACCCTACGCGCGCTGCATGACCGCACCGCGCGCGCGCACGGCAATGCGGCGGCCTGAACGAGCGGAGAGAGTTTATGCCCGATGCTTTTATTTGCGATGCCGTGCGGACGCCGATCGGTCGATTTGGCGGCGCGCTCGCCCAGGTGCGGGCCGATGATCTCGGCGCCGTTCCGCTGGCGGCCCTGATCAAACGAAATCCGCGCGTCGATTGGCAGGCGGTCGACGATTTGATTTTCGGCTGCGCCAATCAGGCCGGCGAAGATAACCGCAATGTCGCGCGCATGGCGCTCTTATTGGCCGGCCTGCCCGCCAGCGTACCGGGCGCAACGATCAATCGGCTCTGCGGCTCGGGCCTCGATGCGGTTGGCACGGCCGCGCGCGCCATTCGCGCTGGCGAGGCGTCGCTGATGATTGCCGGCGGCGTCGAGAGCATGACGCGCGCGCCGTTCGTGATAGGCAAAGCGGATTCCGCCTTTTCGCGCAATGCCAAGATCGAGGACACGACGCTCGGCTGGCGCTTCGTCAATCGGCTGATGAAAGAGCGTTATGGCATCGATTCCATGCCCGAGACCGCCGAGAACGTCGCGGCGGAATATCAGATCAATCGCGCCGACCAAGATGCCTTTGCGTTGCGCAGCCAGCAGCGGGCGGGCAAGGCGATCGAGGCCGGTGTCTACGCCGCTGAAATCGTGCCCGTGGAAATCGCCCAGGCGAAGGGGCCAGCCCTCGTGGTCGACCGCGACGAGCATCCCAGGCCCGACACAAAAATAGAGTCTCTCGCCAAATTGCCGACGCCTTTTCGGGCTGGTGGCACGGTGACCGCCGGCAATGCCTCGGGCGTGAATGATGGCGCCGCGGCGCTTATTTTGGCGTCCGAGGCGGCCGCGCG
>CAMDNF010000007.1:0-48787 GCA_945902735.1 Rhizobium sp. Q54 | reverse complement strand
GCTCGAAACCTCGTTCGCGGCACGCAAACTTCATTTGGGCTATCGCACGCTCGAATTGGCAGCCGATTCACCGCTCGGGCAAAAAGGCACGCGCTTCAAGGGTCATGAATTTCATTACGCGACAATCGTCAGCGAAGGCGATGTCGAACCATTGTTCGACGCGCGCGATGCAATGGGCGCGTCACTCGGCCGGATCGGCCGGCGCGTTGGAACCGTCTTCGGCTCATTCGCGCATCTGATCGACCGGGCCGATGGCTAGAACGCGAGATATCGCCTCTATATGGTTGGGCCGTCATAGTCCCGGGGAAGTGAGATGGGTCAGATAGGAATTCGCTGGTTGGCGTTCGTTAGAGCGTTTCTGCTCGTGGCCGTCATGCTGACAAGCCATGCCGTTGCGGAGGAGGCCGAGTCCGTCAGTCGCTTTATCGAATTGATGGACGACCCCGCGGTGCGTGCCTTTCTCGATCAGGCGGCGCAAGGCGCGACCCCTGGCCCCACCCCTGGCGCGGCGGATGAAGCGAGGCTGGCGGCGGAAGGCGCCGGGGCGGCGCTATCCCACCGCTTCGCGCGCTGGACAGCGGGCGCCGTTGCGTTGCCCGCCGAGATGGACGTCATCGGCAATCGGCTCAGCCAGTCGATCGGCGGCTTTCACGGCCAGGTCGCCGGCTTCGTCGTGATGTTCTGCCTGGCCGGCTATTTCGCCGAGCGATTGTTCTGGCGCGTGTCGCGTTCGATCCGCCTTCGCATCGTCAATGCGCTTCGGGTGACGGCGGGCGATCGGGTCATGTTCTTCATCGCCCGCGTGATCGTAACCCTGATCTCGATGGGCATGGTCGCGCTCGGCAGTATCGGCGCGTTCTTCGCCGTATCGTGGCCGGAGGCTGTGCGCCCCCTCTTAATGGCCTATCTATGGGTCTTCTTGACGGGTGGTTTCGCCGCGATGCTGGCGCGCTTCATCGTGGCGCCATGGTTCAAGGCGATCCGCATGGTGCCGATGGGCCGGCGCTCGGCCTGGATGATCTATCGCTGGTCGATCGGCATTCCCGTGGTCGCCGCCTTCGGTTTCATGAGTGCCGATTGGGTACGCGCGCTTGGCGCCACGGATCCCAGCGTTGCCCTGATCAGGGATGGCACCACGGTATTGGTGGCATTCTTGTTTGTCGCCTTTGTCTGGCGTTGGCGGCATGTGAGCGGCGCCGACGCGGAGACCGCAGCGCGGCGCTCGATCGGCGCCGAGCTTGAGCGCTGGTTCTGGACCGCGGGCGCACTCGGGGTCGTGGCCTTGATTTTTGCCGGCATGCCGGCGCTTGCCATCACGGTCGCCACCATCGGGCTGGTGCCACCCATCATCCGGATTGGACGCCAGATCGTACGCGCCGTGATCGATGGCCGGACCGGCACCGCTCAGGATGCCGAACCGGTCGCGCCGAGCGCTCTTGCCTCGCTGGTCGAACGCATCGTGCGCGCCTTCATCGTGCTCGCGGGCATCGCCCTAACCGTTGACGCCTGGGGCCTATCGCCGGCCAGCATCGTTGTGCAAGATAATTCGGCCTCACGCGCGATGCGTGCCGCGATCGAAGTTTTGATTGCATTGCTGATCGCGGATTTCGTTTGGCATGCCGCACGGCGCTGGATCGATCGACGCATCAGCGATGCGGCCGGCGACCCCGATGAAGTGTCAAGACGTACCCGCATCGCCACGCTTCTGCCGCTGTTCCGTAAAGCGCTCGGCGCGCTGCTTTTGGTGGCAATCGGCTTAATCTCGCTTTCGGCGATCGGGGTCGAGATCGCGCCACTCTTGGGTGCGGCCGGCATTGTCGGCATCGCGGTTGGTTTTGGCGCACAAACACTGGTACGCGACATCGTGTCAGGCATTTTCTTTCTGATCGACGATGCGTTCAGGGTTGGCGAATATGTCGAAGCTGGCAATATTCGTGGCACGGTCGAAGCCATCTCGTTGCGCTCGATGCGGCTCAGACATCATCGTGGCGCGTTGCATACGCTGCCATTCGGTGAAATTCACTCCCTTACCAACCACAGCCGCGATTAGGTGGTGGTCAAGATCGAGTTTCCCTTTGCGCTCGACGTCGACCCGAACAAAGTGAAGAAGGCGGTCAAGGCGGTCGCGGCCGAGTTGGCGGCCGACCCCGAGCTTGCCAAGGACATGATCGAGTCGCCGAAGAGCCAGGGCGTCAGACGTGTCGAGGATTATTCGGCGGTGATCGGCATCAAATTCACGGCGCGCCCCGGCGAGCAATTCGTGCTCCGGCGCGAAATCTATCACCGGCTGTTGAAGGCCTTCGATGCGGCCGGCTTAAAGCTTTCGTCGCGTGACGTGGTGGTGAGGAGCCTTGGCGATCTGCCATCACCCGCCGAACTTGGCGCCGCCGCGAGCACCGCCATGGCTCGTCCTCGGCAAGATGAAGAAGGAGCCATGTGAGCCGGCGGCCCCCGGCTCACACGTCCAAATTCACCACTTTGAGCGCGTTCTCTTGGATGAATTCGCGCCGGGGCTCGACCACGTCGCCCATCAGCGTGGTGAAAATCTCGTCGGCCTCTTGCGCGTCCCTGATCTCGACGCGTTTCATGGTGCGCGCCTCGGGGTCGAGCGTGGTTTCCCACAATTGGCTCGGGTTCATTTCGCCCAGGCCTTTGTATCGTTGCACGGCGAGGCCCTTGCGCCCGGCTTCGAACACCGCCTCGATCAAAGCGGTCGCCGAGCCGATTTCGACCTGGCCATCTTTTCGCTTTAGCGCCGGCATCGGCGCGAGCTTGCCATAGACGAGCTGCAGATCGCCCGCCATGGCATCGAGCCGGCGCGCCTCGGGCGTCGAGATCAGAACCGCGTCGATCACATGGGTTTCGCTCACACCGCGCGTCATGCGCGTGAAGCGGAAGGAGCGGCCCTTCTGCCCCTCGACAGTTGAGCCGCTCCAGCCACGTTCGATCTCAGGCGATAAAAAGTCGAGCCGTTTGGCGATATAGGTGGCGGCCTCATCGGCGACTTCCTTATTGCCGAGCACCTCGAGACTGAGCGCGCCGGCAATCGCCGCCTGCTCGACGATGCGCCGATCGACGCGGCGCGTCAGCGCCTTCACAAGGCCCGTGACTTCGCGCGCCTCTTCCACCAGCGCCCGCAAATCAATACCGGCGCGCTGGCTGCCATCGCCCAACACCAGCACGGCATCTTCAATGCCCGCCATGATGAGATGGTTCTCAAGCTCTCGGTCGCCCTTGAGATAAACCTCGCTCTGGCCTCGCTTGACCCGATAGAGCGGTGGCTGGGCGATATAGAGATGCCCCTCCTTCACCAAATCCGCCATGTTGCGGAAAAAGAAGGTGAGCAACAGCGTTCTGATATGCGAGCCGTCGACATCGGCGTCGGTCATGATGATAATCTTGCCGTAGCGCAGTTTCGAAACGTCGAATTCCTCTTGGCCGATGCCGGTGCCGAGCGCGGCGATGATCGTGCCGATTTCAACCGACGACAGCATCTTGTCGAGCCGCGCACGCTCCACATTCAAAATCTTGCCGCGCAGTGGCAAGATCGCCTGGAAGCGCCGATTGCGCCCCTGCTTGGCCGAACCGCCGGCCGAATCGCCCTCGACTAAAAACAATTCGCAGAGTTTGGGGTCGCGCTCCTGACAATCGGCAAGTTTGCCTGGCAGGTTCGCTATATCGAGGGCACCCTTGCGCCGCGTCAGATCGCGCGCCTTGCGCGCTGCTTCGCGTGCCGCCGCGGCCTCGATGGCCTTGGCGAGGATCGCCTTGGCATCGGCGGGGTGCTCCTCGAACCAGGCGCCGAGTTGCTCGGCAATCACGGTTTCGACGGCGGTCCGCACCTCGGACGACACGAGCTTTTCTTTCGTCTGCGAGGAGAATTTCGGGTCGGGCACTTTAACCGAGAGCACCGCGGTCAAGCCTTCGCGCGCATCGTCGCCGGTCACGGCAATTTTCTCGCGCTTGGCCATGGCGCTCGACGAAACGAAGGTATTGATCGTGCGCGTCAGCGCGGCGCGAAAGCCCGCAAGGTGCGTGCCGCCATCGGCCTGGCGGATGTTGTTGGTAAAGCACAACATCGTCTCATGGTAGGAATCATTCCACTGCAACGCGCACTCGACGGCAACCAGATCGACCTGACCACGAAAATAAATTGTCTGCGGAATGAGCGGTTGCTTGGCGCGGTCGAGATAGACCACAAAGGCGCCGATGCCGCCGGCATAATGCAGATTGATGACTTTCGGCTCGGTCGAACGCGCGTCGGTCAACTCCACTTTGACATTGGCGTTGAGGAAGGCGAGTTCGCGCAGGCGATGCTCGAGCGTTTCGAAATCGAATTCCGTTTTGGTAAACGTCGCGGTTGACGGCAAGAAGGTGACTTCCGTGCCGGTCTTGCCCGTCGGCGCATCGCCGATCACCTTGAGCGGGGCCTCGGCATTGCCGTGACGGAATCGCATATAATGCTCTTTGCCCTCGCGCCACACGCGAAGATCGAGGCATTCCGAGAGCGCATTGACCACCGAAACGCCGACCCCGTGCAAACCGCCGGACACTTTGTAGATGTTTTGATCGAATTTACCGCCGGCATGCAGCCGGGTCATGATCACCTCGGCGGCGGACACACCCTCTTCTTCGTGGATTGCGGTCGGCACGCCGCGCCCATTGTCGCGCACGGTGCAACTGCCATCGGGGTTCAACGTCACAACGATCTTGTCGCAGTACCCGGCGAGCGCTTCATCGACCGCATTATCGACCACCTCATAGATCATGCGGTGGAGGCCCGAGCCATCGTCCGTATCGCCGATATACATGCCGGGGCGCTTGCGAACGGCATCGAGGCCTTTCAGGACCTTGATCGATTCGGCGCCATAGGATTCGGCGCCGAGCACGGCATCGCGCGTCTCAGGCACGTTGGAGGTGGGGTCAGACACGGTGGAACTCCTCGGTCACTGTCGCATGGCGCACGGAAAAGAAGCGCGCGAGGCCGGATAATTTAGCGAATGTCTCAGGCTCCGTGCCGGTCAGCCAAACTTGGCTGTTGAGCGCGAGCAATTGATCGATCAGATCGCGTCGGCGTGCTTCATCGAGATGGGCGACCACCTCATCGAGCAAGAGAATCGGCGCCGCGCCTTTGAGGCGCTCGATCAGGCGCGCATGCGCCAGCACCAGGGCGATGAGCAACGCCTTCTGCTCGCCGGTCGAACAGTGTTCGGCGTGACGGCCGGTCATGGCGAAGCGCACCTCGAGATCGCTCCGGTGCGGACCATCGCAACTCGCGGCCTCGGCATCGCGCCGGCGCATCGCCGCGAGATGACGGCGATAGCGCTCTTCGGTCTCGAGCGCCGGGCAGGCGTCAAGCCAAGCCTCGATCATGCCATTGGCTAATGGCGCTGGTTTTGGAAACGACCCGTCGGTCTCGGCAATGGCGCCATCGAGCCGTGCGATCAGGTCGAGCCGCGCCGCCGCGATTGCCACCGCGCGCTCCGCCATATCGTGCTCGATCGCACCAAGCCAAGCGTCGTCGAAGCGCCCTTCGGCCAAGAGCCGCGCGCGCGCGCGCCGGCCGCGCTCGAACGCCAAGGTGCGACCGGCATGGGCCGGATCCAAGGCAAAGACCAGTCGGTCCAAAAAGCGGCGGCGCGCGGGCGGGCCTTCGACGAACAAGCGATCCATGGTGGGCGTCAGCCACACCATGGCGAGATGTTCGGCAAGCGCGGCCTGGCCGCCGGCGTTCTGCCCATCGACGCGCACGCGGCGTCGTTCCGTCGCGCTGTCATCGGCTTCGAAACCCGACGCAATCTCAACCTCGCCGCGCGGCGTTAACACCGTCGCGGCGACGGACCACTGCCGCAATGAGGCGGCGGATGAAATTTGCCGTGGCGAGACGGTTAGTACACCGCCATCGCGCAAGATTTCGCTCAGCCGTGCATTGCGCAGGCCCCGCCCCGGGCTGAGATAGGAGATCGCCTCCAACAAATTGGTTTTGCCCGCGCCATTCGGCCCGGTCAGCACCACGGGCTCCGGCCCCAGCCTGAGCCGCACGGCCTCATAGCCGCGAAAGCCATGCAGCACGAGCCGCGCCAACGCCAAACGCGCCGGTGGGCGCGCGACGATGACAGGATTCAGCGCAAGGCTAGAGATGAGCGGCGAACCACGTCCCGGTGCGTTCAATTTCGCTAAACCCGCATGGGCATGATCACGAAGACTCCGCTGTCGTCGGCGGCATCTTGTACCAAGGTCGGCGACGCGGTGTCGGAGAGCATGAAGGTGATCTCCTTGCCCTCGACCTGATCGGTCATGTCGAGGATGTAGCGCGCGTTGAAGCCAATCTCCAAGGGCACGTCGTCATAGGCGGCATCGAGTTCCTCGACACCGCTACCGGCCTCTGGGCTTGCCGCCGAAATAACCAACTTGCCTTTGGAAATCGCCAGCTTGATCGCGCGCGATTTTTCCATCGAGATCGTCGAGACGCGATCGACCGCCTCGCGCAATTCCCGATTGCCCACCACGACGCGCTTGTCATTGCCGGTCGGAATGACCCTCTCATAATCGGGGAAGGCCCCGTCGATCAGCTTCGAGGTCAGCGTGGCCCCGCCAAAGCCGAAGCGGATTTTGCTCTCCGACAAGGCGATCGTTACCGCGCCATCGGTCTCCTCGATCAATTTCGCGAGCTCGCCAACCGCCTTGCGCGGCACGATAACGCCCGGCATGCCGGCGGCCCCATCGGGCAGCGCCACATCGACGCGCGCCAGCCGGTGCCCATCGGTCGCGACCGCGCGGAGGCGACCCTGGCCCTCGACCGCCGCGGCGTGCAGATAAATGCCGTTCAAATAATACCGGGTCTCCTCGGTCGAGATCGCGAAGCGGGTCTTAGCGATCAGACGTTTGAGATCGGCAGCCGGCAGCGAGAATTCATAGGGCAGTTCACCCTCCGCCATGACCGGAAAGTCTTCGACCGGCAAGCATGGCAGCTCGTATTTGGCGCGCCCTGAGCGCAGCACAAGCCGGCCGTCATTGCCGCCGGGTGTAAATTCGAGCTGCGAACCCTCCGGCAGTTTGCGCACGATGTCATAAAGCGTGTGCGCGCTTGTCGTTGTCGCGCCGGCGCGCGCCACATTGGCCGGCGCGGCGGCCACAATCGCGAGGTCCATATCGGTCGCGGTGAGCCTGACCTGGCCGGCGCTTGTAGCCTCGATCCGAACGTTCGAGAGGATCGGAATCGTGCTGCGCCGTTCAACCACGCTCTGCACGTGGCTCAAGGATTTTAGGAGGGCGGTACGTTCAATGGTCAGCTTCATGATGACCGGTATGTCTCGGTTGCGGTTAAGCCCTGAGCGCCGCCTCGATCGGCCGCGCGCCATGCCCCAAACCCCGCCAAGCGCGACGCGGCGGGGAGCAGGGGATTATAGCATTGGGGGGCCCCGGACAAACCCCTAATCGGGGCCCGGAGGGCTGTGTCAAATATCGAGAATAATTGGCGAAAACCAGGCTAGCAGTGTGCTCGACCGGTCAGCCTTCCAGGAGCCGCTTGAGGAGCTCGACATCTTCGGCGATTCCGCTGTCGGTTTGGCGCAATTCCTCGATCACGCGTACCGCGTGCATCACGGTCGTATGGTCGCGGCCGCCGAATTTACGGCCGATCTCAGGCAGCGAACGAGTGGTCAATTGCTTGGCCAAATACATCGCCACCTGGCGCGGCCGAGCCACCGCCCGCGCGCGCCGCTCGGACGACATTTCGGACGGCTTGATATTGTAGTGTTCAGCCACCCGGCGTTGAATTTCCTCAATCGTCACGCGCCGATCGCTGGCGCGCAGCACATCGCGCAAGACGTCTTGGGTCATCTCGATCGAAATGGCGCGCCCAACCAAAGTCGCGTGCGCCGTAACGCGATTAAACGCCATTTCAAGTTCGCGCACATTGGAGTTGATTCTGTGCGCCAGGAACTCGATCACCTCTTTGGGTATGTTCGGCGTGCCGGTCAATTCCGCCTTGCTCTGCAAAATGCCGAGCCTCAGCTCATAGGTGGTCGCGTGAATATCGGCGACCAGACCCCAGCCAAGACGCGAGCGCAACCGCTCTTCCATCTGGTCCAGATCGCTCGGGCTGCGATCGCCGGAAATCACGATCTGCCGGTTGTGATCAACCAGCGCGTTGAACGTATGGAAAAACTCCTCTTGCGTCGAATCCTTGCCGCAAATGAATTGAACATCATCAATCATCAGCACATCGGCCGAGCGGAACTGTTCCTTGAATAGCATGGTATCTTTGAAGCGCACCGCGCGCACAAACTGATACATGAAACGTTCTGCCGACAAATAAAGCACGCGCCGCGAAGGATCGCGCTCGCGTATATGCCAGGCGATCGCGTGCATTAGATGCGTTTTGCCGAGGCCGACGCCGCCATAAAGATAAAGCGGATTGAACGGCACTTCATTGGATTCGGCAACACGGCGCGCCGCAGCATAGGCAAACTCATTCGGCTTACCGATGACGAATGTGCCGAAACGGAAACGCGGATTGAGCGGCGAGGAGTGAGCGCCTTCATCTTCGTCACTGGCGCGCGCAAGCGGACCACGCGGGGAATGGCTCTCGCCCGTATGAAGCGCGGGCTCGTCCGCGACGATTGGCGGCGCGGAACTTACAATGTCCTGCACGGGCGTAAGTTTGAGACCGACGCTTAATACCTTCGGGTTCTCCGCCGACCAAAGTGCGCGAATCCGACCGGCATAACGCGAGAGCACCCAATCGCGCAGAAAGCGCGACGGCGCCCCCAGACGCACTTCGCCACCCTCAAGCCCGTTCAAGGTCAACGGCTTAAGCCAGTTTTGATAGGCTGATTCGCCTAATTCGCCGCGTAGCCGCCCGCGCACGCGCTGCCACTGGGCCTCGAGCAAGGGATCGCGAGGTTGACCCTGGTTCTCCACGGCGCTCAACCTTGCCTCCAGGGCAAGCCGCTGGCCTTCCAGCCCGCAACGGCACCGCGGCGCCGTGCCCCATCAGGCGGCCCCTCGAACCCATCGAGAACATTGAAGCAAGCGCGGTAGCCGCGCGCGGTCAAAGCCTGCGCGGCGGACTTTGACCGCGCACCGGAGCGACACAATAGAATGAGTGGCGCGTCTTTATTCGCCATCGCGCGCTCGACCTCTCCGACAAAATCTTGATTGACCGCCATCGACGGAAACAGCTGCCAACTAATTAGTGCCGGCTGCTTACCGAGTGAACTCAAGTCCGGGAGACCGACATAACCCCATTCGGCATCGGTACGAACGTCGATCAGCGTCGCGGTGGAATCGCCCGCGAGGATTTCCCACGCTTCTTTCGGCGTGACATCCCCCGCATAGCCCTCTTCTCCCAAGAGTCGCTCGCGCGCTCTTTGGCGCGCCTCTCCCGCCGACATCGTGCTTGGTCCCCTCCCCACACGTCGCCTTAGTCTCGCCGTTCTTGCCGCCGCGCTTCGTATCGAGCACTATAAACAACGAGTTGCCAACAAGCGAGCACAACGGCCTGCCTCGTTTGCCCGAATTAAACGTCTCGCTCCGTGCGGATTGTTCAAACGGCCTCAGGGCCATTTGGAACACTGTCAAACTAATGCGATGGTCGCGGCCTGACAACGGGTCTGAAATAAGAACTCGTCAGATTGTTGCAACGACGCATCGCATGTGGCGTCATCAACGCGCATAACGCGATCATGTTTCAACAAAAAAAGCGCGATGCTTGATGCATCGCGCTCTTATCACAGATCGTATTCTTTAAAGATCGATCACGAAAATTTTTGACGGAAAGGCTTGCCCATTCCGCGATCCACGTCACGCCTTCGCGGACAGTGCCTTCAACCGCTTGTGAAGACGCGACACTTTACGCGATGCCGTCTTCTTGCGCATGACGCCTTTGGTCACACCACGCATGATCTCGGACTCAGCGGTGCGAAACGCGGCGTCTGTCTTCGCCGGATCTTTTGTCTCGATCACTTCCTCGAAGCCGCGAACGAATGTACGCACGCGGTTCTTACGAGCGCGATTGCGCGCCGTGCGCTTCAAGGTTTGGCGAGCGCGCTTCTTCGCCTGAATGGTGGTGGCCATCGAATTCCTCTTATGTCGCGCAAACTGCGCGTATGAAGGGCGCGGTTATAGCCCTCGGCCCCCGCCCCGTCAATTCCGGCCAAACCCTATCATTTATTACCGAATTGTGGGGCTCGTTTCTCGACAAAAGCCAACATCCCCTCTTTTTGGTCGGCGGTTGCGAAGGTTGAGTAAAACGCCGCCCGCTCATAACGGACGCCTTCGGCCAAGCTCGTCTCGAAGGCACGGTTAACGGCAGCTTTGGCCATTGCAACAATCGGTTGGGAGAAATGGGCGATCCGCTCGGCCAGCTTCATGGCCTCATCGAGCAGCGTTGCCGCCGGCACGACCCGGCTCACCAGACCAGTGCGTTCGGCCTCCTGCGCGTCCATGTTGCGGCCGGAAAGGATCAACTCCATCGCCTTGGCCTTACCAACCGCGCGGGTCAAACGTTGCGTGCCACCGGCCCCCGGAATGACACCGAGCGTGATTTCTGGCTGGCCGAACTTCGCATTGTCGGCCGCGATGATGATGTCGCACATCATCGCAAGTTCGCAGCCGCCACCAAGAGCATAGCCTGCGACCGCCGCGATGACAGGTTTCTTGCACCGCGTCACATGGTCCCACGCGCCGATGAAATCGCCCATGAAGGCGTCGACGAAATTCTTCGACTGCATCTCTTTAATGTCCGCGCCGGCCGCGAAGGCTTTTTCGCTACCGGTGATCACGATGGCGCCGATCTCGGACGCCGCTTCGAATTCGTCGAGCGCCTCATTGAGCTCTTCAATGAGTGTCGCATTCAACGCATTGAGCGCCTTCGGTCGATTGAGCGTAATCAGCCCAACGCGGCCCCGGCGATCGACGATGATGGTCTCGTAGGCCATAGACCTCGTACTCCTCTAGTTGCCCGCCCCCATCAGGTTGATGGGGGCGCATGATTCAACGCGGCGCCAAGTGAAATCTCACCAGCACCTCGCCGGCCGACCCCTCGATCTCGATGCTAAGCCGCTCGCCCTCGCGTTCGAAGATCAGCGGCCCAACCACGCGCCAACCGAGCTCGGGCAACGTCTCCTTATAAAAGGTGCCGACTGCCTCGGGCGAAACCGACCCCGACGCATAGGCATCGACCAGGCGCCCATCCGGTTTGTCGAACACGAGGCCCGCCGCCCGATCTTCCGCCAGCCCATCCATCAGGGGTAGATCCTCCACCCCGCCGACAAAGGCTTGGCGATGATCGGCCTGCGCCGACATAGGCGCCCCCAGAAGAATGGCCCCAAGCAAGAGTGCGCGGCCTTTATGTCGCCATGTGGCAAGACCCATGAGGCCAGCCTCCTACATCACCGTTGGCGCTTGGCGCAATAGAATGTCGAGCGGTTGCTTTGCACGATCCGCCGCACCCCGCCAGCGCAATCGCAGCCCGGGCAACCCTCGCCCTCGCGGTCATAAACGGCGAAGGTGTGCTGAAAATAACCCGCCTCGCCCGAGGCTTGCACATAATCCCGGAGCGAGGAACCGCCCGCCTCGAGGGCCCGCCCGAGCACGTCTTTGATGGCGACGACCAACCGATCGGCGCGCTCGACCTTGACCGTATGGGCGAGGCGTTTGGGGCCAAGCCCAGCCTGATAGAGCGCTTCGCACACATAAATATTGCCGAGCCCGGCGACCACCTGCTGGTCGAGCAACGCGGCCTTGAGGGGGGTCGCCTTACCCACCAGGCGCGCCGCCAGCACCGCACCGGTAAAAGTGGGGTCGAGCGGCTCCGGACCCAGATGGGCGAAAAAACGATGAGCCTCAAGCGCCTTTTCATCCGTCAGGGTGATCAACCCAAAGCGGCGGTGATCGGTATAGCTGACCGTAACCCCGCCCTCGAAGCCGATACGCACATGCTCATGGGTCTCGAATTGGCTTGGCGGGCGGTCATGCACCACCAACCGGCCCGACATGCCCAAATGAATAATAAGGACCTGGCCGTCGTCCAAGTGCGCCCTGATATATTTGGCTCGCCGGCTGAGCCGGGTAATGCGCCGACCTGTCAGCTGCCCGGCCAAATTCTCCGGCAAAGGAATGCGGAGATCGGGCCGGCGCGCCTCGGCCGCGACGATGGGTCGGTCGAGCACCCGGCGCTCCAGGCCGCGCCTGACGGTTTCAACTTCAGGTAGCTCGGGCATGGCCTAAACGTAGCGCCTTGGAGGCCGCTTCGCTATCCTCAGGCCCCATGCCCATCGATGACAAATCAGCCACCGACGCCGAGTCCGTCGATTTCGGCTTCGCCCGCGTCGCCGCCGAGGAAAAACTGGGCCTCGTGCGCGACGTGTTCGAGCGCGTCGCGCGCCGCTATGACGTGATGAACGACGTCATGAGCGGCGGCATTCATCGGCTTTGGAAGCGCGAGATGGTGGAATGGCTCAAGCCAAAGCCCGGCATGAACATCATCGACGTGGCGGGCGGCACGGGCGATATCGCGTTTCGCATGAGCGAACGCCTGGGAACAACAGCGGGCGGCGGCATCACCGTATGCGATCTGAGCCAAAAGATGGTCGAGGCGGGGCGCGACCGCGCGCTCGACCGCGGTATTCTGCATGGCATTGAATGGGTTGTGGGCGATGCGGAACATCTGCCCTTCAAGGCGCGCTCGTTCGATGCCTATACCATTGCCTTCGGCGTCCGCAATTTGACCCGGATCGAGGCCGCGCTGGCCGAAGCGGCGCGCGTGCTGAAGCCCGGCGGGCGTTATCTTTGCCTTGAGTTCAGCCCAGAGGTCATGCCCGGCCTCGACAAACTTTATGACCTCTACTCCTTCGCGGTCATTCCGCTCATGGGCGCGGCCATCGCGCGAGACGCCGGCTCCTACCGCTATTTGGTCGAGAGCATCCGGCGGTTTCCCCCGCCCGATACCTTTGCCGGCCTGATCCGAAATGCCGGCTTCGGTGGCGTCAGCTATCGGCGGCTCAGCGGCGGCATCGCCGCGCTTCATTCCGGCTATCGGGTCTGACCGGTCTAGGCCGACCGGTAGCAACGAGCCCCGTCATGCGCATTTTTCGCAACCTCTGGCGCCTGCTCGTCATTGCTTGGACCTTGGGGCGGTTCGACGCGTTGTTTCTCCTCAAGGACGCCCGCATTGCACCATTCTTGATCGATCTGATCGGCCTTGTACCGAAAACTCGCCGCAAGACCGGCCGTCCGGGCGAGCGCCTGACCAAAGCCTTCGAGGCGCTCGGTCCCACCTTCATCAAATTCGGTCAGGCCCTTTCGACCCGACCCGATTTGATCGGCGAAGCGGTGGCGCGCGACCTCACCGCGCTGCACGACAAATTGCCGCCCTTCCCCGGGGCCGAGGCGCGCGCGATCATCGAGGCCGAGCTCGGCAAACCGATCGGCGAATTATTTGCCTCGTTCGACAACACGCCGATTGCCGCCGCCTCGATCGCGCAGGTTCATTTCGCGATCACCAAGGATGGCCGCGCCGTCGCGGTCAAGGTGCTGCGACCCAATATCGAGCGCGCTTTTCGCCGCGATCTCGATCTCTTCTTCTGGCTGGCCGCTTTGGCCGAACGAGCTCTGCCGTCTTGGCGACGCTTGAAGCCGGTCGAAGTGGTGCGCACCTTCGCCGATACCGTGGCGATCGAGATGGACCTCCGCTTCGAAGCCGCCGCTGCTTCGGAATTGGGCGAGAACACCGCCAATGACGCCGATTTCCGTGTACCGCTGATTGATTGGTCGCGCACCAGCCAGCGCGTGCTGACCCTTGAGCGGATGGCCGGCATTCCGATCGACGAGCGCGATGCGCTGATGGCGGCCGGGCATGACTTACGCGCGATCGTCGCGCGCGCCTCGACCGCGTTTTTCAATCAAGTGTTCCGCGATGGCTTTTTTCACGCCGATCTGCATCCCGGCAATCTGATGGTCGCGGCCGATGGCGCCATCATCGCGCTCGATTTCGGCATTATGGGCCGGCTCGATCGCGACACGCGCCGCTATATCGCCGAGATGTTGGTCGGCTTTCTGACCGGCGACTATGAACGCGTCGCCGATGTGCATTTCGAGGCGGGCTATGTGCCGCGCAGCAAATCGCGCGAGGCGTTCATCCAGGCGCTACGCTCGATCGGCGAGCCGATTTTGGGCCGCCCGCTCAATGAAATTTCGGTCGCCCAATTGCTCGCCCACTTGTTCAAGGTGACCGAGACCTTCGAGATGGAGACGCAACCCCATCTCCTCTTGTTGCAAAAAACGCTCTTGATGGCCGAAGGTCTGTGCCGGCATTTGAGCCCCGATGAGAACATGTGGGTGATCGCGCGCCCGCTGATGGAGGCCTGGGTGCGCGTCAATCTCGGGCGCGAGGCCAGAGTGGCCGAGATGGTGAAGGACACGATCGAGGCCGCGCGCCGCGTGCCGCGCCTGATCGCTCGCGCCGAACGCCTGCTCGGAAACCTTGAAGATAGCGCCCGTTTTGGGCCATCCCGCGCGGGCACCGGGCGACGCAGCCGCCTGACCGGGCTGCACGCTATTTTGGGCGTCATCGCGGCACTCCTGGCCGCTTTGGTCATCATTCAGCTGCTTTAGATAGGCCCCGCTGGCGAACGCCACTTGCCCGAACCAGCCGGACGCTCTACCTTAAATACACGAAAAGAACGGACAATCTGATAAAGGCCATTTCGGTGCTGCAAGGCAAACGCATCCTGCTCATCGTTGCCGGCGGTATTGCCGCCTATAAGAGCCTTGAGCTTATTCGCCGGCTGAGGGAACGCGGCGCGAGCGTTCGCTGCGTGCTGACGGCGGCTGGCGCCGAATTCGTGACCCCCCTTTCGCTCGGCGCGCTCAGCGAAGACAAGGTCTATAGCGACCTCTTCTCGCTCACCGATGAAGCCGAGATGGGGCACATCGAGCTTTCGCGCGACGCCGACCTTCTGATCGTGGCGCCGGCGACCGCGAATTTGATCGCCAAAATGGCCGCCGGCATCGCCGATGATTTGGCCGCGACCGTTTTGCTCGCGACCGACAAAAAAGTGCTGATCGCGCCGGCCATGAACGTGCGCATGTGGGAGCACGCCGCGACACGACGCAATGTCGCGCGCCTCGAAGCGGATGGTATTTTGCGCATTGGGCCTGACACCGGCGCCATGGCCTGTGGCGAATATGGCCCGGGCCGAATGGCGGAGCCCGCCGATATCATCGCGGCGATCGAGGCGGCGCTGGTCAACTCAGGCGCGCTTTCGGGCACGCGCGTCCTTGTGACCAGCGGGCCGACTTATGAGCCGATCGATCCGGTGCGCTTTATCGGCAATCGTTCATCCGGCAAACAGGGCCACGCGATTGCCACGGCCTGCGCCCAGCTTGGCGCGCACGTAACGCTAGTCGCCGGGCCGACCGCGGAAGCCGATCCACCGGGCGTCACGACAATTCATGTCGAAACCGCGCAGCAAATGCTCGCCGCGTGCGAGGCCACCTTGCCTGCCGATGTCGCGATTTGCGCCGCGGCGGTCGCCGATTGGCGTGTCGCCAAACCGGCACCGGAGAAAATAAAGAAAGGCGCTAGCAAGAACGAGCCGACCTTAGCGCTCGTGCGCAACCCCGATATTCTCGCCAATTTGAGCGCGCGCAAGAAAGACCGACCACGCCTCGTGATCGGCTTTGCCGCCGAGACCGAGAAGGTTGAGCAGAACGCGCGCGAGAAGCTCGCCCGCAAGCAATGCGATTGGATCTTGGCGAATGACGTATCGTCAAAGACCGGCGCGTTTGGCGGCGATGCCAACACGCTGCATCTTTTTGTCGTGCAGCCGGGTGGCCAGGCCAAGGTCGAGCATTGGCCGCATCTGAGCAAATCCGCGATCGCCGCGCGTCTGGCCGAGCGCATCGCGACCACGTTAAAGACCAAATCCGCAAAGGCGAAATCCTGATGCCGGCGGAAATCAACATCGCGCTTCGGCGTCTGCCCCATGGCGCGGACCTGCCAATGCCAAGCTATGCAAGCGCGGGTTCAGCCGGTCTCGATTTGCCGGCCGCGCTTGACGCCGATTTGATTCTGGCCGCCGGCGCGCGCGCGCTCGTGCCAACCGGCCTCGCAATCGCTCTGCCCGAGGGCTATGAGGCGCAAATCAGGCCTCGCTCAGGCCTCGCACTCAAATCAGGCGTTACGGTGCTCAATAGCCCGGGCACCATCGATGCCGATTATCGCGGGGAGATCGGAATCATTTTGATCAACCTTGGCGCCGAAGCGGTCACCATCACGCGCGGCATGCGCATCGCGCAGCTCGTCGTGGCACCCGTGGTGCGCGCCAGACTAACGGAACGCGCCAGCCTCGATGAAACATCGCGCGGTGCTGGCGGATTCGGCTCAAGCGGGTTGAACACACTCAACCAGAAGACAGGCTGACCCATGCTGCGCGTCTCACGCAAATTGCGCTTCGCCATCGATGCCGTGGTCGACATCGCCTATTATGGCGGCGCCAAACCTGTGCAAAGCCGCGAAATCGCGAGCCGCCAGGGCATTCCCCATCGCTATCTCGAGCTCGTGATGCAGCGCCTCGTTCATAACGGCATCTTACGCGGCGTAAGGGGACCACGCGGCGGCTATTTGCTCGCGCGCGAGCGCCGTCGCATTACGATCGGCGAAATCGCGCGTACGGTCAGCCAAATCGAAACCGCCGGGGATGACGACGAGCCCGATCAATTTTCACCGCTCGGCGAGCACGTGCTGAAGCCATTTTGGGACGATCTGCAGCGCGAGGTCATTGCGCGGCTCGATAGCGTCACGATCGAGGATTTGTGCCGCCGCGCCCAAGAGGCCGGCGTCGAAAGCGAATCGCGCACGCGCTTCGACTTCGCGATTTAGAGGAGTATCCATCATGGCAACCAGCAAGAAGACGCTCGTGCCACCGCCCGCACCCTTTGCTCGCGGTCGTATCTACGCCTCGATCACCGAGACGATCGGCGCGACGCCATTGGTGCGCATGAACCGCCTACCGGCCGAACGCGGCATCAAGGCTGAAATTCTAGGAAAGCTTGAGTTTTTCAATCCACTAGCCTCGGTCAAGGATCGTATCGGCGTCGCCATGATCGAGGCCGCTGAAGAGGCCGGTCGCATTGTGGCCGGGCGCACGGTGTTGGTTGAGCCGACCTCGGGTAATACCGGCATCGGCCTCGCCTTCGTCGCGGCGTCGAAAGGCTATCGCCTGATCCTCACCATGCCCGAGAGCATGTCGATCGAACGCCGAAAGATCTTGAAGCTCTTGGGCGCCGAGCTCGAATTGACCCCCGCTGCCGAAGGCATGCGCGGTGCCATTAAGCGGGCCGAGGCCCTGACCAAAAGCCTGCCCGAGGCGTTTATGCCCATGCAGTTCGACAATCTATCGAACCCGGAGATTCACCGGCGCACCACGGCGGAAGAAATTTGGGCCGATACGAACGGCGAGCTCGATGTTTTTTTGAGCGCGGTCGGCACCGGCGGCACGATCACCGGCGTCGGCGAAGTTCTGAAGGCACGCAAGCCCAGCATCAAAATTATCGCGGTTGAACCTGAGGATTCGCCGGTTCTATCGGGCGGCCAACCCGGCCCGCACAAGATTCAAGGCATCGGCGCCGGCTTCGTGCCCTCGATCCTCAAGACCGATTTGATCGACGAGATCATCTGCATCGGCAATCAGACCGCCTTCGAAACCGCGCGCCTTGCCGCCAGGCTCGACGGCTGGCCGGTCGGCATTTCATCGGGCGCGGCCATCGCGGCGGCACTCGAGGTCGGCGCGCGGCCCGAGATGGCCGGCAAACGCATCGTCATCATCATCCCCTCCTTCGCCGAGCGTTATCTCTCGACCGATTTGTTCGCCGGGCTCTGAGGATGCCGCTCGCGCCGCAGGATCTCGAACGCTATGCCCGCCATTTGATTTTGGGCGAGGTCGGCGGCGCGGGGCAGGCGAAATTGATCGAGTCACGCGTGCTTGTGGTTGGCGCCGGCGGCCTTGGTGCGCCGCTCCTGCTTTATCTCGCGGCCGCCGGTGTCGGCACGCTTGGCATCGTCGATGATGATTCGGTCGCGCTCTCGAATTTGCAACGCCAGATCATTCATACCGAGGCCCGCATCGGCACGCCAAAGACCGAGAGCGCCAAGACCAGCCTCGCCGCGCTCAACCGCACCACGCGCGTGAACTGCCACACGACGCGCCTGACCGCCGAGAATGCGCTGTCATTGATCGAGCCCTATGATCTGGTCGCCGATGGCAGCGATAATTTCGAAACGCGCTTTCTGTTGAACGATTCCTGCTTCTTCGCCAAACGCCCCTTGGTCTCGGGCTCGATCCTGCGCTTTGATGGCCAGCTGGCGACCTATAAGGCGTATCTTGGCGGCCCTCACCCTTGCTATCGCTGCCTCTTCCGCGAGCCGCCACCACCCGGGCTCATTCCCTCCTGCGCGGAAGGGGGCGTGCTCGGCGCGATCGCAGGCTCAGTCGGCGCGCTTCAGGCGACCGAAGTGCTGAAGGAATTGCTCGGCATCGGCGATAGCCTGTCGGGCCAGCTTTTGATTTACGAGGCGCTCTCGGCGACCTTCCGAAAAGTGAAGGTCAGACCCGATCCCGAATGCCCGCTCTGCGGCGCGAACCCCACCATTTGCGATCTCTCGATCCATCGTCGCGGCGCGGCGGCGATGTGTTCAACCGCTTAGCTTAGAGCCTCGGCGCCTCGATCAATGCGGCCTGTCGTCGTGATCGGCGGCCTGATCGGCGGTATCTTTTTCGCTGCCGGTTTTACGCGGCGCCTTGGGCGGTTCACTTCGGCCCCAATGTGCCATGAGAGCCAATATTTCCGCGCTCACCGCTTCTTTCGAGCGCCCGAGTAGAAAGGCGATTTCGGCGTTTGAGCGCCCGCGCGCGAGCAAAGCCATGATGTCGCGCTCGCTTGTCGAAAGGTGAGCCGGATCAGGGCTGGCGCCGAGAAACGGCAGAACGAGCGCACGGGGCGCCGCGTCTGCTTCACTTGGCAATGACGTGGCCGGCGGAATTGGCGCGAACATGGCGCCCGAGAGCACCACGTCAAACGCCTTGGCGATTTCAGGCGGCGCCAAATCGTGCGGCAAATAGGCGGCGGCGCCCGCCTCGAGAATTTTGATCGCCGTGCTACGCGCGCGCGGCGGCCCAAAGACCACGAGCAGCGCCGCTGGCTGCAACGCGCTCAAGCCCGAAAGAAAACGCGTGCCGACACGCTCGACAAGATCATTGTCGACCACGATGAAATCGACCTGAGCCGGCGCCTCGCACTGCCGGGCAGCCTCCCACATGGAATCCGGCTCGACGACACGAAACGGTCCCAACGCGTCCTGAAGTTTCAGAACCGTCTTCGCGCGGATGCTCGCGCTCTCGCCCGCGACCAGAATGACAAACGGCGCGTCAGTCATGTCATCCATTCATGTCGAATAAGTGCCGCCCTACGCCAAGCTCCCTGAATTTATACACGAGTTCGGCACGGCAAAGGCGCCCCGACCCGAGTTTTTGCAAAAATAAGTTCGTGATCAAGCGTCGGACGCCGTCACCGTGGCCTTGACCGCCACGTCGTGGATCGTCCGCGCCAGCTCAACCAACGAGGCCTTGGTCGCCTCGGTTTCGAGATAGAACAAACAGGTCGCCAGATTCATGGCGACACGCCGCCGTGGATCCGCCGGGCCCTCGGCCTGCCATTCGTCCGCGCCTAATTGCATCGTGAATGCGCCTCCGTTGATGAATTGAAGATCACGCGGCTTGCTGAATGTTTTGCGGCACCAGGGCGCCATCAAGAACCGGACCATGCGTTTTCGTCCGCCGCCTGATGGCGGAAAGCTGCTCGATCGAAACATCCGCTGATTCGGCCACGGCCGAGCCGCCGCTCGCGAGCGCCGTCACCGGGCCCAAGGGCTCGAGCGCCCAACCCGCGATCCGCAAAATGCGCTCGATATAGGGGTCGGAAACCGACACCAATTTTCGCGCGCCGACCATCATGGCGAACTCGAACATCGAACAGAAAAGCGCGCCGGCGGGATTGACCCCCTGTGGCAACAAGGCGAGCCGCTCGCGCCGATGATCAACCGCGACGCGGCTAACCTCCCAAACCTCGGGCGATTTCGGCACGGGCGGTCGCTCGACCAGATGCGGAAACACATCGCTCAGCAAATTGGGTCGGGTCGTCATCGTCATGCGACACGAGGCGACCACCTCGCCCGCCGTGTTCGGCAACACCAAATAATGCGCATCCACATGATCGAATTGATCGATCTCGCGGCCGTCCGTGGCTTTGAGCGGCCAACCGAGGCGCTTAACGAACACCTCGTGCCGCAACTCGAACATGGAATCGAAGATTGGCAGAAAGCGCGCCCGATCTGCCCCGCTCATCACTGTTATCATTGAAACGCCTCCCGAGATGGAACCCCGGGAATAGAGCGCTTCTAATGGCCGTTCCTCACCTGTAAGCGCTTACAGGGGCGGGCCGCAAAGCTGTGGTAAATGAAGGAATAGGCCGCGCGGCTCAGATCAGAATGAGCTTCATGATCACTGCCTTCACGACGGCGTGCTGCCGGCTATAGACGCCGAGCTTTCGTTTGGCGTTTTCGATGTGAAAGTTCACGGTCCGCTCGCTAATCCCGAACAATCGAGAAATTTCCCACGAGCTCTTGCCTTGCGCCACCCAGGACAAGCAGTCCTTCTCGCGGGCGGAGAGCACCGGCGCGATCGAGCCTTCCCCCTCGGGGCCTTGGATTTACTTGAGCAAAATCGAGCCGACATGCTCGTTATAGTAAAGCCCCATCAGATGAACCAAAAACCGATTGGCGGAAATCAATCGACCCGCCAAATGGGCCGGCACGTCGCTCGTTACCGTGAGCGCCGAGAATTGCGCGTGGGGCCCGTGAGTCGGCACGGTAAAACCAAACGAGATGCCAAACTCGCCAGCCTCGCCAAAGAATTGGCGCTGTTTGGTCGAGAGCTCGGTACTGCCGACCGCTTCACGCCATTCGAACGGCATTTGACGGCTCAGACCGTTCGCGATGATCGGGTCGATCGCGACATAATCTTCGTCGCGATAACGCGCGACCCACTCCTCGGCATAGGTCGTAACGCCATACACCATTTTTTGCGGAATGCCGGCGATGCGCACGACATGAAGCGCGAACGCCGAGAAGCCCAAATCACCAACGGATCGCTGGAAAATATCCGTTAGCCCATTCAGGTCTTCGGATTTGCTAATTTTCTCGACGAAATCTTGCGTAAAATTCGATGCGTAGCGGTTCAACATGATCGTCCCCATGTAGGTTCGCCCGACGATCACTTCAGATCAATGCTAACAGCATTTATTTTAGGATGGAAGAATGATCTCACGAACGACATAGATCGGGGGACTATTCTTTTGTTTGATTTTTGAGTTTGATCCATGGAGCAGCAAACGCCGTCATCACTTGCTCAATCGTTCCCGATCACGCGATCGGGCGGTGTGTGCCCATCGACAAAGGTCTGGATGTTGATTAATACCTTCTCGCCCATGGCGAGGCGGCCTTCGATGGTGGCCGAACCCATGTGCGGCAGAAGCACGACATTATCGAGCTTCAATAATTTCTGATTGATCGCGGGTTCATGTTCATAAACATCGAGCCCGGCGCCGGCGATATCGCCATTCACGAGCAAGCGAACCAATTCGGCTTCATCGATCACGCCACCGCGCGCGACATTGAAAATATAGGCGTCTTTCTGAAGCAATTTGAGCCGGCGCGACGACAACAAATGATAGGTCGCGGGCGTGCTCGGACAATGAATCGTGATGAGCTCCATGCGAGCCAGCATTTGATCGAGGCTCGGCCAATAGGTCGCCTCAAGCTCGGCCTCGATATCAGGGTGGACCCGCGTACGATTGTGATAGTGGATTGAGAGGCCGAAGCCCCGCGCCCGCCGCGCCACCGCCTGGCCGATGCGACCCATGCCGATAATGCCAAGCCTTTTGCCATAAATGCGGTGGCCGAGCATGAAGGTGGGCGCCCAACCCTTCCATTGGCCTGAACGGGCGAGCCGCTCGCCCTCCGCCAAGCGGCGTGGCGCGGCCAGAATCAACGCCATCGTCATGTCCGCGGTATCTTCGGTCAGAACGCCCGGCGTATTGGTCACGACGAGGTTCCGCGCGCGCGCGGCATCCAAATCGATATGGTCGATGCCGGTGCCAAAACTGGCGATCAGCTTGAGGTTCGGCCCGGCCTGCCCAATCACATCGGGCCCGAGCTGGTCAGTCACGGTCGGCACCAGGATATCGGCCTCTTTGACGGCGGCAACCAGCTCGGCCTTGCTGAACGGATGGTCGTCCTCGTTCAGCCGGGTCTCGAACAGCTCCATCATGCGCGCCTCGATCTCGCCCGGCAGACGGCGGGTCACGATGACACGGGGCTTCGGTAGCCTAGTCGGCATGAGGACTCCCTTATTCGACCGGCCAACGCCCGAGACGAGACAACGGCCGGCGCGACACCAATTCCGTCACAGTCCTAGCAAAGGGCGCCGGTCGAGACAATCGAGCGCTCCAAGACTTGACCGCGCGGCCCCAGGCGGGTCATCAATCTGTCATCGCGTCACTTACACGTTATTGTGAGGCCATGCTGCGGAAATTGCGCGCTCTCGGACTTATCGCCCTCATGGTCGCCGCGTCTGGTGTGCACGCCGCCCATGCCGCCGATGACCAAGGCGGTGATGCGCTGCCGCTACCGCGCTTCGCCTCGCTCAAATCCAACGAGGTCAATTTGCGCGCGGGGCCCGGCCAGCGCTACCCGATCGAATGGGTCTATCGGCGCGCCGGTCATCCGGTTGAAATCGTCGCCCAATTCGACGTCTGGCGTCAGATCAAGGATTCCGAAGGCACGCTCGGTTGGGTCCATCAATCCTTATTGTCGGGCCAACGCACGGCCTTGATAACCGGCGGCGTCCAATCACTTCGAGTAGAACCCAGTGAATCGGCGAGCGGGGTGGCCTTGGCCGAGCCCGGCGTGCTGGTCGAGCTCAAAACCTGCGTAGACGCCTGGTGCGAGGTGTCAGCGCGCGGTTATACGGGCTGGCTTCGCCATGATGAAATTTGGGGCGTGTACCCCAACGAGACCCTGCAATAAAGTTTGGACTTAGACTGGATCGAGGTCTTCGGCCAGCGCGGCACGCACCGCCTCGGGCACGACCGCCATATGGGCGTAGTTCGGGTGGGTAAAGCCGAGCACCACGCGCGTACCAACCGTCGTGAAACGGCGGGTCGCCTCATCGCTGAACGAAAAACGGATGAAGTGCACCGACGAGGTCTTGCCCTCTTCGGTCGTGCGCTCGGTGTCGTGATCGGCTGATTGGCCCTTCACGATCAGCCCGCCAAGATCGAGCTCAATGGTATCTTCGACATGACCGAGGCGCGCCAAGGCCCGCGCCCGCGCGATCGGATCTTCGATCTCCAACATGAGCGTCGCGATCAATTCGCGCCCCTGCGGGATAAGCGGATTATAGGCCGCGAGTTCGCCTGGAATTTGCTCAGGGCCACCACGTTCGACAAACAGCATCTCGTGGATTTGCATCCACATCGTCTCATAGCATTCGAAATAAAAGGTCGCGAACGGCCCAACCTCGACGCGTCGATTGCGCTTGAGCGCGCTCACCGCACTGCGGCGCTCCTTGCGCTCCTTGCCATAGGCCTCCATCGACATCAGGTCGGCGGCCTCGATATGCCGTTTGCGAAGCCCATTTGATGTGGTGCCCGCGCTCATGGAATCAGCCCATAGGCCTTGGCGAACAATTCGATCGGATGAAAGGCGCGGCGATCGGCCGGCAGGCCTTGATCCGGCGTGTTCGCCCCGGCGAGTTTCTCCATGCCATTCACAATGTGCGTCGCCGCGAGCGGGCACTCCGAGGCCACGAAGCGGTTCGCCTTTTCGAGCGCCGCGCGCGCCACGGGGCGGCCAACCTTCAACGCAGTCTCATGAAAATCGGCCGCGATGCCGAGCGAGCCGCCATGGCCCGAACAGCGCTCGATCACATCGAGTTTAATCTCAGGAATGAGTTGCAGCATGTCCGCCGCCTTACGCCCGATATTCTGCGCGCGCGCATGGCACGCGAGATGAAGCGTGATGCCGCCCTCAAGCGGCTTCAATCCCTCGGCGAGTTTTTCTTTTCGCGCGATGTCGATGACATATTCCGGCATGTCGAAGGTGCGCGTGGCGAGCGCCTTCACCGCCGGATCATGGGGCAGCAAAAGCGGCCATTCGCTTTTCAACATGAGCGCGCACGACGGCACCAGCGTGACCACGTCATAGCCCTTATCGACATAGGGCGCGAGCGCCTGGCTCACGCTGCGCGCGCTTTCCGCCACGCGCGCGAGATCGCCCTGCTCGAGATGCGGCATGCCGCAACATTGCGGATAGACCACCTCGGCGGCGATGCCGTTCTTGGCCAGCACGGCAAGCGCGGCTTCACCGATCTCGGGCCGGTTATAATTGGCGAAGCAGGTCGCGAAGATGACCGCCTTGCGCCCCTTCGCCGTGGCCTGGTCATTGATCGTGGGTTTCAATTTCTTCGCGCGCTTGACCAGTGTCGGCGTCTTATAGCGCGGCAGCGGCGCATCGCGATGAACGCCGCCTAATTTCTCAAGCGCCGGGCGGGTCAGACCATTGCGGCGGTCGGACGCCCAATTCATCACGGGCGCCAGAATTTGAGCGATTTTTCCGTTGGTGTCGGTCTCGGTCAGGCGTGCGCTGGCCTTGGTCGGCGCGCCGCCCGCTTTGTGTTCGACCGCACGATAGCGCAGCATGAGGTGCGGAAAGTCGATCGCCCATTCATGCGGCGGCGTGTAGGGGCACGTCGACATATAGCACATGTCGCACAGCGTGCAGGCATCGACGACCTTCTTGAATGCGCTCGACGGCACCGGTTCGAGCGTTTCATCGGACGAATTGTCGATCAGCTCGAATAGGCGCGGAAAGGAATCGCACAGTCGATTGCACGCGCGGCAACCATGGCACACATCGAAGACCCGGCGCATTTCATCGTCGAGTTTCTTGGCATCGAAGAAATCGGGATTTTGCCAATCGATGATGTGACGTGCCGAAGCCTTATCGCCCATGTCGATCCTCTCGGATTGAAGCCAATCCGTGCCGGTTTTTGGAGAGCATCAAAAGGCGGGCGGGGCGGGCCGCTCACCGCTCGGTGAGACGCGCCCACCCCGCGCCGTGAGGGCCTATCCGAGCGTGTCGAGCGACTTCTGGAAGCGGCCGGCATGAGACTTCTCGGCCTTGGCGAGCGTCTCGAACCAGTCGGCGATCTCATCGAAGCCTTCTTGGCGCGCGGCGCGGGCCATGCCGGGATACATGTCCGTGTATTCATGGGTCTCGCCGGCGATTGAGGCTGCCAGGTTTTGATGCGTCGGGCCGATCGGCTTGCCGGTTGCCGGATCGCCGGTTTCGACCAGGAAATCGAGATGGCCGTGCGCATGGCCGGTCTCGCCCTCGGCGGTCGAGCGGAACACGGCGGCGACGTCGTTATAGCCTTCGACATCGGCCTTACGAGCGAAATAGAGGTAGCGCCGATTCGCTTGCGACTCGCCGGCGAAGGCGTCTTTCAAATTCTTCTCGGTCTTGGTTCCCTTGAGTGACGGCATGGGCGTTTCTCCCTGAACATTGATACACCGTGGTGGGTCGGGCGTCGCATGGCGGACATACCGACCTCCTCTATATGCAAAGCTGCGAGGCCGATGTCAATATTTTAGAATGTTTCTAATCTAGAAAATTTTGAGCCGCGCGGTGCGTCAAGGCTCAGCGGTTCCGCTCGGTGATGCGAATGACCACATCGATACCCGCGACGCGCGTCCCCTTCGGCGGCGCGGGCACCGTCGACACTTTGACGAGGTCGCCCGCCACGTCAACGAGCTGACCCGAACCTTCATAGAAAAAATGGTGATGATGGCTGAGGTTCGTATCGAAATAGGACCGGCCGGAACCGATCGCAAGCTCGCGCAACAGCCCCGCGCGCGTGAATTGATGCAGGGTGTTGTAGACCGTCGCGAGCGAGATCCCAACATGTTGGTCTTGCGCTTCGGCGTGGAGCTGTTCGGCCGTGATATGCCGATCGCCTTTGGCGAACAACGCGCGTGCGAGCGCGATCCGTTGGCGCGTCGGCCGCATGCCGGCCGCACGCAGCCGAGCCGTCACATCACGGATGATTTTATCGCTCGACGCCGCCATCGTCATGACCCTCAAACTGGGCGGAGGTCTCGCATCACCCAGAAGGCCAGGGTCTAACCTATTTTAGAATGATTCTCAAGAGAGCCGGCCGCGACCGTTCAATCTCCGGTCAACAAACGGTCGACAAGCTGCTTCACGGTGGGGATGAACCCGTTGCTATAGAACGGGTCCGACGCGAACCGATAGGCACCATGACCGGCAAACATCAGCTGCTGCTCGGTATCATCGGAATGGATGATGGTTTGCAGCGTTTTTTGAATGCAATAACTGCGCGGATCGGCTTTTTTTCCGGTCGAGTGGGTCGCATTGGTGGCCCAATTGCTGAACCGGCACTGGCTTAGACACCCCATGCAAGCGGCCTGATCGTCCCTGATCTCGCGCGCTTTGGTAGCGGTCACGAAAACCAGCGTCGAATCCGGTGTCTTCATCGGCATATGGAAACCCTGCTTCACCCATTCCTGAGCGCGCGTGGCATCGCCGGCGGTGAGATAATAGACCCGCCCGCGCGGCCCGCCGGTGAAGGCGATGCAATGGTCGCCAATGAGTTCTTCGGTATAAACGACCTGGCGCTCTTCGCGCTCCTGGAGTTCATTGATGAAACGGTTGCGCACGGCCGACGAATAGAACCCGGTCGGGCTGAACCGATTGAGCCGCACATCGCCTTCTTTGAGCGTGAGCAGAATGCGCTTCCACGCTTCCGAAATCGGGCTCTCGCGCGTCAATAGCGGGCGCGTGCCAAGTTGGAAGGCGATGGGGCCTAGTTCAGGGTTATCGATCCAATCTTCCCACTCGCGCAAATACCAAACGCCACCGGCCATGATGATCGGCACCTGCCCGAGCCCGTATTCGCGCATTTGGTTGCGCAGCTCGAGCACGCGCGGAAAAGGCGTTTCGGGCTTCTCGGGATCCTCGACATTGGAGAGGCCATTGTGGCCGCCCGCACGCCAGGGATCTTCATAGACCACGCCGCCGAGAAATTCCGACGCCCGGTGATAGGCACGCTTCCACAGCGCACGTAACGCGCGCGATGACGAAACGATCGGATAGTAATAAACGCCATAACGCGCCGCGATCTCGCCCAAGCGATAGGGCATGCCGGCCCCGCACGTAACGCCGTGAATAATGCCGCGTGTGCGCTCAAGCACACCCTGCAGCACGCGCTCGCAACTCGCCATCTCCCACAACACGTTCATGTGGATGCGGCCTTCGCCGCCCGACATGTCGTGCGCGATCTTGGCCTGCGTGACACCGCCTTCGATGGCGTAGTCGATTAATTCTTCATGGCGCTCGACGCGCGTGCGACCACGATAGATTTGGGGAATGATGCGCCCCGAAGCATCGTAGGAATCGGCATTGACGCCCGAGAAGGTGCCAACGCCACCGGCTGCGGCCCAATAGCCAGAACTCATGCCGGTCGAGACGGCGATGCCCTTGCCGCCTTCCACCAGCGGCAGCACTTCGCGGCCCGAAATGACCATCGATTTAAGTGCCTTCAACTACCCCTCCAAGCCGGGCAGCCGGCCTTCAAGGTTTTACCTAGGAAGCCCTGAGGTAAAATTCAAACGGCTTTTGCCCGTCTAACGCCACGCGCTCCACGCCGAAATCGGGAAGTCGGGGGCCCAGGCGGGCCCCCGCCCCGGTTTCAAGCTCAATTGGCGGCCTGTTGCGGCTCCGAACCCTGCTGCTGGCTGAGGTCCGCCCCCGTCGCTTGATCGACCACCTTCATGCTCAATTTGACCTTGCCGCGATCATCGATCGCCAAAACCTTGACTTTGACCGCATCACCTTCCTTGACGACATCGCCGACCGCTTTGACGCGCGCGCTCGACAATTCGGAGATATGGACCAAGCCATCGCGATTGCCGATGAAGTTCACGAAGGCGCCGAAATCGACCACCTTCACGACCTTGCCGGTGTAGATCACGCCCAATTCGGGTTCGGCGATGATGTCGCGAATGCGCTTTACCGCCGCCTCGCCCGCCGCGGCTTCAACCGCGGCGATCTTGATCGTGCCATCGTCTTCGATATCGATCTTGGTGCCGGTCGTTTCGCAAATTTCGCGAATCACCTTGCCGCCCGTACCGATGATCTCGCGAATACGATCCTTCGGAATATGGATGATCGTGATACGCGGCGCGTTTTGGCTCACCGAATCGCGCGCCTGGACAATCGCCTTGCCCATCTCGCGTAAAATATGCAGACGGCCTTCGCGCGCTTGGCCGAGCGCGACGGTCATGATCTCCTCGGTGATCGAGGTGATCTTGATATCCATCTGAAGCGCCGTGATGCCGGTCTCGGTACCGGCGACCTTGAAGTCCATATCGCCGAGATGGTCCTCATCGCCCAAAATGTCGGAGAGCACGGCAAAACCGCGATCTTCCTTGATCAAGCCCATGGCGATGCCCGCCACCGGGTTTTTCAAGGGAACGCCGGCATCCATCAGGGCCATCGAGGCGCCGCATACGCTGGCCATCGAGGAGGAACCGTTCGATTCGGTAATCTCCGAAACAATGCGGATGGTATAGGGGAAATCTTCCTTCGCCGGCAGAAGCGGGCGCACCGAGCGCCACGCGAGCTTGCCATGGCCGATTTCACGACGGCCTGGCGAGCGCATGAAGCTCGCCTCGCCGGTGGCGTAGGGAGGGAAATTATAATGCAGCATGAAATGCTCGCGATATTCGCCGTCGAGCATATCCATGATCTGCTCATCTTGCCCGGTGCCGAGCGTCGCCACGACGAGCGCCTGGGTTTCACCCCGCGTGAAGAGCGCCGAACCATGGGCGCGCGGTAAGACGCCGGCCTGACAATCGATGGCGCGGACATCCTTGGTTGTGCGTCCGTCGATACGCTGACCCGTGCTGAGCACCTGGCTCCGCACGATGTCTTTCTCCAGATGTTTCAGCATGCCGCCGAGCGCGACTTTATCGACGCCCTCTTCCGCGCCGATGGTCGACATCACACTGCTTTTCACGGCATCAAGCTTGCCGACGCGATCCTGTTTGCCCGTGGTCGCATAAGCCGCGCGCAGGCCCGCTTCGGCGGCCGCGCGCACACGCACGTCGAGCGCCTTGAAGGCCGCACTCTCCTCCGGCACCGGCCAGGGTTCCTTCGCGCAGGTCTCGGCCATCTCGATGATCATATCGATCACCGGGCGCGACGCCTTGTGACCGAAACTCACCGCGCCGAGCATGACTTCCTCGGTCAGCTCCTTCGCTTCGGATTCGACCATCAGCACGCCATCAATTGTGCCCGCGACGATAAGGTCGAGTTTCGATTCAGGCAGTTGCTGGATCGTCGGGTTGAGCACGTATTTGCCGTCGATATAACCGACGCGGCAACCCGCGACCGGCCCAAGGAACGGCAGACCTGAAAGCGTCAACGCGGCCGACGCGCCAACCAGCGAGACGATATCGGGATCGTTCTCCAGGTCATGCGAGAGCACGGTGCAGATGACTTGCGTCTCATTATGAAAACCGTGCACGAAGAGCGGCCGGATCGGCCGATCGATCAGGCGCGAGGTCAGCGTCTCTTTTTCATTCGGCCGGCCTTCACGCTTGAAAAAGCCGCCCGGAATTTTACCGGCGGCGAATGCTTTTTCCTGATAATTGACAGTCAGCGGAAAGAAATCGACACCCGGCTTCGCGGCCCGTGCGCCAACCGCCGTGCACAACACGATGGTCTCGCCATAGGTGACCAGCACCGCGGCGTCGGCCTGGCGCGCCATGCGCCCCGTCTCGATGACGAGCCGCCGCCCGCCCCACTGAATTTCTTTGCGCGTAATCTTGAACATTCTTTCGTCCTTCCACCTATGGAGACGATGGCCCAATGCCAATGCCTCCAGCGGACGCGAGCCCTATGCCCGCGCCCTATCCACTTCAACAAACAAGGCAAAGCCAGATGATGCGCCGGCCTTGGTGCCGGTCCGCCAATCATGATGCTTGTGAGCTGGCGGCACACTCATCAGGCGAATGTGCCTAAAGCCAGCAGAGATGATCATCGCTATTTTCTGAGCCCCAGGCGCTGAATCAACTCGCTATAACCTGAGGCGTCGGTGCGCCGAAGATAATCCAACAGGCGCCGGCGGCGGCTCACCATCATGAGCAGGCCGCGCCGCGAGTGGACGTCCTTTTGATGGCCCTTGAAATGCTCGGAGAGGTTGTTGATGCGCTCGGTCAAAAGCGCCACTTGAACCTCGGGCGAACCGGTATCGCCCTTCTTGCGACCGTAATCGGAAATAAGGCCGGATTTGCGTTCCAGCGAAATCGACATCTGGGTCTCCATTCTCAGAGGTTGAACACGCGGACCGGCCTAAGCTGCCCGGCAACGAGTTCGGCGATCGCAATCAGCCGATCTTCGCACCGAGCCTGGACCAAACGCTCGGAACCGGCGACAGGCGCCGCTCCGATGGCTTGTCCGTGCTTGAGGCGGGCCGCCTCGTCAGCTGTCAAAATCAGAGCCGGGATGTCGGCCAGCACGATGTCGACAGGAAACAAGTGGCGAACGAGTGCCGCACTATGCCCGAGGGTTTCCAGGCTTTCCAGCGAAATCGCCTCGGCCTCGCCGAACGGGCCGACCGCGGTTCGCCTGAGCCTTGCGACATAACCGACCGTGCCCAGCGCTTCGGCCAAATCACGCGCCAGCGCCCGAACATAGACCCCCTTGCCGCAACTAACCTCAAGCTCGGCCTCATCGGCCGTGGCGCTGAGCAATTTAAGCTGATGAATCAACGCACGCCTTGGCGCCAAATCGAGCGGCTTGCCCTCGCGGGCGGCCTTATAGGCCCGCTTACCGCCGACCTGGAGCGCCGAAAAGGCTGGTGGGGTTTGCAGGATATCGCCCACAAAACCAGGCAGCGCGGCCTCGATCATGGCCGCGTTCGGGCGTACCGCGCTAGTCGCGACGACCTCGCCTTCGGCATCGTCAGTCGCCCGCGCTTCGCCAAAGCGGAGCGAAAACCTATAGGTCTTCCGCCCGCCCATGGCGAATTGAACGGTTTTGGTCGCCTCGCCGAGCGCGATCGGCAGAATGCCACTTGCCAGCGGATCGAGCGTACCCGCGTGCCCGACCCGCGCGGCCCCGGTCAGCCGTTTCACGATCGCCACGACCTTGGCCGAACTCAGCCCAAGCGGCTTATCGATTGCGAGCCAACCATTGATCGGCGCCCGAGCCGGCGCCACCGATTCAATCATGCGCGCCGGGCGGCGTTTGGCGCAGCAAGGCCTCGATGCGCGAGGCTTCCTCGAAAGTTTGATCGAGCTCGAAACGCAATTCGGGCGATGCGCGAAGCTCGACCCGACGGTCAACCTCGTGACGCAAATAGCTCGCCGCGCGGTTGAGCGCCGGGATCACTTCATCGGCATGGACGCCGCCGAGCGGCATGATATAGGCCTTTGCATGGCGAAGATCGGGCGAGAGCCGCACTTGAGTCACGGTGATCGTGACCCCTTGAAGCGCGGGATCGCGCAAATGGCCGCGCGCCAAGGCCTCAACGAGCGCCGCGCGTAGCAATTCGCCCACTCTCAATTGGCGTTGGCTGGGCCCCAAATGGGCCCGCTTGGTCCGTCGTGCCATGTTGTTTCACGCGGCGGATTGATCCGCCACCCTACCCCGAAGCAACGTCCTCTCAGTTTCCGAGAGTCCGCGCAACCTCTTCGAGCTCATAGAACTCGAGCACATCGGCTTCGCGGAGATCGTGATAGTTCTCGAAGGCCATACCGCACTCAAAGCCTTCTTTGACCTCGCGCACTTCTTCCTTGAAGCGCTTGAGCGTCTTGAGCGAACCATCGTGAATAACGACGTTGTCGCGCACCAGGCGCACGCGCGCGCCCCGCTTGACCGTGCCTTCGGTGACACGACAGCCGGCCACCTTGCCGATTTTCGAAATGTCGAACACCTGAAGCACTTGCGCATTGCCGAGGAAATGTTCGCGCAAGGTCGGCTTCAACATGCCCTCCAGTGCGGCGCGTGCGTCATCGACGATATCGTAAATCACCGCGTAATAGCGGATGTTGACGCCATCGCGTTTGGCAAGTTCACGCGCCTGCTGGTTGGCGCGCACATTGAAGCCAACGATGAGCGCCTTCGAGGCCTGCGCCAAGGTCACGTCCGATTCGGTGATCCCGCCGACGCCCGAGTGCAACACGCGCACCGATACTTCGGATGTTGATAGTTTTTCGAGTGCGGCGACGATCGCCTCGACCGAGCCATGCACGTCGGCCTTCACAACCACTGGCAGCGCCTGCTGCGCGGCCGCCGTGCCGATGCTTGAAATCATCTGTTCGACCGTGGCGCGACCCAGGCCCGCGGCACGTTGCGCGCGCGCCCGACTGGTGCGGAACTCGGTCACCTCGCGCGCGCGGCGCTCGTTCTCGACCACGACGAACTCATCGCCGGCATCGGGCACGTCTTGCAGACCGAGCACCTCGATCGGCATGGCGGGCCCCGCCTTGGCGACGTTCTTCCCCTTATCATCGACCAGCGCGCGCACCCGGCCCCATTGCGCGCCGGCGACCACGATATCGCCAACATGAAGCGTGCCGCGTTGCACGAGCAGCGTCGACACCACGCCCCGGCCGCGATCGATCTTCGCCTCAAGCACGGCACCTTCGGCCGGACGATTAGGATTGGCCTTCAGCTCAAGAATTTCCGCCTGCAGCAAAATGGCTTCTTCAAGTCTGTCGAGATTGAGTTTCTTGGTTGCCGACACTTCGATCGACAACACATCGCCGCCATTCTCTTCGGTCACGATGCCATGCGAGAGCAATTCATTGCGCACGCGCTCGGGCTTGGCGTCCGGCTTGTCGATCTTGTTGACCGCGATGATCATCGGCACGCCCGCCGCTTTGGCGTGATTGAGCGCTTCGACGGTTTGCGGCATCACGCCATCATCCGCGGCAACGACCAACACCACGATATCGGTCACCTTGGCGCCGCGCGCGCGCATTTGCGTGAACGCTTCATGGCCCGGCGTATCGATGAAGGTAATGCGCTTGCCCGACGGGGTCTCAACTTGATAGGCGCCAATGTGTTGGGTAATGCCGCCGGCTTCGCCGGCCGCGACATCGGTCGCGCGCAACGCATCGAGCAACGATGTTTTGCCGTGATCGACATGGCCCATGATGGTCACCACGGGCGGGCGTGTCTCCGTCGAGCCCTCTTCATCGACCTTGCCCTTAAGGCCGATTTCAACGTCGGATTGCGATACCCGTTTCACCTTATGGCCGAACTCGGCCACGATCAGCTCCGCTGTGTCCGCATCGATCGATTGCGTGACGGTGACCGGCGAGCCCATGTTGAATAGCGATTTTACAACGTCCGCGACGCGCACCGCCATGCGGCTTGCGAGTTCTTGCACCGTAATGGTCTCGGGCAACACGACCTCGCGCACAATGGCTTGTTTCTCTTCCGCGGCCGCGCCCAATTGCAGCCGACGCTCGCGCTCGCGCTGACGACGAAACGCGGCGACGCTACGCGCGCGCTCGATACCTTCTTCGGCATGAAGCGCCTGCACCACCGTGATGCGCGCACTCCCCCGGCGCGCGGCATCGCGGTCACGGCGCACCACGGGCGCTTTGGGCCTTACCTCGCCCTTCCGGCGCGCGCGACCGGCTTCATCATCATCATCGACCAGAACCGGCACAGGCGGCGCTCCAGGCACTGCCGCAACGGCCGGCCGCGATGGCACGACAGGCGCGCCGGGCATTGGCGCAAGCGGCGCTTCACCGACACCGGGCGTGGGCGACAATCGGCGCGCCGCTTCTTCCTCGGCCCGACGACGTGAATCTTCCTCGACCTTGCGCCGAACCGCCTCCTCTTGTGCCCGACGCTCGGCCTCTTGACGTTCGGAAGCGAAACGTCGCTCATCCGCGGCGCGGCGGGCGGCGTCTTCCTCGGCGCGGGCGCGCGCTTCGCGCTCGGCCCGAACGGCATCGCCAACGGCGCGCGCGCGGGCCGCTTTTTCTTCGTCGCTCAACGTGCGGAGAACGACACCGGTTTTGTGGGAAGCGGCCGATTGCGAGGAGGTCTGCGTTTGCGCCTGCATGGGCGCAGGTGAGGCCGCACGCGGCGGTGGGGGTGACGGTGGCGCCGCTGCCTCACTCTTTGCAGCCGAGCGTGCACTCGGCGCGCTCGGCGCGGGCGGTGGTGGTGGCGCGGGTGCGGCGGCCGGCGCGGGCTCACCGGCGCCACCCGCTCCGAAGGAGCGCTTCTTACGCACCTCAACCGCAACGGCGCGACTGCGGCCATGCGAGAAGCTCTGTCGCACCTGGCCGGTCTCAACCGTCTTCTTCATTTCAAGCCGGCCCGACGAACGCTTTAGCGTGAGCGTTTTCGGGTTGCTTTCGTCGGCTTTGTTCTCGTCGGTCATCCGTTTCCGTCTCGATCATTCGCCATGTCACGTGCCGCCGCGGCCAATACCGCAGGCGGACGAAAGCCCTTAAGGCGCTCAACCGCAACCAATAGGCTATCCGCCAAATGGCTGCGCTCAAGCGCGACATGAACCGCCTCATCGCGCCCGATCGCGGTCCCGAGTTCAGTTCGATTGAAACAATGGACGACCGGTATATCGCCGGCGCGTGCCGACATACGGGCCGCGGCATCGGGCGCGGCATCCGAGGCTTCGAGCAATACCGCCGCGCGACCCGCGGCAAGCAGCGCCCGCACTTTGTCGTGCCCGCTGGCAACCGAACCCGCACGGCGCGCCATGCCGAGAACGCCGAGCGCCCGCGCGACCAATTGGCGCTCGACCTCATCGACCAAGCCGCCATCGACCACGGCATTCGTCTTCGCTGCCTTGGCGAACAAATTCCGCGTGCAGGCCACCAAGAGCGTGTCGCGCTTCGCGCTGACCCAAAGTCCGCGCCCCGGAAGCCGTTCCGCGAGATCGGGCACGACACGCCCGTCCGGCCCAATCACAAAACGCACGAGCTCATGACGCGGCAGGTTCTGGCGCGTGACGATGCAACTGCGTTCACCGGCATCGGCGCTCTTGCGCCGAGCCGGGCGCGGCACGTCGCTGCCCACACTGCCCATGTCGCTCAAACGAATCATTCGGCCTTCGCTGCCTCCGCCGCATCGCCAGACGCCGGCAATCCCTCGGGGAACCAATGGGCGCGCGCCGCCATGATGATCGCATTGGCCTCATCGGCCGATGGCGCCAGCGGGCCCAACATTTCGATCAATTCATCGCCGGCAAGATCGGCCACATCATCGAGCGTCTTGGCACCCTTCTCGCCCAACGTCACCAACATCGCGGCACTCAGGCCCGGCAGATCGGCGACCGCATCTTCAACGCCAAGCTCGCGCCGACGGTTGGTGAATTGTGCCTCGCGTTCCGCCAAATATTCGCGCGCGCGACCCTGCAATTGAGCGGCGATTTTCTCATCGAAACTCTCGACGGTCGCCAGATCGGCGATCGCCACGAAGGCCACATCTTCGACCGTCGAAAAGCCTTCGGTGACCAGGAGGTGTGCAATCACCTCATCGATATCGAGCGCCTCGATGAACATGGCGGAGCGCGTGCGGAACTCTTCCTGACGGCGATCCGATTCCTCGGCCTCGGTCAGAATATCGGTGCTCCAGCCGGTCAATTGCGATGCAAGCCGCACATTTTGACCGCGCCGTCCAATCGCGAGACTCAGCTGATCATCGGGCACAACAACCTCGACCCGACTTGAATCTTCATCCAACACAACCTTCGAAACTTCGGCCGGCGCCAAGGCGTTGACGATAAAGGTCGCCGGATTGGCGGACCATTGAATGATATCGATCCGCTCGCCTTGCAATTCGCTTACCACCGCCTGCACGCGCGAGCCGCGCATGCCGACGCACGCGCCAACCGGATCGATGCTCGAATCGCGCGAGATCACCGCAATCTTGGCGCGGCTACCGGGGTCGCGCGCGACCGCCTTGATCTCGATGATGCCGTCATAAATTTCCGGCACTTCTTGCGCGAACAGCTTGGCCATGAACTGAGGATGGGTGCGCGACATGAAGATCTGCGGCCCACGCGGCTCACGGCGCACGTCGTAGATATAGCCGCGCACGCGATCGCCATTGCGATATTTCTCGTGCGGCAAAAGATCTTCGCGCCGGATCACCGCTTCGGCGCGGCCAAGATCGATCGTCAGCCCGCCATATTCGCTGCGCTTAACAAGGCCGCTCGCGATTTCGCCGACGCGATCCTTATATTCCTCATATTGGCGCGCGCGCTCGGCCTCACGCACTTTCTGCACGATCACTTGCTTGGCGGTTTGCGCGGCAATGCGACCGAAATCGATTGGCGGCAGCGCATCGGCGAGGAAGTCACCGACCTCGGCGGCCGGATTGCGATTCTGAGCCGTTTTCAGATCGATCTGCGTCGCCTCATTGACGATTGGATCGGCCACTTCGAGAAAACGCATCAAACGGATTTCGCCGGTCTTGCGATCGATCTCGGTGCGAATATCGTGTTCTTGCCCGTATTTGCGTTTGCCGGCATGCGTGATCGCCTGCTCCATCGCTTCGAGCACAAGATCGCGGTCGATGCCTTTTTCGCGGGCCACCGCATCGGCAACCTGCAAAAGTTCGAGCCGGGCTAGTCCGACAGTCTCCATCTGATCCTCTATTCTCTAGCCGCCGGCCTGACTGACCGCGATCAACTCATCGGTCAGCACAAGCTTGGCGGATTGAATCGCGTCATGTGGTACGTCGAGCGGCGCCGCCGCGCCGTCGACGACAAAACGAACCTGCTCACCCGTAAGGCCGAGCAGACGGCCCACGAAGCGTCGCCGACCCTCGATCGGCGCCACAAGTTCGACCTTGGCAAGATGACCAGCGAAGCGTTCGAAATCGGCCAAACGAACAAGCGGTCGATCGATCCCAGGCGAACTCACTTCGAGCACATAGGCGCTTTGAACCGGATCCTCGACGTCAAGTAACGCCGAAATCATCCGGCTGACATCAGCGCAAGAATCCACCGTCAATGGCTTTCGATCGGCCCGCTCGATCATCACTTGCAATACCGGTCTATCCCGTCCCGTAAGCCGTGCTCTGACGAGTTCGTACCCCATCGCAACAAGGCTCGGGCCAATCAAATCATCAATTTTTTGCGTCGGTCGCATTGGTCCATTCTGTAGCGGAACCCCAGGAAAACAAAAAAGTGGGCAACCGCCCACCCCTGACCATCCGCCCAAGCTCTTCAAGTCCCCTAGAAAATACGCGCCGACCCCTTTGCTTTCAAGGCGAATCTGGCGGCTCCTCAAAGGCGAGCGCGCTGGTCGGCCCCGGCCGCGCCACACGGACGAAGGAAAAATAAAATGGCGCGCGACCCTGGCGCAGCGCCTTGGCCTCATAACGCGTGGCCGGACAATCATCGGGTCGGGTTCGCCAATCGGCCGGCCCGCGCGCAGTCCAGCGAAACGCAGGGTGCTTGGTGAGGTGGAACAACATCCATCTTGCATAGTCGGCGTGATCGGTCGCCAGACGCAATTCCGCGCCGTCTTTTAGGATGGCGGCAAAGCGATCGAGCGTGCTGGGGCCTACGATCCGCCGCTTATTGTGGCGCCTCTTTGGCCAGGGGTCGGGATAGAGCACAAAAAGCCGCCCGATCGACGCCTCATCGAGCCGATCCATCAAAAGGCGGGCATCGTCGCCGAAAACTCGGATATTACCGAGCCTTTGGCTCGAAATATGACTTAAAAGGCCTGCGACACCATCAATAAAGGGCTCACAGCCAATAAACCCGATCTCCGGGTGGGAAGCCGCCTGCGTCGCGAGGTGTTCGCCCCCACCAAACCCGATTTCGAGCCAGATTTCAGCGATTCCTGCCGGAAACAGTGCGCGAGGGTCAAGCGTGGCCGCCGGATCTTCCGGCAAGGCGATCTCGAGGCCTGGCAACAGGCGTTCGAGCAAAGCCTTGCGGCCGGCGCGGAGCGTGTGACCCCGGCGCCGGCCATAGACAAATCGCCTAATCTCGCTCGCCATGACGGCACGGCGAGGCCAGCGTGCGACGCGACCCTAGCCGAGCTCGGCGCGCAATTGATCGGACAAATCCGTGCGCTCCCATGAAAAACCGCCGTCCGCATCCGGGGCCCGCCCGAAATGACCGTAAGACGACGTCCGCGCATAAATCGGCCGGTTGAGGCTGAGGTGCTCGCGAATCCCACGGGGCGACAAATCCATGACTTTCGTCAGGACGTTGGACAGACGCTCCTCATCGACCTTGCCGGTATCGTGGGTGTCAACATAGACCGAAAGCGGCTTAGCGACGCCAATCGCATATGACAATTGGATTGTGCAACGATCGGCATAGCCGCCGGCCACCACATTCTTCGCCAAATAACGCGCGGCATAGGCGGCCGAACGATCGACCTTCGTCGGGTCCTTGCCTGAAAAGGCGCCACCACCGTGGGGCGCCGCGCCACCATAGGTATCGACGATGATCTTGCGCCCGGTCAGACCGGCGTCGCCATCGGGCCCGCCGATCACGAAACGACCGGTCGGGTTAACGTAGAAATCTTTTTCCGCGCACATCCATCCCTTGGGCAGCACGTTCAACACATGGGGCCGCACGATCTCGCGCACATCCTCCTGAGAGAGGTGGGCGCCGTGCTGGGTCGAGACCACGACAGACGTCGCGCGCACCGGCTTGTTGTCGCGATATTCAAGCGTGATCTGGCTTTTCGCGTCCGGGCCCAATCCCGGCTCCGCCCCGGAGTGGCGCGCCTCGGCCAGCGAACGCAGCACGGCGTGCGCATAATGGATCGGCGCTGGCATGAGCACATCGGTTTCGCGGCAGGCATAGCCGAACATGATGCCTTGGTCGCCGGCGCCCTCGTCCTTATTGCCAGCGGCGTCGACACCCATGGCGATATCGGCCGATTGCGCGTGGATATGAACCTCGACATGCGCCCGCGCCCAATGAAAGCCGTCTTGCTCATAACCGATTTGGCGCACGCACTCGCGCGCGACGTCTTCAAGCTTGTCCTTGGTGATGCTCGCCGGCCCACGGGTTTCGCCCGCGAGCACGATGCGATTGGTCGTGACCAGGGTTTCGCAAGCGACGCGCGAATAAGGATCGGCGGTCAAATAGGTATCGACCACTGCATCGGAAATGCGATCGCACACCTTATCAGGGTGGCCCTCGGACACGGATTCGCTCGTGAATAGATAGTTTTTTAGTGCCACGCCCATCTCCCGTGAGGACGGCCGATTGGGCTTTGACGCGCGCGCAAGGCCCCGCCAGCCGTCGGCCAAATTTGAAGGGTCGCACTATGAACAGGGCCCTACGCCCGGGTCAAGCAGTCGGCTAGGGACCGTCTAAAATTTCAGTCGACGACGCGAACCCTCACCGCTCCGGCAATGGCGCGCCGAGCGCTTTAATGAGATCGAACATGCGGCGGCGTACGGTTTGGTTCTCGATCTTGTAATAGGCACGCACCAATTCGAGCGTCTCCCGCCGCCCCATCGGATCGAGCTCGGCCTGAGCCGGCGTCTCCGCGGGTGCGCCTCCCGCTATTGGCGCTGTGCTCCCATCCTCATAGCCTTCGAAGAAATACCCAACTGGTACTTCGAGTATATTAGTGAGTTTATGTAAGCGGCTCGAGCCGATGCGGTTGGTGCCGCGCTCGTATTTCTGTACCTGCTGAAAAGTCAGACCAAGCATTTCGCCAAGCTTTTCTTGGCTCATGCCAAGCAAGGTGCGGCGCTGCCGCAGCCGCTTGCCGACGTGGATATCAACCGGATTGGGGATCTGGGCCATCGTCCCTCAAGCTCATCCGGCTGATCGCCAGACAACGCAACAAATCACCTCAACATTCCCCCGCCGGGCCGGAAGGAGTCCTAAATCAAATCCCGATTAGCAGCCCCGCAGGCGCGGCGCAATCAACATTCCATACAAATTTAAAAATCAAAATTCTCAACGAAAATTATTTGTTCCGGTCATAGAAATGTCATGGGTTTCGTCTCTACACGGTAACTAATACACCGAATCATTACTATCCCGGCGCCGAGGATCAATATGATCGAGACCGGCCTTCCACCAACCCGCGCAAAAGGCGGCGCGTTGAGGGCCGGCGCAGGGAGCGCGGCATCGATCACGCCTTCGGCGCCGAGCGAAAGCCTTTGAAGCACCCGGCCATAGGGGTCGATCACGGCGGAAATGCCGGTGTTGGCGGCACGCACCAAGGGCAGACCCTGCTCAACCGCGCGCAACCGGGCGCTCGCCAAATGCTGATACGGCCCCGAGGAAACGCCAAACCAGCCATCATTGGTGAGGTTGAGAAGCCAGGCCGGGCGCGGCCCTTCGGCCGCCACAACGCCACCAGGAAAGATGGCTTCATAACAAATGCTTGGCGAGAAGGGCGGCAGATTGCCGAGCGTCAGCGTCTGCGGTCCAGCACCCGCGCTAAAATCTAGCGCGCCCGGGGTGAGCTTGTTGAGGCCGAGCAAATCGCGCAGCGGCACATATTCGCCAAACGGCACGAGATGGTGCTTGTCATAGGTCGCGATCAAACGGCCATCGGCGGTGATCGCCTGGAGACTGTTCCATACCCTGTAGACCCCGGCCTCATCCTCGGCCCGGCGCGGGGCCCCGGTGATCAGCACCGAATCCGCCGGCAAGCGCTCCGACAAATAGGTCAATACGGCAGGGTCTTCATCGACCACGAAGGGAATTGCCGCCTCGGGCCAGATCACCATATCGAGCGGCCGCGCGCTCGGCTGCATGGTCAATGTCAGGTGATGCGCGACGATATCGGCGCGCTTGTCATCGCGCCATTTGACGCTCTGGGCGATGTTGGGCTGCACGATGCGGAGCCATGGCGCATCGGGACTCGCCTCCGCCAGGGGCGCCATGGCGAGACGCACCGTGCCGCCGAGCCAAACCGCGATAAGGATCGCCAACATTGCGGGGATCGCCAAGCGTCGACGGGCGGGCGCGCTCTCGCCCAGCAACGCCACGAGCGCGCCGGCAAACACCACGACCAGACTCAAGCCGTAGGCGCCAAGCAACGCGCTCAATTGGATCATGGCGTCTGACAACGCAAAGGCCGAGCCCGCCAAATTCCATGGGAAGCCGGTCAAAATGTGGCCGCGCAGCCATTCGAGCCCGCTCCAAATCACGGCAAAAGCGACCACGCGCCAGAGGCCATCGAGCCTCAGCCAATAGAGCAGCAGCGCGCCGAACGCATGAAACAACGCGAGCCCGGCGGCGACACCGATCACCGCCGGCGCGACCAACCAGCCATAACGATCGGCGTCGGTCATGAGCGCAAAGCCGAGCCAATAGAGCCCCGCCAGAAAAAACCCGAGGCCGAACCAAAACCCGGTGGCAAAGGCCGAGAACGGCGAGCGCGCGCCGCCGATCAACCAAATCAAGCCGGCGAATGCGACCGGGAAAAGAGGCAGAGCATGAACCGGCGGCAGTGTCGCGGCCAAGGCGACGCCAAGCCCGAACGCCGAAGCGATACGCCGCCAGCCACGCAACGCGCCAACCAACCGCGCCAATGCCGCGAGATCGGGGATAAGGCGCGCGAGCGCGGCCGTCAGTCTCACGCGATGATCGGCCCTATGGAATCGTCGCGACGGATACGCAGCCGCTTAACGCGCCTGGGGTCCGCATCCAACACTTCGAAAATGAATCCGCTCGGATGAGTGAAGCGCTCACCGCGCCGTGGCACGCGGCCAGCCAGATCGGTGACCAAGCCGCCGACCGTTTCGATGTCTTCGTCCGCCTCGTTCCCGTTCAACGTAATGCCTAGCTTTTCTTCGAGCGCTTCCAAACTTGCGCGCGCATCCGCATCGACACTGCCATCGTCCTGTTGAATCAATTGAGGCGCCGTTACTTCATCATGCTCGTCTTCGATCGAACCGACGATCTCCTCGACCAAATCGGTGATCGTGACCAAACCATCGGTGCCGCCATATTCATCGACCACGATCGCCATATGCGTGCACGTGGCGCGCATCTGTGCAAGCAATCGAATCGCCGGCATCGAGGACGGCACGAACAAAATCTTGCGCACCACGTCTTTCAGCACGAAATTCCGGTCGCTCCCCCAAAAGGTCGTGACGTCGCGCATATGAACCATGCCGACGACCTCATCGAGCGAACCGCGATAAACGGGAATGCGGGTGTGGCCATGCGCACGGATGGTGGCCAATACTTCGTCAAGCGACGAGCTTTCATCGAGCCCGATAATATCTGGCCGCGGCACCATGGCCTCTTCGACGGTTCTGCCCGAGAACCGAATCAACCGAAGCAGAAGGCGGCGCTCTTCCGGGTTGATGTTCTCCGCGATGTCGTCTTCTTCCGCGATAACCTCTTTAAGTGCCTCGCGCCAATTGGTGCTTTCCTCACGCCCAATGCCGACCGCTCTAAATAACGAGCCGATGGTGCGTGAGAGCGCGGATTCATCGCGCTCATTTTCGTTCGATTGTCGTCCGCCGGTGTCGCTCATCGCTCCATCTCGCGCCTGGCTCGCATTATGCGAGCCTTTTGAGGCGTCGCCTCATAAGGGTTGGCAATGCCAAGCGTTGCCAGCGCCCGCACTTCTAACGTCTCCATGACCCGCGCCTCGCGCGGGCGCTGATGATCATAGCCGAGAAGATGAAGAACGCCGTGCACGATTAAATGGCTGGCGTGGTCGCCAAGCGCCACACCGCCCGCTTTAGCCTCGCCGGCAATGGTTTCATAGGCCAGGACCACATCGCCGAGCAGCAAGGCCCCCCCCTCGATCGCGGCCGCCCGTTCGGCCTTGCCCTTGGTTTCCTGGGCGGCAAAGGCCAGCACGTTGGTCGGTTTATCGGTGCCGCGCCAGTCCCGGTTGAGCGTGCGCGACGCCGCGTCATCGACAAACACGAGCGCCATTTCCGCGTCGGCCTCTTCTGGCACGTCCGCCGCCACATTTAGGGCGGCCTTGACCGCCTTATTGGCGCGTCGCGTTAAATCGGGCAAAGCGCGCCGCCAAGCGGCATGATTGACCTGCGATTCAATTCTAATACCGTGCATTTCTTCCGTGCCGCGACGTGGCTTCCGCTTTGTGGGTCGTTTCGCCGACATGGCTCACGGCCGACCGCGGCGCTTTGGCGCGTCACCGTTCGCCGCCGCGGCACGCTCCCGCGCCTGATAGGCACGAACGATCCGCGTGACCATTGGATTTCGCACCACATCGGCATCAGTAAATTCTGTAAAGGCCGCGCCCGGCATGCCCTTGAGCGTCATCAGCGCGTCCTTCAGACCTGAATTGGCACCTGCCGGCAAATCGACTTGCGATAGATCACCCGTCACGACCATGCGAGCGTTCTCCCCCATGCGGGTTAGAAACATTTTCATCTGCACGGGCGTCGTGTTCTGCGCCTCATCGAGAATGATGAACGCGTTGGCCAGCGTGCGTCCGCGCATGAAGGCGAGCGGCGCGATTTCGATGTCGCGCGCCTCGATCCGCTTTTCCACCGCATCGGCCGGCATCATGTCGTAGAGCGCATCATAGAGCGGCCTGAGATAGGGATCGATTTTATCCCTGATGTCGCCCGGCAAAAAGCCGAGGCGTTCGCCCGCCTCAACCGCCGGGCGCGAGAGCACGATGCGATCAACCTGCCCCGACAAATACATCGAAACCGCGACCGCGACCGCAAGATAGGTTTTGCCCGTGCCCGCCGGTCCGAGGCCGAAGACCAATTCGTGATCGCGCATCGCCTCGACATAGTGCGCCTGAGCGACGGAGCGCGTTCTGATCGAACGTTTGCGCGTTTCGATCACCGCGACGCTATCTTCGTTCACCGGTGCCACAGTGGCCCGCGCCCGGCTCTTCAACTCGCCTGGCAATGAAACGCCGGCCAATCGGAGCGCGGCGTCAACCTCGGCCGCACCAATGCTGCCGCCCTCCGCCAGGCGATCATAGAGCGAACTCAACACCCGCTTTGCCGTGCCGACCTGCTCGGCCGGACCATCGATGGCCACTTCATTGCCGCGCGAGCCGACCACGACATCAAGCGCCTGTTCGATCCGCGCGAGATGACGGTCATGCGCGCCGAATAATGCCGGCAACAAACCGTTATCGCGGAATCGCAGGAGCGTTGATTCGGTCTTGGCGCGATCCGGTTGTTTGCGCTTCATGCGCGGGCATCGGCGTAATGCGCCGCCATGGCTGTTTTGGCGGCGAGGCGCCCGGTCAAACTGTTCAGCGCGGCGTTCTCGATTTCCACCTCGGCCACGGTGCCAATCATGGCTCCGGGGGCTTCGACATGAGCCCACGGGCCATAGGGCGTGCGCCCGACCAAGTGGCCCGCCCGCCGACCCGGGCGCTCGAACAATACCGCCATGCGACGCCCTTCGAGCGCGCGGTTGAACGCCAACATCTGCGCGTTCAATTTGGCGTTCACCTGCGCGAGGCGATCGCGCTTAACGGCGTCCGGCACTTGATTGGGCAACATGGCGGCCGGCGTGCCGGGTCGCGGGCTATAGTTGAACGAATAGGCCTGGGCGAAGCCGATTTCATCGATCAAGGCGAGCGTCGCGGCAAAATCTTTTTCGGTTTCGCCCGGATAGCCGATGATGAAATCGCTCGACAGCGCGATGTCAGGCCGCGCGGCACGCATGCGATCGATCAGGCGGCGATAATCATCGGCGCTGTGCCGACGGTTCATCGCGTCAAGGATGCGGTCGGAGCCGGATTGCACCGGCAAATGCAAAAACGGCATCACCGCATCGTTGTCGCGGTGCGCGGCAATCAAATCGTCGGTCATGTCGAGCGGATGCGATGTCATATAGCGCAACCGCCAAAGACCGTCGACATCAGCCAGCCGCCGCATCAAATCGGCGAGTGACGTGGCTGTGCCCGCCTCATCGAGCCCGTGATAGGCGTTGACATTCTGGCCGAGCAGCGTGAGCTCGCGCGCGCCGAGCGCAACCAGCCGGCGCGCCTCGGCCTCGATCGCGCCAACGGGGCGCGAGCTTTCCGCACCCCGCGTATAGGGCACGACGCAAAAGGTACAAAACCGATCGCAGCCTTCTTGAATGGTCAGGAACGAAGAAACGCCGCGACCGTCGATATCGACCAGCGTTTCGTCGGGCAAATGGTCGAACTTTGATTCGGGCGGAAACTCGGTCTCGATCACGCCGCCCGAATTGCGCACGACCTTCGCCACCATCTCAGGCAGCCGGTGATACGCTTGGGGGCCCAGCACCATGTCGACCGACGGCGCCCGTCGCATCACCTCCTCGCCCTCGGCCTGAGCCACACAGCCCGCGACCGCGATCATGAGACGATGCCCTTCCGCCGCGCGCCCGCGCTTCAAGAGCGCCAAGCGACCAAGCTCGGAATAAACCTTCTCGGCCGCCTTTTCGCGAATGTGGCAGGTATTAAGAATGACCATGTCGGCCGCATCGGGTTCGGCCACGGGCACGAACCCGATCGGCGCCAGCGCCTCCGCCATGCGGGCGGAGTCATAGACATTCATCTGGCAACCATAGGTCTTGACGTAGAGACGCTTCGGCAACTTTATCCCCTGCCGGACTCGCTCGAGCTCGGCGGCGCATTCTCGGCCAGCGTGGCGCGGCGTTCATCGCTCGGCCCGCGCAATGGAACATTACCCACCGCACTTCCCATCCTGTCAAGCAAGCCACCGGTCGAGGCGCGCGCGCGCCGCCGTGCCGCGGCCGCCAAGCGGCGTATGCCGCGACCGCGGATCGCCCGGCCTTCGAGCCGACCGCTGATCGCCTTTGAAACGCCCTCCGAGATCACCCGCTCGCAATGGGCCGCCAATTCTTTTCTGTTCTTGAATTGTTCGATGGTTACTGGCTGGTGGCATTCGACCACGACCGTAGCGCGCCCGAGCCCCGCCATTTCGAATAAATGGCTCGCCAGGTCCATATCGCCATACCAGGCATAAAAAGGCCGATAGCGCCGCCCCATCGGAATGCCGTTCAGCCGAGTATAGGAGATCGAGACCGGCTGCACGGTGAGCGGCCGCCCGCCAATTGGTTTTTCGGCAACGCCAAAGAAGGCGCTCTTGAACGGCAAAACTCGATTGCCGTCATTGCTGGTTCCTTCGGGGAACAGAACGAGACTATCGCCCGCCTCCAGGCGCTCGATCATTTCATCGCGGTGTTTCGCGGTTGCATCGCGCCGGCGCTCGACAAACACGGTGCGTTGCAAGCGCGCCATAAAGCCGAAGAGTGGCCAACCTCTGACCTCGATCTTGGCGATGAACGAGCCCGGTAACACGCCGCCCAGCGCGATAATGTCGAAATAGGACGTGTGATTGCAGATAAAGAGTGTCGGTCGGTCGCGCGAGCGCTCCCCCCATAACTGCACATCAAGGCCGAGGATGCGGCAAGCGACCCGATGAAAAATATGAGGCAATCGCTTGGCGAACGGCGCCTTGAGCCACAGCAAGACCGTTTGGAATGGCGCGCAAAGAGCGATCCAACTGAACAAACCAAATAACCGCCAGACCGCGATCACGGCACGGACGACCCCTCCAGCACACTCGGTTCTGTGGCCAGACGCTCGCGATAACGCTGGGTCACCCGATCGGTCTTGACCACGATGCCAACATCGACGCTGTTCCACTGGCGATCGATCACCGCGCCATCGCCAACATAGCCGCCGAGCCTGAGATAGCCCTTGATCAACGGCGGGACCTCGCGCATCGCCTGCTTCACGTCGATCTCATCCTTTGGGATCAGGTCCATGCTCTCATAATGCTCTGGCAATGCGCGCATGCGCAGTTCGGGCGGCGCCAAATGATAATGGTAGAGATAGGAGAGCGGTAGCGCGAAGGCCTTCGGATCGCTGCCATGCAGGCTCGCGCAGCCGAACATCAAGGTGATGTTGAAGTGGAGGACATAGGCGGCATTGCCACGCCAGAGGAGCTGCATCGTCGCGCCGGTCCGATACGCCGCATCGACGCAACTGCGCCCTAATTCCAGGATTTCGCCGGGCGGCGCCAAGAGCGGGCCGATATCGTATTCCGATACCGAATAAAAGCCGCCATGGCGTTCCGCGACGGAGCGGCGCAATAGCCTATAGGTACCGACGATGCCCTCAGGCCCATCGCCCCGGTCGTGATCGACCACCAGGAGGTGATCGAAATAGGCGTCAAAACGATCGAAATCGCGCCGCACCGCCGCCATCTCCGGCGAGGGCGTGGCGTGCATTTCGTCGTAGAAGACTCTATAGCGCAGCGCCTGGGCGGCTTCGATTTCCGCCTCGGAGCGCGCCAGCCGAACTTCCAGGCTCCCAGCCCGGATGCCGGTCATGAAATTCTCCGAAAGCATCGTTCCTTTTTTACCGATCCGCGCCTATCGAGGCGCCAACGCCGTATTGGAGCGTTAACTCCCTGTTTTTGGATTTTTTCGCACCTTTTTTGAGTTCAACGGTACCGCATAGAGCTCAAGCCGGTGGTCGATCAACTTATAACCTAAACGCTCCGCAACAGCGCGCTGCATAGCCTCGATTTCGGAATTCTGAAACTCGATCACGTGGCCATTCTCAAGATCGATCAGATGATCGTGGTGTTCACTGGGAATCTGCTCATAGCGCGCACGACCGCCTCGAAAATCATGTCGCTCAAGCAGATTAATCTCCTCGAACAGTCGCAGCGTTCGATAAACGGTCGCCAAACTAATGCCCGGATCAACCGCCGCGGCCCTCTCGTGAAGTTCCTCAACGTCGGGATGGTCCGAAGATTCCGTCAGCACACGGGCAATAATTCGCCGCTGCTCCGTCATCTTCAGACCAAGCTCGACACACCGCTGCTCGAGATCGATCGGCTTCATCCCATTATCCCGTCGCGACCAGCGTCAAGATCCGATCGCCTGGCTTTCCCCATGGCGCCTTCGTTGAAATAGAATAGCGCGCCGCTCGGGAATTTCTACGGTGCTAGTTATAGGGCAAGCCGCCCGATAGAGCGGGTTTAGACCCGGCGACGGCGACGTTTTGTCCCCAGACCGATTTTCTTGGCAAGCGCGCTTCGCTGCGATGCATAATTTGGTGCCACCATCGGATAATCCGGGGGCAAGCCCCAACGCATCCGATATTGATCCGGCGTCAATTTGTACGATGTCATCAAATGGCGCTTCAGCATTTTGAGCTTCTTGCCGTCTTCAAGACAAACGACATAATCGGGCGTCACCGACTTCTTGATGGGAACCGCCGGCTCGGGCCGCTCACCCGCCCTGCCGCTTGAGCTATCGGAAACACCGGCAAGCGAGGCGTAAACCTGCCGAATCAGCTGCGGCAGATCATCCATCGGCACGGGATTGTGGGAAACGTGCGAGGCAACAATTTCGGCCGTAAGATTCAGCAGGTCGATTGAGTTTGATTTGTCATTCATTGCAGCGGGCTCTCCCGTAATACGTTGGATTATTCAGGTGACTGTGTAACGCTTGGTCTGGCGGCTCTTATAATCAAGTCTGTCTTATAGGCAAGCCCGATTCTTAGATTTACCAATTTACTCTTTGAGTTACTAACCCGTCTTATTCATGACGAGGGTGATTTTGGGTTGGCGGATGTGGCGTAGGCCGCTGATCGCGTGCATGATTCTGATGCTAAC
>CAMDNF010000006.1:0-48889 GCA_945902735.1 Rhizobium sp. Q54 | reverse complement strand
GCCGCGAACGAGGTTTCGAGCGGCAGGAGCCCGGCCATTTCATGGCGCGCGCCATTTGCATCGATTAAGCCATCGCCGAGCGTCATATAGCCGCCGCACTCGCCATAGATTGTCGTGCCGCGTCTGGCCGCGTTGCGCAGGCCGGTCATGAATCGTGTTGCGGCGGCGAGGCGGCCGGCATGCAGCTCGGGATAACCGCCGGGCAGATAGATCGCGTTGCAATCGGCCGCTGGCGCTTCGTCCGCCAGGGGTGAGAAGAAGCTGAGTGTGGCACCCGCACGCCGCCAGCCATCCAAGACATAGTCATAGGTAAAGGCGAACGCGTCATCGCGCGCGATGGCAATGCGTTGGCCGAGCAGGGGAATTGAATAAGAGAGGGTCTCGCGCCTCTGTTTCGTAACAATCTCTCGTTCCAGCCTTGGCGGTGTCGCGATCGCACGAAGTTTCGCGAGATCGACATGACGCGATACCATGTCGGCCACGTGGGTGATGAAGGCGTCGAGCGCTGCGTGCTCGCGCGCTTGGATGAGACCAAGATGACGGCTCGGCAGCGCCAAAGCCTCATCGCGCGGCATGGCGCCAACAACATCGATGCCCGCGGCATCGAGCGCGCGGCGAAGTGTGGTCTCATGAGTTTTGGAGCCCACGCGATTAAGCACCACGCCCACGATTTTTACGTCTTGGCGATGACGCGCGAAGCCTTCGGCTAAAGCGGCGATCGAGGCACCTTGGCGGCTCGCATCGATGATGAGGAACACGGGGAGCGCAAAGCGCGCGGCCAAATCGGCGGTCGAGCCGGTCCCATCCGGCGCGCCGTCGAACAGGCCCATGACGCCTTCGCCGATCACGATGTCAGATTCGGCTGTAAGTTCCGCCATCAACGCCTCAAGCGTCGCCCCCCGCATTGCCCAAGGGTCGAGCGTCAGGCAAGGGCGGCCACTGGCGGCGGCGTGAAAGGCGGGGTCGATGTAATCGGGGCCTATTTTGAATGACCGCACGGCCGCGCCTTCACGCGCGAGCGCCGCGATCAAACCCAGCGTCATCGTGGTTTTGCCTGAGCCCGATGAAGGCGCGGCCAGAATTAGGCCGGGTGCAACGGCCTCACGCGTTGAGCTCACGCCGGCCGGCGCCTTCTACAAAGCTTTCTTGATGCCATCGGCAATGGTCTGCGGGTCCTGGCCTTTGACGAAATGGGCCAAATAATTGCCGCTGCGATCCATCAAATAAACATAGCCGGTGTGGTCGACATTGTAGTCGTCGCCCAATTCGCCATCTTTCTTGGCGGGCATATATTTGTAATAGACGCGATAGGCCTTGGCGGCCGCGGTCACCTGCTCCTCGCTGCCGCTCAAGCCCACCATGCGCGGGTGAAACGCCGCGACATAGTCTTTCATTTTCTCGGGTGGGTCGCGCTTGGGGTCGACCGTGATGAAGATCGGCACAACCTCCTCGCTCTGTGGCCCCAAAAGATCGACCGCCTGGCCCATGATCATCAGCTCGGCCGGGCAGATATCGGGGCAAAACGTAAAGCCGAAATAGACCAGCATCAATTTGCCGGCGAAATTTTCGTGCGTGACGGTCTGGCCGTTTTGGTCGACCAGCGCGAACGGCCCGTCAATGCCAACGCCGGTGGCGAGCGTCGTCGCGCCGCCATCACCCTTTTTGTCGCCGAGAATACCGCCTTCGAGGACGGCATAGACCAGGATCGCGCCAAGCACGATCAACCACAGCACCGGATTGCGACGAAATTGATCCATGCGAAATGCTTTCCTTAAACTTGGCCGAACAGCCTATAGAAGCGGCCTCATGATAAAGTGCGGTCTATGGCCGCGCCAAGCCTAGCGGTGCGAGCGGCCAAGAATTGCCTGGGCCGCGGCGGCGCGTGCTTCGATCGAGGCGTTGGGGTCAAGCGCGGCGCGGAGCGGCACCACATCGCCAATCACGATCAAGCAGGGTGGCTCAAGCCTGGCCGAATCGGCAGCCGCCGCCGCGCTGCCGAGCGTGGTTTCGATCACCTGTTGTTCGTCCATCGTGGCTTTGGAAACCAGCGCCGCCGGGGTTTTGGCATCGAGCCCAGCCTCGATCAGTTTCGCCGAAATACGCGCGAGATGGGCGAGGCCCATATAGAGCACCAGAACCGGCGCGCCATTGACCAAAGCTGTCCAATCGATTGAATCGGGCAAATCACCGCCGGCATCGTGCCCGGTAAAAAAGGTGACGGCGGAATTTACCTCGCGATGGGTCATCGGAATGCCGGCAGCGGCGAGCCCGCCGAGCCCAGCCGTGATCCCCGGCACGAATCGGAATGGCACCTTGGCCGCGGCCAGCGCCAACGCCTCTTCCGCGCCCCGGCCGAACAGGCAGGGATCGCCACCTTTCAGGCGCAGAACTTTCAGGCCCTGGCGTGCGAGCTCGATCAGGCGCTCGGAAATGTCGCGCTGTTTGGGCGAGGGTTTGCCGCCGCGCTTGCCGGCATATTCTCGCGCGGCTTTGGGCCCGGCGAGCGCCAAGATATCGGCGCTCACCAGGGCGTCATAGACCACGACATCGGCTTCGTTCAGCGCGTGCAAAGCGAGCAGCGATAAGAGGCCCGGATCGCCCGGTCCGGCGCCAACCAGCCAAACGTGGCCGGGGGAGAAATCGGGCAAAGGGGGAAGGCGGACGGCGAGACCGGTCATGGCGCCGATCTTACCGGTCGATGCGCGGGCCGACCAGACGCGGGGATATCCCTCATGCTCCTGCCTCCGCCGAAGCGAAGCCGCTTTCCTGCCCGCCGAAGCCGGGCGGGCGAAGGCGGGGGCTTCGCGCAGGCAGGTCGACAGGCTCAGCATGAGGCGATTGGATGTGGCCCTCATCCTGAGCTTGTCGAAGGATGAGGCCGGTGCCACAGGCTGTCCACCTGCTAGACTTCGACGATGGACGAGCACGCCAAACCCGCCGGCCCTTTGCGCACCGGCTTTACCACCGGGGCCTGCGCCACGGGGGCGGCGCAGGCCGCGTTTCAGGCCTTGTTGAGCGGTGCGTTTCCCGGTCCGGTGGTGGTGCATTTGCCCAAAGGCCAGAAGGTGAATTTCGCGCTGGCGGAAGCATCGTTGACCAGTGGTGTGGCGCGCGCCGGAATCATCAAAGATGCCGGCGATGACCCGGACGTCACGCATGGCGCGTTGATCCGCGCCGAGGTGCAGCGTCTGTCGGCCGGGCAAGGCGTTCGATTTCGGGCCGGCGAGGGGGTTGGGATGGTAACCCTGCCCGGTCTGCCGATCGCGGTTGGTGAGGCGGCGATCAACCCCGTGCCGCGTCGCATGATGACCGAGGCCTTCGTTGCGCTTGCGTCCACTTATGGCACGACGCCCGATGCCGAGATCACAATTTCTATTCCGGGCGGGGCCAAGCTCGCCGAGCGCACGTTGAACGCGCGATTGGGCATTGTCGGTGGGCTCTCCATCCTCGGCACGACGGGGATCGTGATTCCCTATTCGTGTTCGGCCTGGATTCATTCGATCGAGCGCGGCATCGATGTTGCGCGCGCGCTTGGTCTTAAGCACGTGGCGGGCGCGACCGGGCGCACGTCGGAGGCGGCGGTCAAGGCGCTCTATGATTTGCCGGAGGCGGCGCTGATCGAGATGGGCGATTTTGCCGGCGGCATGCTCAAATATTTGCGCCGTCATCCGATCGAGCGCGTGACCATCGCGGGTGGCCCGGCCAAGCTCGCCAAGCTCGCTGCCGGTCATCTCGATCTCCATTCGAAACGTAGCCGCGCCGATTCGCGCGGGCTCGCCGCGCTCGCAGTGGAAATCGGGCTGGATCCGGCGATCACTGGCGCAATTGAGAAAACCGATAGCGTCGCGCAGGCGCTGGTGTTGGCCAAAGATGGCGCGCCTCGTCTTGTCGCGGCCATTGCGGCGAAGGCGCAAGCGACCGCGCGCGATGTGCTCGCCTCTTCCGCCACGCCAATCGTGCTCGATCTCGTGGTGATCGATCGCGAAGGCCGCGTGATCGGGCGCGCCGGGCCATGACAAAGCGGCTTCTGATCCTCGGCGGCACGGCGGAGGCTGTTGAGGTCGCCGATCAGGCGATGGCGCGCTTCGGGGCGGCGCTCGATATCACGAGCGCGCTCGCCGGGCGGACCAAGGCGCCGCGCACGCCAATGGGTCGTGTGCGCATTGGTGGCTTTGGCGGCGTGGACGGTTTGGTTGATTATCTTCGCGCCGAAACGATCGATCTCGTGATCGACGCCACGCATCCCTTCGCCGCGACAATTTCATATCACGCCGCCGAGGCGTGCGCGGCCGCCAAAATTGCGCGATTGGTTTTTACGCGCCCGCGCTGGGCCATGAGCCAAAGTGATCGCTGGCAGAATGTGCCGAACAACGAGGTGGCGGCGGCGACGATTGAAACCATGAACGCGCGGCGGGTGTTTCTCAGCATTGGCGGTCGGGGGCTTCAGCCCTTTGCGCGGCTCGTTGACCGATTTTTTCTGGTGCGGATGATCGAGCCACCCGTGCGGCCCCTAGAGCTGCGTGATTATCGGCTGTTATTGGCGCGTGGGCCGTTCAGCGTTGAGGCTGAACGCGCGCTGATGGCGGAGGATCGCATTGATCTCTTGGTCAGCCGCGCGAGCGGCGGGCAAGCGACCGAAGCCAAATTGATCGCCGCGCGCGCGCTTGGTCTGCCGGTTGTGCTGATCGACCGGCCAGCACCGCCTACGGGCGAGGCGGTTGACAGCGTCGAGGCGGCTTTAGGCTGGCTCGCGGCGCGTCTTCGAGGCTGAGCGCTTGGCCGGCCGGAGCACGTGCGTGTGCGTCGGATGGTAGAGCCGGCTGTCCTCGAACGAGGCTGGCTCGAGCGCGCGACCAACCAGCACCAGCGCGGTCCGCGTGAAGCCATGAGGTTTCACTTTGGCGCGAATATCGGCGAGCGTGCCTTGAACGATCGTCTCATCGGGCCAACTCACCCGATGCGCCACAACGGCCGGGCAATCCGCGCCATAATGCGGCACAAGCGCGCGCACCAATCGGGCTAGATTGTTGATCGAGAGGTGGATGGCGAGCGTTGCGCCGGTTGCCGCGAAGCGCTCAAGCTCTTCGCCCTTCGGCATGGCGGAGGCGCGCACGGCGGTGCGGGTGAGCACAACGCTTTGCGCGATGCCGGGCAAAGTGAGCTCGCGCTTGATCGCGGCGGCGGCGGCGGCGAAGGCCGGCACGCCGGGTGTTACGTCATAGGGAATGCCGAGAGCATCGAGCCGGCGCATCTGCTCGGCGATCGCGCCATAGAGCGATGGGTCGCCCGAATGCACGCGGGCGATGTTCTTGCCCGCTTTATGCGCGGCTGCCATCGCCGCGATGATTTCATCGAGCGTCAGCGGCGCGGTGTCGATGATCGTGGCGTTCTTGCGCGCGTTGGCCAGCAGAGCGCGCGGCACCAGCGAGCCGGCATAGAGCACGACGGGGCAGCGTTTGATCAGCGCGAGCCCACGCACGGTGATGAGATCGGGCGCGCCGGGCCCGGCGCCGATGAAATGGACCGTCATGGCTTGGTCGCGACCTGATAGCCGCGCGGGGTGAGCACATAATCGATGCCGCCATGACGCACGGTGCGTGAGGTGCTGTTGCCGACGATCAAAAGGCTCAGCATGTCGATACTGGCTTCGTCGAGCGCGCCGAGCGTGGTCACGGTAACGCGCTCGTCGGGCCGGCCGAGTTCGCGCGCGAGGACGATGGGGCAAGAGGCCGGGCGCGCCGCGCGTAATTGCTGGAGCGCGCGGGTCAGTGGTTCGCGGCGCGTTTTGCCAGCGGGATTGAAGAGCGCGACGACGAAATCACCCTGAATCGCCGCCGCCAGACGCTGTTCGATGATGGCGAGCGGCGTCAAGCGATCGGAGAGCGAGAGAACGCAAAAATCATGACCCAGTGGCGCGCCCGCGCGCGCGGCCGCGGCCTGCATGGCTGAAACGCCTGGTAACACGCGAAAGCTCATGCGGTGCGCGGCATCGTCGAGCCGGGCCTCGATGGTTTCGAGCGCGAGCGAGGCCATGCCGTAGATGCCGGCATCGCCCGACGAGATCAACGCGACGCGGCGGCCCTTGGCGGCGAGCTCGAGCGCGGCTTCGGCCCGCGCGGCTTCTTCACCCAAGGCATAATCATGGCGTGCTTTGGCGCCGATCAAGGGCCCGAGCAAATCGAGATAGAGCGAATAACCGATGATGTCATCGGCGGCAGCGAGCGCGGCATGGGCCTCGGGCGTGCGCCAGGCGCTCATGCCGGGGCCGATGCCGATCACCGCGAGCTCGCCACGCCGATGGCCCAATCGTTCGGCCTCGATCGGCCGGGGGCTGCGCGCGATGGCGCAGGTCGCCACGCGATTGCTGCGTTTGGGCAGGATCAAGGTGCCTTGCGGGCCGGCGGCGGCAAGCGCCGCGGCCTCCGCCACGCCTTTGAGTCCGACGGCCTGTTCGACCGCGTCGGAGGGCGTTGCCAAGCGGTCGCCTTCCGCGGCGAGCGTCGTCGAATCAAACGTGCGGAATGGTACGTTGAAGTGCTGTGCAGCCAGGTGAAAGGCCGGCTCATCGAGTTTGAGATCGAGCGAGAAAAGCCCGCCGATCGCGGAGGCCGACAGATCGGCCTCACTGAGCGCGGCCTCAATCAACGCGATGACGTCATTGGCCGCCGCGCCGCGCAGGCAGCCGACGCCGATGGCGAGCACGGCCGGGTGGTAAACGACGGCGTGCGGCCCGGGCAGCACGGCGCGGTCGGTGATCAGAATACCGGCATGCACCGAGGGATCGTGAAGGATGGCGGCGTTGTCGAGCCAGGCGACGTCGCCGGCTTCCACTTCAAGATTCACCGGTTGCCCGGCAAGCAAAGCCGCCGCGACATCTTTCACATTCGAACGCGGCGCGAGTTTGTAACCAGGCGGCGGGTCGTCAAGCGCCACCCCGAAGCTGACATCGCTTGCCGTGGTGAGCGCGGGCTTGATGCCGAGGCCCGCGGCGATCTCCCGCGCCAGGCGATTGGCGCCGCGGTGTCCGCCAAGCAGCGGCACGACCGTGCTGGCATCCTCAGCGACCGCGAGGACCGGCGGTTCCTTGGTTTTGTCCGCTAGTGCCGGCGCGACGGCCCGAATCAGAATGCCGGCGGCACAGACACCGATGATCGGCGTATTGGCCTCGAACAGCGCGCGGACATGCGGCACGACGCGCCCGATCGCGACATCGCCTTTGCCGGCGTTCTCGGTCGCGTGGATGAGCGCGCCCGGAACAAGGCGCGCGATCCGCTTTGCGAGGCTAAGCCCGTTCGGCGTGAGCGCGATGATGGCGGGAGCCTCGTTCATCGGCGCAAGGCTCCCTCGCTTACGACCAGAATCAAGGAAAAATAGGGCGCCGGGTCCGGCGCTTCGGCGAGAGGCAGAATTTTTTCGCTCGTCATGGTCGCGTGCTCGATGTAATGCGCGCGCTGGCTCAACCCAAGCTCGCCCAATAGATTGCGCACCCGGCCCACATGGCGGCCGAGTTTCATGAGCGCGGCGCTATCGGTCGCGATCAGGCGTCGCCTTATTTCGTCATCGGGCAGCGGCGCCGGTATTACGGTCAACACATCGCGTTGCAGCGCGAGCGGTTGGCCGGCGGCGGCTGCGGCGGCGGTAAGCGATGAAACACCGGGCACGACGATGACCTTATGCGTTGCGGCGAGGCGCGCGAACAAATAGGCGAAGGAGCCATAGAGAAAGGGATCGCCTTCGCACAGAGCCGCAACGTCATCGCCGCGATCCAGCGTGGTACGAATTTCGTGCGCAGCCTCGTCATAGACTTCGCGCGCGGGGAACCGCGCGGCATCGAGCGGCATGCGGATCACGATTTCGCGCTGACCGCCCGGCAAATGCGCGGCCACGATACGGCGCGCGAGGCTCTCGCCTTGTTCGGGTGCGGGATAGGCGATCACCGGCACGCGCCGCAGGATCGCGTGCGCCTTGAGCGTGATCAATTCGGGATCGCCCGGGCCGATACCGATGCCATATAACGTACCGCTCACGGCCACTCCTTGGTTACGGCGTATTGCGTGACCGGCATCAAGGGCCGCCAGGCGCTGAAGGGGCCGAGCGCATCGGCGCGCGAAATGGCGAGGCGCGCGAGCGTGCCGCCGAAACGTTCGCGCGCGCGAATCAGTGTTGCCTCGGCCTCGAGCGTCACTGCATTGGCGACCAGCCTGCCCCCGGGTTTCAATCGCTCAAAACAGGTTTCGATCAATTCCGGCACGCTCAAGCCGCCGCCGATGAACACGACATCGGGATCGGGCAGGGTATCGAGCACCGATGGCGCCTCGCCCTGCTCGATTTCAAGCTCGGGCGTGCCAAGCGCTTCGGCATTGCGCGCGATCAGCGCGATGCGCGCGGGATCGCGCTCAATCGCGATGGCTTCGGCGCGCGGCTCTTGCAAGAGCCACTCAATGGCAACCGAGCCAGAGCCCGCGCCGACATCCCACAACACCGCGCCCGGGTGTGGCGCCAACATGGCAAGCGTCACGGCGCGCACCTCGCGCTTGGTGATCGTGCCATCGCTCTCAAAGGCATGATCGGGCAAGCCCGGCGCGCCGTGAAAGCGTTTGGCGCGCGGCCCGGCGATACAATGAATCGCGACGGTGTTGAAATCGGCGCCGCGCGGCTCCTGCCATTCGGCGGCGATGCCGTCGATCCGGCGTTCCTTGTCGCTGCCCATATGCTCGAACACGGTGAGTTCACTTTTGGCATAGCCGGCTTCGATCAAAAGCCGCGCGGCCTCGGCCGGTGTGGTGCCGTCATGCGCGAGCACGAGGAGCTTGGCCTCGGGTGCGAAATAACGCCGGAGCGTTTCGATCGGTCGGCCATGCACGGTCACGCGGTCGATCGCGGCGGCGTCCCAACCGAGCCGTGCCCCGGCCAGGCTATAGGCCGATGGCGCCGGGATCAGGCATATCTCATCGAGCGGAATATGCCGCAGCAATTGAGTGCCGATGCCATAGCAAAGCGGATCGCCGGTTGCCAGAACGACCACGCGTTTGCCGCGTGCGCGGATCAAATCGGGCATGGTGTCGGCAAGCGGTTGGCGCCAGGCGAGCCGCGCCGCATTGCCCGCCGTGACCATCGCCAAATGGCGCGTGCCGCCGACGATCAGCTCAGCGCTCGCGATCAACGCGCGGCTTGCCGCCGAGACGCTATCGAGGCCGTCTTCGCCAATCCCGATGACATGAAGCCACGGCGTCATGGCGCGGGTTCATCCATGGCGAGGGCGTTGACCGCGGCGGCGGCGAGGGCGCTGCCGCCCCGCCTGCCGCGCAACACAATGAGGGGCACGTCGAGATTGGCCGCGATCAGCGCCTCTTTCGATTCAACCGCGCCGACGAAGCCGACCGGCACCGCGATGATCAGCGCGGGCTTCGGCCAGCCGGCTTCGAGGCCCTCGATCAAGCGAAACAAAGCGGTTGGGGCATTGCCGATGGCGACCAGCGCGCCGCCGAGTTTTGCCGACCATCGTTCGACCGACGCAGCGGCGCGGCTGATGCCGCGCGAGGCCGCGTCTTCCGCGACGCCTTGATCCGCGATCGTGGTGATCACGGCATTGTTCGCCGGCAGGCGCGCGCGCGTGATGCCGGCGGCGACCATGCCGACATCGCAGAGGATCGACGCGCCCGCGCGCAAGGCCGCGCGGCCGCCGCTTGCGGCGCCCGGCGTGATGTGAAGATCGCGCACGAGATCGACCATGCCGCAGGCGTGAATCATCCGAACGGCCACTGCCTCGGCATCGAGCGGCACGCTTGAAAGATCGACTTCGGCGCGAATGATCACGAACGAGCGATTGGTGATCGCCTTCGGGTCGCGCTCATAGGCGATGGCGGCGCGGCTCATGGATGGTTATTTGCCGCGACGATGCGTTTTTTGTGGGGCGCTGTGCGGCGCATGATGATGGTCATGATCATGATGATAGTGGTCGTGATCGTGCGGATGATCGGCGTCGGTGCCGATGCCCTCGACATGGTGATGATGGCCGGCCTGCGGCGCGCCGAGATCATCCTCATAGCCGATGATCTGCACACGATATTTGCATAGCTGGCAATTCATCAGATTGGTGCCTTGGGTGATCTCATCCAGTCGATCATGAAACGCCTGAATGACCAGCGGGTGATCGTTCAAATAGGGCGCCTTGACGATCTCGACGGCGCTTTGCGCCCGCATCGCCGCGTCGGCAGCCTCGTATATGCGCTTCACCAGTACGCCGGTGAACAGGAAATAAGGAAACACCACGATGCGCTTGAACCCGAGCTTGAGCGCGCGTTCGATGGCCGCGTCGGCGCGCGGGTGGGCGACGCCGCTGAAGCCGATTTCACCCCAGCCATAGCCGAGGCCTTCGGTCAGCAGGCGCGCGACCTTGGCGACGTTCGAATTGGCGTCGGGGTCGGTCGTGCCGCGGCCGACCACCAGAAGCAAGCTCTCCGCCCTGTCGATGCGGGACGATGCCATGCGCTCGGCGATTTCAATACGCTCGCGCGCGGCTTTCAACATCAGGGGGTCGATCGCGAGTTCGCGACCATAGCGAATGGTGATTTCAGGGTGTTTGGCCGTGAAATTATTGAGCACGGAGGGGATATCGTTCTTGGCATGACCGGCGGCGAACAACATGCCAGGCAACGCATGAATCTCGCGCGCGCCGCCTGCGCGGAGCTTTTCCAGCTTTTCACCGATGGTCGGTCGGGCGAATTCAAGAAAGCCATGATCGACCACACGGCCGGGCAGGCGGGCCCGCATCGCTTCCGCCAACGTCTCGAACTCGCGGATTGCTTCGATGTCGCGGCTACCATGACCGCAGAGAAGGACAGCGGCGTTACTCATGCTATGGTTGCCCGATGTTTGCCGATGGGTTGAGAAACTTGCCGAGCGTGCTCGGCATTGATTGGCTGAGCGGACCCGGCGCCGCGTTGATTTTGTTGTTCGCGCTCGGGCTCGATTGGTTGATTGGCGATCCGCGTTGGTTGCCGCATCCAGTGCGCGCGATCGGCGCGGCGATCGGTTTTTTCGACCGCAAACTCAATCGGCCAGCGCGCGGTGACAAAAATTTGATCGTGCGTGGTTTGCTCGCGGCCCTGGCCATCGCCGGCGGCGCGGCCGGAATCGGCGCCGCCATCTCGGCGATCGCGGCGATGATTCCCTATGGCTGGGCGATCGAGGTTGTGCTTGCCGCGATGATGCTGGCGCAGCGCGATTTGTTCGATCATGTGCGGCGTGTCGGCGTGGCGTTGAAGCGCGACGGCGTTGTGGGTGGGCGCGTGGCGGTTGGGCGCATTGTCGGGCGCGATGTCGCGGTGCTCGACGAGCATGGCGTCGCACGCGCGGCGGTCGAAAGCTGCGCCGAGAGTTATGGCGATGGCGTGGTCGCGCCGGCCTTTTGGTATTTGTTGCTCGGCCTGCCCGGCCTCTTTGCCTTCAAGGCGATCTCGACCATGGATAGCATGATCGGCCATGAAACGCCGCGCTATCGCGCGTTTGGCATGGTCGCGGCCCGGCTCGATGACGCGGTCAATTGGATACCGGCGCGCCTTGCCGGCGTCTTGATCGCGATCGCGGGCCTGTTTGTGCCGGGCGGCAGCATGCGCCAGGGGTTCCGTATTATGATACGCGATCATGGCAAGCATCGCTCGCCCAATGCCGGCTGGCCCGAGGCGGCGGCGGCGGGCGCGCTCGGCCTCGCGCTGATGGGCCCGCGCCGTTATGGCGGTGAGGTCAGCGCCGATCCCTGGCTCGGCGATGGCCGCGCGCGCGCGACGGAGATCGATATTCGCCGCGCGCTCTATCTTTTTGCCGCGGCGTGTTTGCTGCTCGCCGGCATCGTCGCGATCATCGCTGCGCTGGTGCGTTAATCCATATATCGGTTCGGCCTCATCCTCCTGCCTCCGCCGAAGCGAAGCCGCTTCGGCTTCGCGCAGGCAGGTCGACAAGCTCAGGATGAGGCTCAGAACTAATTCCTCATGCTGAGCCTGTCGAAGCATGAGGGTGGGGAAACGGCGATTCATGGCGCTGCCCGCGCGATCATGAGCAGGCGGTCGAGATCGAGACATGACGCAAGATGATGGGCAAGGCCATCCAAGACCGCATCGATCGACGAGTCATAATCGAGGCCGCTTGGCGCGCGTTGACGGAGGTCGTTGAGGAACGCGTGACGAAACGCATCGCTCGCGAACAGACCGTGCAAATAACTCCCCATCACGCGGCCATCGAGCGAACGCGCGCCCTCATCAATGCCATTGAGCCGCACGAAGGGGCGCGCGCTATCGGGGCCACTGGTGCGGCCCATATGCATTTCATAGGCGGTGAGCCGGGTTGAGGTGAGCGTGTCGAGGCCGTCGACCGGGGCGAGGCGTTTGGAATCTTCCAGCGTGGTTTCGACGGCGAGCAGACCAAGGCCATCGGACGCACCGGCCGGGCCTTCGATGCCGGATGGGTCATCGATGAATCGGCCGAGCATTTGATAGCCGCCGCAGAGGCCAAGCACACGCCCGCCGCGCCGCACATGGGCCTTAAGGTCGATCTCCCAACCCTCGGTCTTGAACGCGGCAAGATCGGCCCGCGTCGCCTTGGAGCCCGGCAATAGAATGAGATCGGCATTGGCCGGTAGCGGCGTGCCGGCGCGAATAAGGGTCAATTCGACATCGGGCTCGGCGCGTAATGGATCGAGATCGTCGAAATTCGCGATGCGCGGCAGCACCGGGACCGCGATACGAATTGGGGCGCCGGCCTTGGCGCCAATCGCGCTGTGGGAATCCATGGCGAGCGTGTCTTCGGCCGGTAGACGCCCTGCCGCGTCAAAATGTGGCACAACGCCGAGGCAAGGTACGCCCGTGCCGCGCTCGATGATCGGCAAGGCGTCGTTGAACAAACTCACATCGCCACGAAATCGATTGACAATGGTGCCCTTGAGTAATTTTCGTTCAGCCTCATCCAATAGGCCAACCGTGCCGATGAGACTGGCGATCACGCCGCCGCGCTCAATATCGCCAACCAACACAACCGGGCATGTGGCCGCGCGGGCGAAGCCCATATTCGCGATATCACCGGCGCGCAAATTCACTTCGGCCGGGCTGCCGGCGCCTTCGACCAACAGAAGATCGGCGCCTTCGCCAAGACGCGCGAAACTTTCCAGGACGCGCGGCATCAGACCGGCCCGCAAATGTTGATATTCACGCGCCGTGGCGCGGCCCTCGCGCTTGCCCTGCACAATGATTTGAGCGCCGGCTTCGCCTTCGGGCTTCAAGAGCACCGGGTTCATGTCGGCGTTTGGCGCCAGGCCGGCCGCGCGCGCCTGAAGCGCCTGGGCCCGCCCGATCTCGCGACCATCGGGTGTCACCGCCGCGTTGTTCGACATGTTCTGCGCCTTGAACGGTCGGACGTTGAGTCCCTGCCGTGCAAAGGCACGACAGAGGCCGGCGACCAACAGCGACTTGCCGACATTGGAGCCGGTGCCCTGGATCATCAATCGTGGTGTGGACACCAGCCCGTTCCTAAATCTCAGAAGCCGGCAAGCGCGTTGCGCAACCCATCGGCCCCGCGATTGCCAATGACGTCGGTTGTGACGAGTTGAAGTGTCGAGAATGATTTGACGTGATAGGCTGTGTTCGATTCCTGACTTTGACTCAGCACCGCGCCTTCGACGGAAAGACCACCGAACAAGCCCTTTGAGCGCGCGAAAGTCACCACATCGGCACCGACGGCGGTCGTGGTCGATGCTTCGCGCGAGCCGCCGATGGTGAGCACCGCGATGCCGGCTTCGGCGCCGAGCTTGACCTTATCTTCGAGCAAAGCGTTGACGCCTTTTTCGGTCAGGCAAATCATGATGATCTCGGACGCTTCCGCGCCGATTTGCAGGCCGATCGAGCCTTCCGAGAGCGAGACGAAGGCCGGGTAGCGCCAGGCGCCCGTCTTCGGGTTGCGGCCAAGCATGACGCCTTCGCCGTGCGCGCCGCCAACGATGAAGCCGGCCTTGACGAAGGAAGGGATGATCACGACCGCGTACGCTCCTTTGATATAGGGCGCGATCGGACCGGCGTCGGTGTATTTGCTGAGCGATTCAACGGTCAGCCGAGCGCGATCGACCAGCTCTTCTTCCTCGCTCATCGCGGCGGCCGGGCGAACGTTCGTGAATCCGGCCACGCCCAGGATGACGACCGCCACCAGCAGAAATACCAATTTCATCCGCGTCATGCTCTCTCACTCCCTAGCTAGAATTCGATCCCGATCTGCGCGCGGACGCCATCGCGAAACGGGTGCTTGATCTCGACCATTTCGGTCACGAGATCGGCGTCCTCGATCAGCGCCGGCTTGGCGTTTCGCCCCGTGACCACAACGTGCAGACCCGGCCGCCGTGCCGCCAAGGCCGCGCGTACCTCATCAAGCGGCAGATAGTCATAACGTAGCACGATGTTAAGCTCATCGAGCACCACCAAGTCGAGCGCCGGGTCGCTCAACATGGCGCGTGCCGCCTCGAAGGCGGCCTTGGCCGAGGCGATGTCGCGCATGCGGTCCTGGGTGTCCCAGGTGAAGCCCTCGCCCATGATCTTCAGCGTCACCTGGTCGGGGAAGCGGTCGAGCACGGCGCGCTCGCCGCTGGTCCATTTGCCCTTGACGAATTGCACAATGCCGACGCGCTTGCCATGGCCGAGCGCGCGCATGACGAGGCCGAAGGCCGCGGTCGACTTGCCCTTGCCCTTGCCGGTGTGAACGATCAGAAGACCCTTCTCCTTGGTCTTGGTGGCCAACATGCGGTTACGCGCTGCCTTGCGCTTCGCCATTTTTTCGGCGTGACGCTGGTTCAGCTCGGCCTCGGTCTCCTCGCTCATGGTGCGGGCTCCTGTGATAGCCGGGTGAGAAGATCGTGCGCGGCGTTCGAACGCGGCCGCCAGAGCTCGCGCCGCATCGCCTCGAGAAAGCGCAAAGCAGTTTCGGCCAACGCCGCCGGATTATGCCGCGCCATGAAATCGCGCACGGCGCCATCGGCCATATAGGCGTCGAAGAGCTGGTCGAATTGGTGGTCCTTCACCGCGTTCGTGGTGGCGGCGAAGGCGAACAAATAATCGACCGTGGCGGCGATCTCGAACGCCCCCTTATAGCCATGGCGCATCACGCCCTCGAGCCATTTTGGGTTGGCGGCACGCGCGCGCACGGTGCGTGCGATCTCGTCATCGAGCGTGCGAATGCGCGGCCGCTCGGGCAGTGAATGATCATTGTGATAGATGATCGGCGCCTTGCCCGCGAGCGCCTCGATCGCCGCCGCGACACCACCTTCGAATTGATAATAATCGTCGCTGTCCAACAAATCATGTTCGGTGTTGTCCTGGTTCTGCACCACGGCGTCGGCGCGCGCGAGCCGGGTTTCAAGCGCGGCGCGGGCGGGCGCGCCCTCGGCGCCGCTGCCATAGGCGAACCCGCCCCAGGCCAAATAGGCCTCAGCCAAATCGCGCCGCGTCTGCCAGCCGCCCTCATCGATCAAGGCTTGCAGCCCCGCGCCATAAGCGCCTGGCATCGAGCCGAAGACGCGCGTCGCGGCGTGAGGCGCGGTATCTTGGGCAATGGCGGCGGCAAGCGGGTTGTCCTCGGCCGGTTCATCGAGCGCGGCGACCGCGCGCACGGCCGAGTCGAACAAATCGATCAGCGCCGGAAAGGCATCGCGGAAGAAACCCGAAATGCGCAACGTGACATCGACGCGCGGTCGGCCGAGCAGAGAGACGGGCAAAATCTCGAAACCCGACACCCGATTGGTGCTCGGCTCCCAATTGGGGCGTGCGCCGATCAGAGCGAGGGCTTGCGCGATGTCATCGCCGCCGGTGCGCATGTTGGACGTACCCCAGGCGGTCAAAACCAGGCGCATTGGCCAATCACCGGTGCGTTGGGCATAGTCTTCGCAGAGACGCTGCGCCGAATCGAAACCGAGATGCCAGGCCGCGGGCGTCGGCACAGCGCGCGTATCGAGCGAATAAAAATTTCGCCCCGTGGGTAAAACTTCAGGCCGGCCGCGCGACGGCGCGCCCGAGGGGCCGGGCGGCACGAAGCGGCCATTGAGCGCGGTGAGGACGCCGGCGATTTCATGCGCGCCCGATTGATCGAGCGCCGGCGCCATAAGCGTGGTGATGGCTTCAAGCACCGCGCGCGTGCGGCGCCAATCGGCCTCGGGCGTCGAGTTGCCATCGATCAACGAGAGCGCCAGAGTTTCCAAGCGTTCAACCGTATCGGCCGTGGTGCGCCATGGCGCGGTGCTCAAGGTCGCCAAGGCGGCCGGGCGCGCGCCGAGCCACGGCGCCGCGGGGTCGATATCGAGCGGATCAAGGCCGAGGTTAAAATCATCGGCCAGCGCGCGGAGGATCGAAGTCTGAGCCGGCGCCGGCCCACGCGGCGCGCGGGCGAACGCGAGCAGAGTCTCGGCGCGCGCTGGACCATCGGGTGAGCGGCCGAGTATGTGCAGACCGTTTCTGATCTGGCGTTCTTTCAGCTCGCACAAATAGCCGTCGAGTTTAAGAAGCGCGCTCGCGATCGGTTCGTCGCGGCCAATGCCGCATTCATCGTCAATCCGTTCGGCGCGGGCGCGCTCGATGATCGCTTCGGCGAGCGGTTTCAGGCGACGCGGATCGAGGCTCGCGGCCTCGTAATATTCATCGATCAGGGCTTCGAGGCGGCGCATCTCGCCATGGCTGTCGGCGCGCGCCAAAGGCGGCATCAGATGATCGACGATCACGGCCGCACTGCGCCGTTTGGCCTGCGCGCCCTCGCCGGGGTCGTTGACGATGAAGGGGTAGATCAAGGGCGTCGGCCCGAGCGCGGTCTCGGGGAAACAATTGCTTGAAAGCGCCAGCGCCTTGCCGGGCAGCCATTCGAGATTGCCGTGCTTGCCGAGCTGAATGATGGCGTGGGCGTCGAAGTGTTCGCGCAACCATGCATAGAACGCGAGATAGCCGTGGGGGGGCGGCAGAGCGGGGTCGTGATAGCTCGATTTGGGGTCGATGTTATAGCCGCGCGCCGGTTGCACCGCGATCGCGAGATTGTTGAAGCGGTGCACGGGCAGCGCGAAGCCATCCTGCGCGACACGAAAGAACGGATCGTTCTCGGGCGCGCTCCAGCGTGTGTTGACCGCCTCGCGTAGAGCAGCGGGTAGTGCCGCGAAGAAGCGTTGATAGTGCGTAAGCGCGAGATGATGCGTGGCGGCACGGCCCGAATTCTTCGCGTGATCATTGGTTGGCCCAGCGCTGAGATGACGCATAAGCGCGTCGCCATCGTTTGGCGGCGTGCCGATGTCATAACCGGCGTCGTGCAGCGCCTCGATCAGTGCCAGCGCGCTGGCGGGCGTATCGAGCCCGACGCCATTGCCGAGCCGTCCATCGCGGTTTGGGTAATTGGCAAGCACAAGCGCGATGCGCCGCGCCTGCGCGGGCGTCTGCCGGAGGCGAACCCAATTCGCCGCCAGATCGGCGACGAAGTCGATCCGGTCAGGCTCCGCCACATGACGCACAATGGCGCTCTCGGTGCGCGGATCGAGCGCGGCTGGCGCCTTGAATGAGATCGCGCGCGAGAGAATCCGCCCGTCCATCTCAGGCAAAGCGACATGCATCGCAATGTCCTTGGCCGACAGCCCACGCGTGCCATTGAGCCAGGTTTCCCGGCTATCGCTCGACAAGACGACCTGCAAGACCGGCGCCTCGGCCTGATCGAGCACGCTCGTCGCGGCGCCGGCCTCGGCGGCGACCGCGAAGGCCGTGGCGTTCAAGATGATGTTTGGCTGGTGCGCGCGGATCAGGCTTTCGATGAACGCGGCGGAACTCGGGTCGCGCAGGCTAGTCACAAAGACCGGCACCACGCCAAGGCCGCGCGCGACCAAAGCACGGCATAAGGCCTCGATCGGCGCGAGATCGCCGGCCTGCACCAACGCGCGATAAAAAAGCAGGAGAGCAATTGGCGCATCTGGCGCATCTGGCGCATCTGGCGTCGCTAGGGGCGCATGATGCGCAAGCGTCCCGGCACGCGGCAGAACGCGTGGTTCAGGCGCACCTGTGGCGTTGCCGATCAGGCTTGCGGCGAAATGGAGCAGCGCGCCGGCATTCTCGACACCGCCTTCGGTGAAATAGCGCTGAAGGCGTTTGAGTGTCGTCGCATCGAGGGTTGAAAGCTCAATCAATTCGTGGTCGAGGCGCTCATCGCCCGGGAGCAACGCGAGCTTGAGGCCATGCGCGCGCGCGAGGCGCGCCACAGTTTCGACGCCATAGGGCCAATAGGTGCGGCCACCGAGCAACCGCACGATGATGATCTGGGCCTTGGCGATGATTTGATCGCCATAATGGTCGATGCCAAGATTGTGGCCGAGGTCCAAGAGGCTGGCCAGCCGAAGCGTGGGCGCATCGCTCGGCCGCGCGGCTTGCGCGGTGGCGAGGCACGCCAGCTCGCTCGCCGCCGCGCTCAAGACGACCATGTCGCCCGGCGTCTGGGCAAGCAGCACGGGGCCTTTGCCGTCGGCGATTTGGAGCGGCGAGGCGGCGAGCAGATGCATGATTAGATGGCGAGTGCCGCTTCGAGCGCCGCACGGTCGAGCGGTCGCAAGCCGATCACGACTAGCTCGCTCGTGCGCATTTCACCCTTGGCCCAGGCGCGGTCGTAATAGCCATCGATGCGCGGCCCGACGCCCTGCACCACGCGCCGCCGCGCTTTGCCGGGTACGTCGAGAAAGCCTTTGGCACGCAAGACGGGCAATGTGGTGAAGAGGGACGCCAAGCGACGCTCAAAGGCTTCGGGGTCGGCGATCGGCGGTAGCGCGACCACCATGCTCTCGAAGTCGTCATGATTATGTTCGGGCTCGGCGTCGTGCAGCGTGCGGCGATTGGCGACATCATGTTCCGCCGCGGCGCCGAGGCCGAGCAGCGCCTCGATCGGCAACGCCGCATCGGTCGCTTGCAACACGCGCACGCCGGGGCGCGCCACCGTCAAGAGTTTTTCGACCAATGACGCACGCTCGGTTGTGCTCAACAAATCGCATTTGTTGAGCACGATGAGATCGGCGCAGGCGAGCTGATCGACAAACACTTCTTCGACAGGGTCTTCGTGATCGAGTGTGGGGTCGGCCTGGCGTTGCTTCGCGAGGCGGAGTGCATCGCCCACCACGCGGCCTTGGTTGAAGGCCTCACCATCGACCACCACGACGACGCCATCGACCGTCAGTCGCGTTCTGATCTCGGGCCAATTGAACGCGTCGACCAAGGGCTTCGGCAACGCGAGACCCGAGGTCTCGATCACGATGTGCTCGGGCCTGGGGTCGCGCGCCAAAAGTTTTTGCATGGCCGGCGCGAAATCATCCGCCACCGTGCAGCAGATGCAGCCATTGGTCAGTTCGATGATGTCGCTCTCGGCGCAGGTTTCATCGCCGCAGCCGCGCAGTAGCGCCTCGTCGATGCCGACATCGCCGAACTCATTGATCATGAGGGCGAGGCGCCGACCATTGGCGTTGGACAATAAATGGCGGATCAGGCTGGTCTTGCCGGCGCCGAGAAAGCCCGTAATTACGGTCGTGGGTACGCGTGCGAGGGGGCGCGGAACATTCATGCGGCAACTCCTTTGAGCGTGAGCGGCAGGCCGGCGGCGATGAACACCACGCGGTCGGCCGTTGCGGCGATGCGTTGATTGAGCCGCCCGGCTTCATCGCGAAAGCGCCGGGCCAGCGCGTTGTCGGGCACGATGCCGAGGCCGACTTCGTTTGAGACGAACACCACCGGGCCGGTGAGGCGGGCGAGCGCCTCGATAAGGCGCGCGGTCTCGGCTTCGATGGCGCGATCGGCTTCGATTAGGTTCGAGAGCCAAAGCGTCAGGCAATCGACCAGCACAATGGCGTGAATTCCGGCATGGGCCTCAAGCGCGTCGACCAATTCAAGCGGCGCTTCGACACAGCGCCATAGCGAACCTCGGCGTTGTTGATGGTCGGCGATGCGGGCCGTCATTTCGGCATCGCGCGCTTCGGCGGTGGCCAAATAGAGCGGGCGGAGGCCTGAGGCGAGGCAAAGCCGTTCGGCAAAGGCGCTTTTGCCCGAGCGCGCGCCGCCAATGACGAGCGTGAGCCTCGCCAAACCATTCGGATAGAGCGCGGCTTGCGCCGCGCCAGAGGTCAAAGTCGCAGGCATCCTCCCTCCGGGGAGTCGCGTGGCCGTGACGGAAAGGAGGTCTCCTGGCTCGGGTTCAGCGGCCCAATCCCACCTTCCCGGCGCTTAGCGCCAGTGGCCCGTGCGGGGAATCCGCCCAGAAGGATCAGGCCTCACCGCTCACAGTTGCGGGGGCAGCGCCGGCCTGGCGACCAAGGCTGATGGCCCTGGTCGCGGCACCGGCTTCCCTGTCTTGCCGTCGGAGCCGAGGCTAAACCATGCCCGGCGACTTGGCTATGAATTATGCCAAGCAGACTTGGCATTCGCCGCATAAGCAGCGCGGCGCGGTCGCGCCGGCCAAGGCCCACTGAGCTTGGCTCAGCGAGCCTTGGTATTGGGATGAATGGGCGAGAGATTGACCGAAACGACCCGCCATTGGCCGCCCTGGCCCGGGCCGTCGACATGGTCGATCCGGGTGAGCGAGAGATTGTCGATGGCGAAGGCAAGCGCGCGTTCAGGCGGGGTGTCGAGCGCGACTTGAAGCGCCGCGCGGATCGAGCCGCCATGCGCCACCGCGACGATATGGCGCCCGGCGTGGGCGCGCGTCAGCCGCTCGATCGCGCCGCCGGCGCGCGCGATCACGTCGATGAATGATTCGCCCTCGGGCGGCGAATGATGAGCCGGCGCGATCCAGAATTTATGCGCCCCGCCGTCCAGATCCTGATCGATCTCTTCATAGCGGCGGCCCTGCCAGAGGCCGAAATTCTGCTCGGCCAGAGCGGGTTCGACCAGCGCCTCGGGCACCGGGTGGCCTGCGGCCGCAATCGCCGCCGCGGTTTGTTGCGTACGCATCAAGTGGGTGGTCACCCAAAGCGCGCCTTGCGGCAGAGCGCGCGCGAGCGCGGCAAAGGCCGTGTCGTCCGACACATCGGCGCGTACGTCGCTTTGGCCATAGCAGCGCCCGCCATGGTCGCGCACGGGCGCGTGTCTGATCCACCACCAATGGGTGACCAACGGCCGCGTCGCCGCACTCATAAAATCGCGGCGATGGTGAGCAGGAAGAGCAGGTCGGCGATCTGTTGCGTGGCGCCCAATACATCGCCCGTGTGACCGCCGATCTGGCGGCGCGCGAGCAGCGCCATGCCATAGGCGCCGAGCGCGGCGATGAGGCAGGCGATCAGCCCGACCCAATTGAACAGAATGAGCGACAAGACAACGGCAAGGCCAAGGCCGATCAGCACCGCGTCGCCGGGCGGTTGGCCGGCGCTGGCGCTGAGCCCTTCATTCCGGGCCGGCGGGAGCCAGCGCATCAGAGGTGGCATCAGCGCGCGCGAGACGGCGCCCGAACAAATCAGCGCGGCTAAAACGAGGCCGATGCTTTCAAGGTCGACCAACGTGCCGAGCTTGGCGCCGAGCACGAGCAGAAGCGCGAGCACGCCATAGGCGCCGATGCGGCTGTCATGCATCAGCTCCAATTTGCGTTCGCGCGTATCGCCGCCGCCAAAGCCATCGGCGGTATCGGCGAGGCCATCTTCGTGCAGCGCGCCGGTTAAGAGCGCGCCGACCGCGATCGCCACGATGCCGGCAATGGCGGCCGGCAGGCCGATGGCGTGCAGGATCAAATAAACCAGTCCGGCGGCGAGCCCGACGCTCGCACCGACCACCGGAAACGCGCGCACGGCACGCCCGATCGGGCCCGGCGCGGCCATGGCGTCCGCGTCCGCGAAACGCCGGCGCAGAATCGGAGGCAAGCGGGTCAAAAGCCGTGCCGCGGCCGAACAATCGGTCAACCAGGCGCGCGTCTCGCGTTCGATCCGCCGCGCGAAACGCGCGGCCTGATCATCACGGGGGTTATCGTCGTGCGCCAAACGCGGCTCTCCTGTGGTCACGGCTCGGGTTCGGGTTATAGGATAGGTTCCCTCACGCGCCAAGGCCACCCTCGATGAGCGATGTTGCTGTGTTGCCCAAAATCGGCTGTCTCGACGATGTGCGGGCGCTGTGTCGCGCACTGCCGGCGCCCGCGCGCGGCGCGACTGACGCGGCCGTCGCGCGCCAAAGCACGCTGACCAAACCGCCGGGCTCGCTCGGCCGGCTCGAGGAGCTCGCGCTTTGGATGGCGGGTTGGCAGGACCGCGCGATGCCGAGCGCGGCGCGGGTACGCATCGCCGTGTTCGCCGGCAATCATGGCATTGCGGGGCGGGGCGTTTCCGCGTTTCCGCCTGCGGTCACCGCCGAGATGGTGAAAAACTATGCGCGCGGCGGCGCCGCGATCAATCAACTCGCGACGTTGCTGGGCGCCGAGCTTCGCGTCGTGCCGATTGCGCTTGAGCAACCGACCGCCGATTTCACCCAAGCACCAGCCATGAGCGAGGCGGAATTCATCGAGGCTATACAAATCGGCATGGCGGCGGTCGAGCCGGCGCCTGATTTGTTGTGCCTCGGTGAAATGGGCATCGCCAACACCACGAGCGCGGCGGCGCTTTGCGCGGCATTGCTCGGTGGCGATGGCGCGCACTGGGCCGGGCGCGGCACGGGTGTTGATGATCAGGGTCTCGCGCGCAAACGCGCGGTGATCGATGAAGGGCTCGCGCGCCATCGGGAGGCGCTCGACGATCCGCTTCAAGCGATGCGGCGCTTGGGCGGGCGTGAGCTTGCCGCGCTGATGGGCGCGGTGTTGGGCGCGCGGCTAAAGCGCGTGCCCGTGTTGCTCGATGGCTTCACCTGCACCGCCGCCGCACTGCCACTCGCCAAACTCGGCGCGGATGCGCTGGCGCATTGCCAGATCGGCCATTGCTCGGCCGAAGCCGGCCATCGGCGGCTGATCGAGGCGCTTGGGCTGTTGCCGCTGGTCGATTTGGACATGCGGCTTGGCGAGGCCTCGGGCGCGGCACTCGCCGCGCTCATCGTGCGCGCCGCGCTCGCCTGCCACGAAGGCATGGCGACGTTCGAGGAAGCGGGCGTGAGCGGGAAGGCTTAGACGTTAAGCGTCACTCCCCCACCTGATGCAGTAGCCCGCGTTGGCGGGCGATGCGGATGGAGAAGAGGAAGATCGCGCCGCCGATCAAAAGATAGACAGCATCGAGCACCAGAACGTGGCGCAGCAAATCCCAGCGCACCACATGATCGATCAGCACCGCCCGCATGCCCTCGAAGACATGGGCCGAGGGCAAACCGAATGCCAGCGTTTGCAGCCAATCGGGCAACACGCTGATCGGGTAATAAACCCCGCTGACCGGCGCCAGCGCGAAGACCAAAAACCACGCCAGGCTCTCGGCGCCGAGGCCGAAGCGCAAGATCATCGCGGTGACCAGCATGCCAAGCGCCCAGCTCATCACGATCAAACCGAAAAAGAACGCGATCAGCGCCGGGCCCATGTCGAAAATCGAATAGTGATAGAGAATGATCGCGATGATCGAGGCGCCGCCGACGCCGATCAGCGTGCGGATCAGGCTCATCAGCATGAAGGTAATGACGATCTCGATCGGGCGGATCGGGCTGACGAACAAATGGCCGAGATTGCGCGACCACATTTCTTCCAGAAACATCAAAGTGAAGCCGAGCTGGCCGCGAAACAGCACGTCCCATAGCAGAACGCCCGCGATCAGCGCGCCGCCTGCTTGCTGCACCCAGAGGCTCTGCGTCATCAGGAATTGGGTGATCAGACCCCAGAGAATCATCTGCACGGTCGGCCAATAGATCAGCTCCAACAGACGCGGCCATGAGCCACGCAGGAGATAAAGATGGCGCAGTGAGAGCGCGCCGATCCGCGACAGGGGACCGGTGCGTCGGAGGTCTGTTATGTCACGATGATCGTGATCGATCATCGTGACGCCCTCACGCGCCGGGCGCGTGCTCCGCACGCTTGGCTTCCGCCGCAAGAGCGGCGCGGCGCGGTCGCGCCGGCCAAGTCTCGATGAGGGCCACGTGCTCGCGGAGCGCGATGAGTCAAACTCATCGAGACTTGGTATTCGATCGTGTGACGTGGGATCATTGCGTTGCCGCGCGGTCACGCGTCATTGTGTGGAACGCGCGTCCGAACGCGCGATCATGGAGGTGACGCGCGGTCGCGCGCGATATCGAGGAACACTTCTTCCATGGTGTGGCGGCCATAGCGCGCGATCAGCTCGGTGGGCGAGCCGCGATCGACCAGGCGGCCGGCCTTCAACATAATCACGTCATCGCACAGGCGCTCGACCTCGGCCATGTTGTGCGAGGCGAGCAGGATGGTGGCGCCGGTTTCGGTGCGATAGCGCTCGAGATAGGCGCGCACCCAATCTGCCGTATCGGGATCGAGCGAGGCGGTCGGCTCGTCGAGCAATAGCAACGCGGGGCGGTTGATCAGCGCCTTGGCGAGCGCGATGCGCGTGCGTTGGCCGGCGGAAAGCTTTCCGACCGGGCGGCGCAACAGCGCGCCGATATCGAGGGCCTCGGCCAGCTCGGCGATGCGCACCTCGGGCCGTCTCACGCCATAGAGCCTGGCATAGACGCGTAAATTTTCGAGCGCGGTCAGGCGATGGGGCAGATCGACATAGGGCGAGGAGAAGTTCATGCGGGGCAGCAGCTCATAGCGATGGCGCTCAAGCTCGAGGCCGAAAATCTCGACCCGGCCGCTCGATGGCCGGAGGAGCCCGAGCAGGATCGCCATGGTGGTGGTCTTGCCCGCGCCATTGCCGCCCAAGAGGCCGGTGGTTTTTCCGCCCGCGATCCTGAGGGTCATGGTCTCAAGCGCGGTTACGGCGCGGAAGCGCTTGCTGATGGATTCGGCGACGATCACGTTTGAGGTCATGCTTGAGTATCGCCCGACGCGCCCGAGTCGGGCCAGGGAATGACGCGCCTCCCACTGCCGTCATGGCCGGGTGAAGACCCGGCCATCCAGTCTTGAAGAAAGGAACTGGATTGCCGGGTCCGGGCCCGGCAATGACGAAAGAGGGAGATTCGTGTGGCGCGGTCGCGCCGGCCAAGCCTTGATGAGTCAAGCTCATCAAGGCTTGATATAGAGAATCATGGCAATCGCGAATTGGCTTGAAACCCGAATCCCGCGCGCGCCGGGCGGACCGATCCGCCTGCGCACGCTTATTTTGATTCGTTGGGTGGCGATCAGCGGGCAATTGGTCAGCCTGCTCGCGGTGCATTATTCGCTCGGTTTCGAATTGCCGCTTTTGCCGACGCTCGGCGCGGTCGGGCTTTCCGCGCTGGTCAATGTGCTGAGCACCGTGTTGTGGCCGCCGCAAACCCGGCTCGGCGATACCGATGCGGCGCTCTATCTCGGCTATGACGTGATCCAGCTTTCCGTGCTGCTGGCGTTGACCGGGGGCTTGCAAAACCCCTTCGCCTTGCTGTTCGTGGTGCCGGTCACGGTCGCGGCGACCATTCTCAGCCTGCGCTCGACGGTCGTGTTGTGCACGCTCGCGCTGGTGTGCATTTCATTGGTGGCGATTTTCCATTGGCCCTTGCCATGGGATGGCTCGCCGCTCGTTCTGCCGCCGGTCTATATGACGGGTCTCTGGGCGGCGCTGGTGCTCGGCACGGTTTTCATCGCGGCCTATATTTTTCGTGTGTCGGCCGAGGCGCGCCGCATGAGCGATGCTTATGAAGCGTTGCAATCGGCGCTCGCCAAGGAACAACGCGTCTCGGCCTTGGGCGCGCTCTCGGCGGCGGCGGCGCATGAATTGGGCACGCCGCTCTCGACCATTTTGCTGGTCACCAAGGAAATCGCGCGCGATTTGCCGGCAGGGAGTCCGCTGGAGCACGATATGCGTCTCTTGGTCGAGCAGACCGCGCGGTGTCGCGAGATTTTGGGCCGGCTTTCGGGTCTCAGCCATGGCGCGCTCGATTCACCCTTTGGGCGCTTGCCGGTCAGCGCGTTGGCCGAGGCCGCCGCCGCGCCGCACCGCCCGCGCGAGCGACGCGTTGTTATTCTGCCTCGGGCGCTGGGCCATTCCACGGCGCTCGAGCCTGAAACCGCCAGGCGCGCCGAAATCATGCATGGGCTTGGCAATCTGGTCGAAAACGCGGTTGAGTTCAGTCGAGAGGTGGTTGAGTTGCACGTTGGATGGGACGATAAGCGAGTCATGATCGATGTGCTCGATGACGGGCCGGGTTTTCCGCCGGGTCTCTTGGCCGAACTCGGCGAGCCCTATGTCTCGACCCGGCGCGAGGCGGGGCGGCTTGGGCTCGGGCTCTTTATCGCCAAGACCCTGTTGGAGCGGACCGGCGCCGAAATCGTCTTCCGCAATCGTCAGGGCGGTGGCGCGCAGGTTTCGGTCGCTTGGCCGCGTGTCGTTCTTGAAAACCTAGCGGCCGAAGGCAGTTTACTGCCCCCCCCCCCGAAACCTACGGCATGATAGGACCATGAACCTACAAGGCGATGTGACGGTGGATCGTGCGGTGGAGCAAATCAAGGTCGGCAATGAGGCCCGCACGCTGTTGATCGTCGATGATGACGATACGCTGCGTCAGCGCCTGGCAACCGCCATGGAGCGGCGCGGCTATAGAGTTTCGACGGCAGCCGATGTGGCAAGCGGCGTGGCGCTCGCCCGGCAATTAAAGCCGGCTTTTGCGGTGGTCGATCTGCGCATGCCGGGCGGCAATGGGCTCGAAGTCGTGCGTGAATTGCACGGCGTTCGGGCCGATATGCGAATTGTCATGCTAACCGGTTATGGCAATATCGCGACGGCGGTTGCCGCGGTAAAGGTCGGCGCGATCGATTACCTCGCCAAGCCCGCCGATGCCGATGATATCGACCGCGCGCTGAACGCGGTCGGCACCAAATTGCCGGCGCCGCCGGATCACCCGATGTCAGCCGATCGCGTGCGGTGGGAGCACATCCAGCGCGTGTTCGAGCAATGCGATCGAAATGTTTCGGAAACGGCCCGACGGCTCAACATGCATCGGCGGACGTTACAGCGAATTTTGAGCAAGCATTCGCCGCACGAATGAGCGCGCGTCAGACCGCCTGGATTTTGCCGCCGTGCCTGGGTGTGGTTTCGCTCTCGCGTGGATCCGCCGCGCCGTGATGCAGGAAGTCGATGAAGCGACCCTGAAAAATCTTGATGCCGATCGAGCGGCCCCAGGCGAGCGCGCCTGGCGTATCGCAGCGACAGAGCACAACGCGATCCGCCCCGGCTCGCTTGACCGCGCCGGCCAGCCGCTCCAGCGGCGCCGCGATGCCTTCGCGTTCGAGCGCTGCGCTCCAGCGGATCTTCAAGAAGTCCACATTCAGCCGCTCGCGATCGACCAGCGGCAAGGTGTTGTGGCAAAAGCCATCCAGGCATACCCGAAAGCCTATTTCGCGCAGGCGTGTGGCCTTTTGCATGAAGCCGCCCAGATCGACATAGGGTTCGAGATGCGGCGTTTCGATGATCGTGCGCCAATCGCGATAGCGGCTCTGCAAGCGCATGAGCGCATCAATCGTCTCATTGCCGAGGCCCGATAGACAAAGGTTGATACTGACGGGACGCGGCAATGGCGCGGCCTCGGCGCTGTTCAAATAGGCCAGCACCCGTCGGTCGAGTGAGCGCATCAGGCCGAGCAAAATCCATGGATCGGTCTCGAGATCGGCATTGGGTGCGAGGGCGCGCTGAAGATCGGGAATCGAGACGTAGAGTTCGGTAAAGACGGTTTCAACCTCGCTGCCGGCCGAAATCAGGGCGACTTCTTGTTGACGGAGGAATGGCGCGATCGACGTGGTGGCGAGCGCGGCATCGAGCAGCGCCAAGCCCTGCATATCGAGCGCGCGGGTGTCTTGTTTGATCAGGGGTGCATGAACCGATGACGGCAGGCCGCGCGTGCGTGTTTCGGCTTCGGTCAGAAGCGCTTCGCAGTGAGTCAGAAACGCTGGCGAATTGGCGCTGACGTTGTAGGTGGTGGCGAAGCCTTCGCCGCCCGTTGCGTCGTGGTAGATCAGCGGGTCGTCGGCAAACATGGCGCGGAGCGTCGTGAGCGGGGCGTCGATTTCGGGTTGTGACGTGTTTTTTGTGACTAACACCAAATCGCCGCTGCCGAGGCGGAACAGCCGACATTCAAAACGCATCAGGAGCGAATCGAACACGGCGGTCGCAAGGCGCTTATGGTGTTCTTGGCGCCGGCTCGGCTGCAATTTCGAGAGATGCAGATGGATCGCCGTGCGCTGATGTTTGTCATTCAGGCGGGCAAGCCGCATCGCACAATCGTGGAGATCGATCTCCACGCGTACGGCAGGGTTGAAGGCGGTCCAGGTGACGGTCATGGGCGTAGGGCCGGCCCGGCCAGAACGGGGTTTTTCACAGCCGGAGTAGGCCCGAAGAGCGTTAAGCAAAGCCTTAATCGCCGCCGCCGGGCTGGGCTGCGCCGGGGACACATCCACCAAAGCATTGACGAGCCAAGAACTTTTCCAGAACATCGGGCCATGGCCGCCGATGACCGCCAAGCCTTGGCCCTCGATCTCAGTCGCGCCTTCGCGCCGGGCGAGGCGGCGGCTGGCCTTGCCCGTGGCGTTTGCCGGCTGTTGGATGCGATGGGCTACACACCGCTTTGCGAGGCGCCGATTGGTGTTGGTCGGCGGGCGGATGTTTTGGCGATGAGCGCCAAAGGCCGTTTCATTATCGTTGAAATCAAATCCGGTCTCGCCGATTTTCGCGCCGATCTCAAATGGCCGGATTATGTGGCGCATTGCGATCGGTTCTATTTCGCGGTCGGGGACGATTTTCCGCGTGAGGTTTTGCCGCCCCACACCGGCCTCACCATCGCCGACCGCTTCGGCGCGGTGCTCACGCGTGAGGCGCCGCTCGTTCCCATGGCCACCGGGTTGCGCCGTCGTCAATCGGTGCGTTTCGGCCGGATCGCGGCCAACCGCCTGCGCTTTCTGTTCGACGAGGTCGGTTAGCCCGTGAGGCGCGCGGCCAGACCCGAGAGCGGCTCCAACAGGACGGCCTCGAAACCTGAGCCAACAAGGGCGCGGGCGTCATCAACATCGCGCGGGCCATAACCGGTTGGCGCCAACCAACCGTGGCGAAGGCCGGCGCGCTTGCCAGCGTCGAGATCGATCGCCGAATCGCCCGCGATCCAGCTTGAGGCGAGATCGATCGGCAGGAGCCGCGCTGCACTAAGCAACATGCCGGGATTAGGTTTGCGGCACGGCGCGTTCGAATCGGGCAAAGCCGGGCAGGCCATGACGGCATCGAGCACGCAATTAGCCGCTTCGAGAAGCGTGAGCAAGCGGGTCTGCACGGCGGCGAAATCGTTCCAACCATAAAGGCCGCGTCCGATGCCCGATTGGTTGGTAATGACCACCACGGGCCAATCGCGCGCATTGGCCGCGCGGATGAGCGCCACTGCCGGTTCGATCAAACGAACTTTCTCGGGCGCGGATAAATATTCGACAAGCTCGATCAGCGTGCCATCGCGATCGAGAAAGATCGCAGGCCGTGGTGCGCCGGCGCGTGGTCGCAGCAGCTCGCACCATTGGCCCGATTGATCGAGGGGGAAAGGCTGGGTCATGTCGACCTAGTTCCCGGCCGCGTCACCCTCTCCGCCAGCGGGGCGGAGAGGGAAGTCGAGCTCGGGCCGATATGCCTCATACGTGGGCGATTTCCGGTTCTCGCGCGGAAGGTTCGGTGTTGGGCGATGCGTGCGCATTCTTATTTCGATATCAAGCACGCACGCGGCCATCGGCGAGCGCCGCGCGATACCACTGATAGGTCGCGGCGAGACCATCGCGAAAATTGGTGCGCGCCTTCCAGCCGAGCGCGGCAAGTTTTTTGCCGTCGGTCAATTTGCGCGGCGTGCCATCCGGCCGTTGAGTGTTGAAATGGAAACCCCCGCTATAGCCAACAATCTCGGCAATTAAGGTGGCAAGCTCGCGAATCGACAGATCTTCGCCGGTGCCGACATTGATCGTCGAATAATCCGAATAGCGCGTCATCAAAAAGACCAATGCGTCGGCCGCATCATCGCAATGGAGGAATTCACGCTTCGGCCGGCCGGTGCCCCAGATTTCGACGCTAGCTTCGCCGCGCGTTTTCGCCTGATGGATTTTTCCGATCAGCGCGGGAATGACATGGCTCGCCTCGGGCGCAAAAAAATCGCCCGGGCCATAGAGATTGGTCGGCATAGCCGAGATCACATCGAAACCATATTGCCGGCGATAGGCCTCCGCCAATTTGACGCCGGCGATCTTGGCAAGCGCGTACCACTCATTGGTTGGTTCGAGCGGGCCGGTCAGCAAATCTTCTTCCGCGATCGGTTGCGGCGCGAATTTCGGATAGATGCAGGTCGAGCCGAGCACCAACACTTTCTCGACGTCGGACTGGCGCGCCGCCTCGATCACATTCGCCTGGATCATCAGATTGTCGTAAAGGAATTCGGCGGGGCGCGCATCGTTCGAGGCAATGCCGCCGACAGTCGCGGCCGCCAGGATGATCGCCTGGGGCCGGGCGTCTTTGAGCCAGGCTTCGACGGCTGCTTGGCGCTTGAGATCGAGCGTGGCGCGATCGACCGTCAACAATGTGCAGCGCTCGCGTTCAAGCCGGCGGACCACTGCCGCGCCAACCAAACCGCGATGGCCGGCAACCCAAACGCGTTTGCCTTCGAGCGTATAGATGATCGGCGCGTCACTCACGATTGGGGCGCCGCTCGGCCTTCATGGTCTTGAGATCGGCGTCGACCATCTCCTTCACCAGCGCGCGAAAGCCGGTGCGGTGACGCCAACCAAGTTGTTTGTGAGCCTTGGTCGCATCGCCTTCAAGGAAATCAACCTCGGTCGGGCGAAAATAGCGCGCATCGATTTCGATCAGCACCGCGCCGGTTTTGGCGTCGACGCCCTTTTCGCTTCTGCCGGCACCACGCCATTCGATGGTGCGGCCGATTTCGGCGAAAGCCGCGTCGACGAATTCGCGTACGCTATGGCTCTCGCCGCTCGCCAACACATAATCATCGGGCGTTGGCTGCTGAAGCATCAGCCACATGCCTTCGACATAATCGCGCGCATGGCCCCAATCGCGTTTGGCATCGAGATTGCCGAGCCAAAGTTTGTCTTGCAGGCCGAGTTCGATCGCGGCGACCGCGCGCGTCACCTTGCGGGTCACGAAAGTTTCGCCGCGCATCGGGCTCTCATGATTGAACAGAATGCCGTTCGAAGCGTGGAAGCCATAGGCCTCGCGGTAATTCACGGTGATCCAATAGGCGTAGAGCTTGGCCGCGGCATAGGGGCTGCGCGGGCGGAAGGGCGTGGTCTCGTTTTGCGGCTGCACGCCCGAATTGCCATAAAGTTCCGAGGTCGAGGCTTGATAAAAGCGCGCCTTCTCTTTCAGACCCAGAATGCGCATGGCTTCGAGCAGGCGCAGCGTGCCGAGCCCGTCGGCATTGGCCGTGTATTCCGGCGTCTCGAAACTGACCTGCACATGGCTTTGCGCCGCGAGATTGTAAATCTCGTCAGGCTGCGTTTCCTGCAAGAGCCGGATCAGGTTGGTGGCATCCGTCATGTCGCCATAATGCAGGCGAAACGCGACGTCGCCCAAATGCGGGTCGCGGTAGAGGTCGTCGACGCGCGCGGTGTTAAAGGACGACGAGCGCCGCTTGATGCCGTGCACCTCATAGCCCTTGGCCAGCAGAAAGGCGGCGAGATAGGCGCCGTCCTGCCCGGTGACACCTGTAATCAGCGCGACCTTCCGGCTCATTGCGTGGGTCGGCGCGCCAAAGCGCGGGCGGTGATGGTGCTGCGAGGCTCGATCATCGGCCCGAGTGTAACGGGCGGGCGGGGCGCGTCAAACCCCCGCGCGACACCGGCCATGAATTAGGGCGTGATGCCCTTGTCCTTCAGGCCGAGCTTGCCCTGCTCGTCGATCAACGCCTTGACCTGCTCGTCATGGCGGAACCACTGCTTGACCTTGTCGTCTTTGGGATCTAGCGCGCGCTCGTTGGCCCAATCCCTGATGAAGCCATTGGCGCCGCGCCAATCGGCGTCCTTGGGTTTGACGAATTGGAGCGCGAAGGTCTTGACGCCGTAATTGATGGTGAAGAGGCCGTCGGCCGTTATTGTTTGACCGCAAAAGGGCACGAGGTCGTGCGCGGTACCGGTGAACGGCCCGGCGTTCTTGATCGCCAGCACGAGCTCACCCGATTCGCGCAATAGCCCCATGACGCGTTTGCCCGCGCCGCAATCGGCTGGGCAGTCGCCGGTTAGCACGCACATCACATCGATCGCCTTGGCATCGAACCGTGCGGTCGCCTCGCCCGGCAAGTTCCAGCTATTGGCGGCGAACGCGCCGGCTGAGGCTGCGAGCGCCGCGCCCAACCCAAGCAGAGCCGCGGCGGCGAGAGTTACGATCGCTTTCATGGCTCATTCCCCAAATGGCTGGATTTCAAATTCTTTGTGGCTGTAATTCACGATGCCCTGGTTATCGACGATCGCGTCGATCGCCAGGTATTTCACGCCGTCGCGTTCATAGAGATTGCCCTCGATCGTCACCTGGTTGGATTGCACCTTCATGACGCCGGGATTTTCGAGCACGGCCGCGTCATCTTGCATTTTCAAGACGACATAAACCTGCTGATCGTCGCCGAGGATGCCGACCGGCACGCCGCCAAGCGCACACCAGACCGCGCATTGATGGTGCGCCGAACCTTGCGCGTACATGAGTTCGCTCAGGAGACACCAGGAATCGATGATCTCGCCGCTCACCGTGACGCGCTTCGGCGCCGGCGCGTCGGCCGCCAGCCCAGGGCCGCCGCCTAATGCCGTGACCAAAGCCAGAACCAGGCCGATCTTCCAACCCCGTCTCATGCCATCACCCCCTCGCTCAGGTCCTGTCGCCGATCGGCGCCTATGGGGGCGAACTTAACGCCTGGCCGTTCGGCGCCGCCAATCAAGTCCGCGCACGATTAGTTGAACGCGAAGGCGAGACAAGGTGGCGGGTTGGCGCGGGCTTCGGCATAGTGCGCCCGCGACCAGAGGGAGACTTGTCGATGCGTGACTTCCAATTGCCCGGCCGTTCGCCGATCCACGGGCAGACCGGTATGGCGGCGACCTCTCATCCCGAAGCGACCCGCACCGCGCTCGACATATTGCGGGCCGGCGGCAATGCGGTCGATGGCGCCATCGCGGCGGCGGCCGTGTTGAATGTGGTCGAGCCGCAATCGACCGGGATTGGCGGCGATGTGTTCGCGCTTTATGCGCCGAAGGGCCAGGTGCCGCCGATCGCGCTGAATGGCTCGGGCAAGGCGGCCAAAGAGGCCAAGATCGACTATTTCATCGAGCGCGGCATTGCGAGCATCGGCTTTCAAAGCCCGCACGCCGTCACGGTGCCGGGCGCGGTCGCGGCCTGGGCGAAGCTTTCCAAAGACCATGGCCGCCTGAGTTTGAGTGAGGTTTTGGCGCCGGCGATCAAGCTGGCCGAGGGTGGCTATGTGGTTTATTCGCGCGTGGCAATGGATTGGGCGCGCAATGTCGAAAAGCTCAGCCCATGCTCGAACGCGCGGCGCATTTTCATGCCCGGTGGCAAAACGCCGGCGGCGGGCACCATCCATCATCAACCTGAACTCGCCGCGACGCTGAAGAAAATCGCCAAGCGTGGTCGCGACGCGTTTTATACCGGCGAGGTGGCGGACGACATTGTTTCCTATGTGCGGAAACTCGGCGGTCTGCTCTCGCTCGACGATCTGGCGTCCTATGACGCTGATTATGTGGCGCCGATCAAGACGCGCTACCGGGGTGTGGACGTTTACGAATGCCCGCCGAACGGCCAAGGCATCGTCGCGCTGATCATGCTGAATATTTTGTCAGGCTATGATCTGACCGGGCTCGACCCGCATGGCGCGGCGCGGTTTCACCTCGAGGCCGAGGCAACACGCCTCGCCTATCGCGAACGCAATGTCTATGTCGGTGATCCGACGCAGGTCAAAGTACCGGTCAAACAATTGCTCGGCGCGTCGCATGCCGAGGCTTTGCGCGGCGCCATCAGCCGCGATCGCGCGATGACCGATCTGCCGCCGGTGCGCCTGCCCGCGCATAAGGATACGGTCTATCTCACGGTCGTCGATGGCGAGCGCAATGCGATTTCGTTCATCAACTCGACCTTCCATAATTTCGGTAGCGGCCTGTGCACGCCGAAGAGCGGCGTGATGCTGCAAAATCGCGGCGCCTCGTTCGTGGTCAATGACCGCAAACATCCGAACACGATCGCGCCCGGTAAGCGGCCCATGCACACGATCATTCCGGGCATGGTGGGCGAGGGTAAACGCTGCCTGATGCCGTTCGGCGTGATGGGCGGCCACTATCAGGCAACCGGCCATGTGCACTTCGTCACCAATGTGGTCGATTATGGCATGGACGTGCAGGAGGCGCTCGACAGCCCGCGCGCCTTCCACTTCGATAATGTGCTTGAATGCGAGCGCGGTATGCCGGCGGCAGCGTTGGGCGGCTTGGCGCGGCTTGGCCATAAGATCGTCATGGCGGATTTGCCGCATGGCGGCGGTCAAGCCATTCGCATCGATTGGAAACAGGGTGTGCTCACCGGCGGCTCGGACCCACGCAAGGACGGCTGCGCGATCGGCTATTGAAGGCGTAATCAGATTCACGAACGGAAACCGCGATGACCTATGATCTGCTGATCAAGAATGGAAGCGTGATCGATGGCACCGGCGCGCCGGCGCGGCGTGCCGATGTCGCGGTCAAGGCCGGTAAGATCGCCGCGATCGGCAAAATCAGCGAGGGCGCCGCGACGGTGATCGATGCGGCTGATTGCGTGGTCGCGCCGGGCTTCATCGACCCGCATACGCATTATGACGCGCAGATTTGCTGGGACCCCGCGATTACACCGTCGTCATGGCATGGCGTGACCTCGGTCGTCATGGGCAATTGCGGTGTTGGCATCGCGCCCTGCCTCCCGGGCGCGCGCGAGATCGCGATGCGCGATCTGGTCAGCGTCGAAGGCATTCCCTTCGATGTGCTCAATGCCGGGATCACCTGGGATTGGGAAAGCTTCCCCGAATTCATGGACGCCGCGGCGCGGCGCCCTTCGGCGCTCAATCTCGGCTTTTTGGCGCCGCTCACGCCGTTTCGCCATTTTGTGATGGGCGAGGAGTCGATGGAGCGCGCGGCCAATGAAGAGGAGACGGCCGCCATCAAGAAATTGTTGAAAGAAGCGGTCAATGAGGGCGCGTTCGGGTTCTCCACCACCACCTTCAATCAGCATATGGGCTATAAGGGCCGGCCGCTCGCTTGTCGCAACGCCAGCAATGACGAGCTCAAGGCCTATGCCAACGTGTTGAAGGAAACCGGCAAGGGCGCGATCGAAATTGCGTTGACCAAAAAAATTTCCGTGCTGACCGACGAGGAACGCGACCTGCTCGAAATGCTGATCGATGAGAGCGGCAAGCCGGTGACGTTTCTGGCGTTGTTCCAGCGCGATGATGTGCCCAATGCCTGGCAGGATGCTTTGCTCAAATTGGGCGGGCTGCTTGAGCGCGGCGCGGTACCGCAAACCTCGCCGCTGCCGCTGACCCGCGAAGTCAATATGCGAAACCCGTTCTCGTTTGCGTCAATCCCATGTTGGGGCCGTGTGTTCGCGGATCTATCGAAGGAGGCCCAGGAAGTTGTCTATCGCGATCCTGCGTTCCGCGACGCGTTTCGCGCGGAACTGAAGGGCGCTCAGGTCTTCGGTGGCGATTGGCGGCGGCTCTCGGTGCTTGAGGTGCGCAATCAGGCAATGAAACATCTCGAAGGCCGCACGATCGCCGACATCGCCCGCGAGCGAGGCAAGGATGGCGTCGATACGCTGCTTGATCTCACGCTTGAAGATGATCTCGGCATTGAGTTCACCCTGGCTTTGTTCAACACGTCCTTGTCGGGTGTCCAGGAATTGTTGACCGACCCGCACACATTGATGGCGCTCGGCGATGGCGGCGCCCATGTCGACATGCTGTGCGATGCGGGCTATCCGACCTTCGTGCTCGGCACGTGGGTGCGCGAACGTCAGGCCATGTCGCTCGAGCATGCGGTGTCGCGGTTGACGGCGCAGCCGGCCGATTTGTTTGGCATCAAGGACCGTGGGCGACTCAAACCAGGCTATGCCGCCGACATCACGATCTTCGATCCGACAACGATCGGCTCGGCGGATCGCCTGGAGCGGAGTTACGACCTGCCGACCGGGGCCAAGCGCATGGTGATACGCTCGCGCGGCGTCGAATACACCATCGTCAATGGCACGGTGATCTGGGCCAATGGCACGATGACCGGCGCCGCATCAGGTCAGGTTCTACGCTCCTGAGTTATCTCAGCTCGCTTGGGTGCCGCCGACCGTTAGGCCGTCAATCCTGAGCGTGGGCAGGCCGACGCCGACCGGCACGCCCTGGCCCGCCTTGCCGCAGGTGCCGATGCCGGGATCGAGCGCCATGTCATTGCCGACCGCGCTAACCCGCGTCAGCACATCGGGGCCATTGCCGATCAGGCTCGCGCCTTTGACCGGCGCGCCGAGTTTGCCATTTTCGATCAGGTACGCCTCGGAGGCCGAGAACACGAACTTGCCCGAGGTGATATCGACCTGCCCGCCGCCGAAATTGACGGCATAAAGCCCCTTCTTGACGCTCTTGATGATTTCTTCCGGCGCGCGGTCGCCAGCCAGCATGAAGGTGTTGGTCATGCGCGGCAAAGGTTGATGCGCGAAGCTTTCGCGCCTGCCATTGCCGGTCGGCTCCATGCCCATCAGGCGCGCGTTCATGCGGTCCTGCAAATAGCCGCGCAAGATGCCGTTCTCGATCAGGACGGTACGGCCACTCGGTGTGCCCTCGTCATCGATCGTGAGCGAGCCGCGCCGACCCGCGATCGTGCCGTCATCAACCACCGTCACGCCCTCGGCCGCGACGCGTTGGCCGAGGAGGCCCGCGAAGGCCGAGGTTTTTTTGCGGTTGAAATCGCCTTCAAGGCCATGGCCGATCGCCTCGTGCAGCAAAATGCCGGGCCAGCCCGGGCCGAGCACGACGGTCATTTCGCCCGCCGGTGCCGGCACCGATTCGAGATTGACCAAGGCCTGACGCAACGCCTCGTCGACCTGGGCCTGCCAGGCCTCAGACCCGATCCAGCGTCGATAGCCTTCGCGCCCGCCGACGCCGAATGAGCCGGTTTCCATGCGCCCATCGCGCTCGACCGCGACGGTGACGTTGAGCCGCACGAGCGGGCGCACATCGGCAACGCGGGCGCCATCGGGCCGCTCGATCATCACCACCTGCCACTCGCCGGCGAGCGAGGCCATGACCTGTCTGACCTTGGAATCCTTGGCGCGGGCATAGGCATCGATCGCACCCATGAGGGCGATTTTTTCAGCCAGCGGCACCTCATCGAGCGGGTTCTCGGGCGAATAAAGGGTGCGATTGGTGCGCGAAGGGCCGAGCGCCAATTGGCCGCTCGCGCCGTGCCGTACCGCGCCGAGCGCGTCCGCCGCGCGCTTCACGGCGCTTTCGCTCAATTCAGAGGCGTGGGCATAGCCAGTGGTTTCCCCGACCACAACGCGCAGGCCAAAACCTTGGGTCACATCGAAACTAGTCGATTTGAGCCGGCCATCGTCGAAGGCGAGCGCCTCGCTTTGGCGATATTCAAGGAAAAGCTCGCCATCCTCCGCGCCTTTGAAGGCGTCACCCAAAAGCCCGCTCAGCCGAGGCTGATCCAGCCCCGCCCGGGTGAAAAACAGGTCGTTGGCAATCGCGGCGGAATCCATCAGCGGCTCCTGGGTCATAACCGATTCACTGAATCATAGGGCGAGACGCCGCCCTCAGCCAGCCCGGTGGGTCGCCGCGAGCTTCGCCCGGATGTCTTCGTCGCGACAATTGGTCGCAAGCCGGGGCCGCCGCACACTCTTTCAGAAACGCCGGTTATCTTAGTAGTTTCAATATGTTGTATAAATGATACAGGGCCGCGTCCGTGGCGTGCTGTGGCCGCGCCAATGCTCGCACCCCCAGAGGCCCCGCCCTATACTTGCCGCCGAGTCGGCGTGGGGCCGGATTCGAAAGCGGTCCCGCATCGTGATGGCGTGCGCTCGTTTGGGTGTACGTTGCGACACTAAATTTTGGCAGAGGACGAGAGATGCCGAAGCTTAAGAGCGGTTTGGCCGCGCTCGCGGCCCTGGCGACGATGGGGTTATTCGCCGCGGCTGCGCGCGCCGAAGACGGGGTGGTAGGCGCGCCGCACGCGTGGCAGGCCGATTTCCAACGCCCGCATTCGCCGGTGATGGAGCGCATCCAAGATTTTCATGACGTGGTGACCATCGTCGCGATCGTGATCGCGGCGCTCGTCATGGTGTTGCTTGGCATCGTGGTCTTGCGCTTCAGCAAACGCCGCAATCCGACGCCGCAGCGCTGGTCGCACAACACGCTGCTCGAAATCGTGTGGACTGCTATACCACTTGTCATTTTGCTTGCGATCACCCTTCCCTCGATCCGCCTGCTTTATTACGAGGACCGGGCGGCCAATCCCGAGATGACGCTCAAGGCGATAGGGCATCAATGGTATTGGTCCTATGAATATGCCGATCATGAAGGCGTTGGGTTCGATGCCATCATGAAGGAAGAGAGCGAATTGGCGGAAGGCGAGCCGCGCTTGCTCGCCACCGACAATGCCGTCGTGTTGCCGGTCGAAACGGATATTCGCATCCTCACCACGGCCGACGACGTGATTCACGCCTTCGCGTTGCCGGGGCTCGGCGTCAAGATCGACGCCGTGCCGGGCCGCATCAATGAGACTTGGGTGCGCATCAACGATGCTGGCACCTATTACGGCCAATGCTCCGAGCTCTGCGGCACCAATCACGGCTTCATGCCGATCATGGTGAAGGCCGTCAGCAAGGAAGAATTCACCGCCTGGATTACCGAAAAGAAGGCGGCCTTGAACCAGGGCGCCGACGCGACCAAGGTCGCCGGCCTTAGCGGCGCGGACGCCGCGCGCTAATCGAGACGCGAGAGGAAATTACCATGAGCTACTCCGGCGCTCACGCTGGCCACTCGGATCATCCGCGCGGGATCACGCGCTGGCTCTATTCAACCAATCACAAAGACATCGGCACGATGTATCTGACCTTCGCGATTGTCGCGGGGGTGATCGGCACTGTGCTGTCCATCCTGATGCGGTTGGAGCTCGCGGAGCCGGGCGATCAAATTCTTGGCGGCGACCATCATTTGTTCAATGTGCTGGTCACCGGCCATGGCCTGGTCATGGTGTTCTTCATGGTCATGCCGGCGTTCATTGGCGGTTTCGGCAATTGGTTCGTGCCGCTGATGATCGGCGCGCCCGATATGGCCTTCCCCCGCATGAACAACATCAGCTTTTGGTTGCTGATTCCGTCGTTCGCGTTGCTCATCGCTTCGGTCTTCGTCAATGGCGGGCCGGGCGATGGCGCCGGCACAGGCTGGACGGTTTATGCACCACTCTCGACCTCGGGCCATCAAGGGCCTTCGGTCGACATGGCGATCTTCAGCCTGCATCTGGCGGGCGCCTCATCCATTTTGGGTGCGATCAATTTCATCACCACGATCCTCAATATGCGCGCGCCCGGCATGACGCTGCACAAAATGCCGTTGTTCTCGTGGTCCATTCTGGTCACCGCATTTCTCTTGCTGCTCTCGCTGCCGGTGCTCGCCGGCGCGATCACCATGCTTTTGACCGACCGCAATTTCGGCACGGCGTTTTTCGATCCGGCCGGCGGCGGCGACCCGGTCCTCTATCAGCACCTGTTCTGGTTCTTCGGCCACCCCGAGGTTTACATTCTCATCCTGCCGGGCTTCGGCATCATCAGCCATATCGTCTCGACCTTTTCGAAGAAGCCGGTGTTCGGCTATCTCGGCATGGCCTATGCCATGGTCTCGATCGGCGTGATCGGCTTCGTGGTGTGGGCGCATCACATGTTCACGGTCGGCATGGATGTCGATACGCGCGCCTATTTCGTCGCCGCAACCATGGTCATCGCGGTGCCGACCGGCATTAAGGTGTTCAGTTGGATCGCCACCATGTGGGGCGGATCGATCGAATTCAAAACACCGATGCTGTGGGCGTTGGGGTTCATCTTCCTGTTCACTGTCGGCGGCGTGACCGGCGTTGTTTTGGCCAATGCCGGTATCGATACCGCGATGCACGACACCTATTACGTGGTCGCGCATTTCCACTATGTGCTCTCGCTCGGTGCGGTGTTCGCGGTCTTCGCCGGTTTCTATTATTGGATCGGCAAGATGAGCGGCCGGCAATATCCGGAACTCCTCGGCAAGCTGCACTTCTGGATCACCTTCATCGGCGCGAATTTGACCTTCTTCCCGATGCACTTCTCGGGTCTGGCCGGCATGCCGCGACGCGTGCCCGATTATCCCGACGCGTTCGCCGGTTGGAACATGATCTCCTCGATCGGTTCCTATGTGTCGGCAGTTGGGCTTGTTCTCTTCCTCTACATCCTCTTCTACACGCTCGTGTACGGGAAAAAGTGCCCGGCCAATCAATGGGGCGAGGGTGCGACGACGCTGGAATGGACGGTCGATTCGCCGGCGCCATTCCACACGTTTGAGACGCAACCACGCATCCATTGAGATGGCATTGAACGGGCACCGCGTGAGCACGGAAGCACGACATGGCTGAGCTGCAGCCGGGACTGGGCGTTTCGTCGACCGAGGCGTCGGCGCCCAACCTATCGCACGGCGCGCCGCTCGATTATGTGCGGCTCTTGAAGCCGCGCGTGATGTCGCTCGTGATCTTCACGGCGCTGGTTGGCCTTTTGCTCGCGCCGGGGTCCATTCATCCCTTGATGGGCGTTGTCGCGATGCTGTGCATCGCGGTCGGTGCCGGCGCGTCGGGCGCGATCAATATGTGGTACGACCGCGATATCGATGCGGTCATGACACGCACGCGCAATCGGCCAATCCCGGCCGGGCGCATCGCACCCGAATCGGCGCTCGGCTTCGGCGTCGTGCTATCAGCGGCCTCGGTGTTCGTGATGGGCCTCACGGTCAATTGGGTGGCGGCCGGCCTTCTGGCGTTCACGATCTTCTTCTATGTGGTCATCTATACGATCGGGCTGAAGCGCCGCACGCCGCAGAACATCGTGATCGGTGGCGCGGCCGGTGCGTTTCCGCCGATGATCGGGTGGGCCGCGGTGACGGGCGATGTATCGCTCGCCTCGATCGTACTGTTCGCGATTATCTTTTTGTGGACGCCGCCGCACTTCTGGGCGCTCGCGCTCTATCGCCGCGGCGATTACGACAAAGCGGGTGTGCCGATGTTGCCGGTGGTTGCGGGCGATGCGGCAACGCGGCGTCAGATCATGTTCTACGCGCTCGCGCTCGTGCCGGTGACGCTCGCGCCCTGCGTGATCGGGCTTTCCGGCATCGTTTATGGCGTGGGCGCGGCACTGCTCGGGCTTGGGTTCATCGGATTGTCGTTCGCGGTTTTGCGCGATTCCACCATGCAGAACGCGAAACGGTTGTTTCCGTTCTCGATCCTTTATCTGTTTTTGATTTTCGCGCTGCTGCTGGTTGACCGCTATACGGTCATGCCGTTCGGGGTGGGCTGAGCCATGGTCGGCGATCTGCATCGTCAACGACGCGCCCGCAATTACGCCCTTGGCGGCGTGTTGCTTGCGCTCGTCGTGCTGTTCTTTTTTATCGCCATGGTGAAATTCGGCGGTGGCGGATGAGCGCGCGCGCCCTCAATGCCCCGAAGCGGCGCACTGCTTTCGTGCTCGGCACCTTGGTTGCGGCCATGGCCGGGCTCTCTTTCGCGTCGGTGCCGCTTTATCGTTTGTTTTGCGAAATGACCGGCTATGACGGCACGACGGGGATTGCTGAATCCGCGCCGGGTGCGGTTGGCACGCGTTTGATGACCGTTCAGTTCAATGCCGATGTCGGGCAGGGCATGGCGTGGCACTTCAAGCCGGTGGCGCACAAGACCACGGTCAAGATCGGCGAGCAGACACTCGCCTTTTATACCGCGAGCAACCCGACCGATCGGCCGATCACCGGCACCGCGACCTTTAATGTGACGCCCGACAAGGCCGGGATTTATTTCAACAAGATCGAATGCTTCTGCTTCACCGAACAAACCTTGGCGCCGGGCGAGACGGTGGAGTTTCCGGTTAGCTTCTTCGTCGATCCAGCGATTCTCGAGGATCGCGGTCTCGACAAAGTGGAGACCATCACGCTGTCCTACACGTTTTTCGAGAGGGAAGAGGTGGCGGCGAAGCCGGTGCGGGACATGGTGATCGCGAGCCGGAGTGGCGCACGCACAGGCGCGCAGGCGAATTAGGAATTGGGAATGCCGCCGGATGCCGCAGGGCGCCGGGGTTGAGAACGGAGCGAGATGATGAGCACGGCACATACGGCAAGCCACGATCACGGGCAAAGCGGTCATGGCGCGAGCCATCCCTATCACATCGTCAATCCAAGCCCCTGGCCGGTGGTCGGTGCGATAGCGGGCGGCACGCTCCTGGGTGGCGTCGTGCTTTATATGCACGGCAGCCATATCTGGCTCATGGCGATCGGCTTCGCCCTGGTGCTCGCGACCATGTATCTCTGGTGGCGCGATGTGATCCGCGAGGCGGCGGCGGGCGATCACACCGGCGCGGTCACGCGTGGGCTCCGCTTCGGCATGGTGTTGTTCATCTCATCGGAGGTGATGTTTTTCGCCGCGTTCTTCTGGGCCTTCTTCAATGGCGCGTTGACGCATCTGGAGTATATCGGCACTTGGCCGCCCGAAGGGATCGAGGCGATTCCGGCCTGGCAATTGCCGTTCCTCAATACGCTGATCCTGCTCACCTCGGGCGCGACGGTGACCTGGGCGCATCACGGCATCAAGCATGGCGACCGCAAGGCCGGCATTTGGGGCTTGGTGACCACGATCGCGCTTGGCGTCGCGTTCCTCGGCATTCAGGGCTATGAATATGCGCACACGCCGTTCAGCTTCAGGGGCGGTGTGTTCCCGTCGACCTTCTTCATGGCCACGGGTTTCCACGGCTTCCACGTTACGGTCGGCGTGCTGTTCTTGAGCGTCTGCCTCTATCGTCAGCTGCGCGGTCATTTCAAACCCGAGCGTCATATCGGCTTCGAGGCGGCCGCTTGGTATTGGCACTTCGTCGACGTGGTGTGGCTGTTCCTCTTCATCTGGGTCTATTGGTGGGGCGGCTGAACCCGGCGATGGCGCTCTCCCGCGTGTCGCCTTGGCGCGCGGGTCTTCTCTGCCAATGTCCCGCTTGCGGAAAGGGCCGGCTCTATGCCGGGTTCCTCAAGATCGCGGATGCCTGCACGGCGTGCCGCCAATCGTTCAAGGGCGCGGACCCCGGCGATGGCCCGGCCTTTTTCGTGATGTTCCTGGTCGGCGCGATCGTGGTTGGGCTCGCCATTCTGGTCGAGCTCACCATCGAGCCCTCTTATTGGGTGCATCTGGTGCTGTGGGCGCCCACGGTCTTTGCGCTTTCCGCGTTGCTGCTCCGACCGGCCAAGGGCCTGTTGGTTGCGTTCCAATTCAAGAATAGGGCCGACGATTTCAGTGACAGCGCAAACTGAGCGAGCGCCGCTTTCAGCGCGCGCCCGGCGTTGGGCGACGCTGGTCGCGATCCCCGGCATTCTGGTGATGCTGGCGCTGGGCGCCTGGCAAACCCAAAGACTGATTTGGAAGAACACGGAGCAGGCCTATCGCAATGAACGCATCGCCGCCGCGCCGATCGCGCTGCCCGATATGGTTGATGATCCGGCGCCACTGTTCTATCGGCGCGTGATCGTCGAAGGCGAGTTTCTGCACGACAAGGAATTATGGCTCGGCGCGCGCAGCCATTTACGCCAGCTCGGGTTCCAGATCATCACGCCGTTCAAGCGCACCAATGGTCAGATCATTTTGTTGAACCGTGGCTGGGTGCCGCTTGAGCGAAAAGAGGCGCGCCATCGCCGGGCGGGGCAGGTCGAGGGCCAGGTGCGCGTCGAAGGCCTTGTGGTGCCGGGCGGGCACGATGCCTGGTTCGCGCCGAAAAATAGCGTCGAACAAAGAATTTGGTACTGGGTCGATCTGGTTTCGCTTTCGGCCGCCGCCGGCACGCCGTCGCAGGGTTTCGTCGTCAATGCGGGGCCGGCGGAAAATCTGGGTGGCTTTCCGATCGGCGGGCAGACCATCGTCACGCTCAGGAACGAGCATTTGAGCTATGCCATCACCTGGTATGCGCTGGCCATTGGGTTGGGCGTGATCTATGTGCTCTTCATGCGCGGCAAACGCCGGACGCAATTGAAGCCAAAACCATGACGCCCGAGATCGCCTATCAAGAACTTGAACGCCGCTTTCGCCGGATCGGTAATGTCGATGGCGCGGCGGCGGTGTTGCAATGGGATTGGGCGACCATGATGCCCGAGGGTGGTGCGAATGCGCGCTCCAATCAGCTCGCCGAATTGAGCCTGATCCGCCATGAGCTGATCACCGATCCTAGACTCGATGAGTTGATCGCCAAGGCGGAGACCGATGGCAAAGCGTTGAGCGACTGGCAGCGCGCCAATGTGCGCGAAATGCGCCATCGCCAGCGCCATGCCAATGGCGTGCCGCCCGAATTGGTCGAGGCGCTCTCTAAGGCCGGCGCCAAATGCGAAATGGTCTGGCGCGAGGCGCGCCCGAAGGGCGATTTCAAGGCGTTCGCCGAGGTCTATAAGCCGCTGCTCGCGCTGGTGCGCGAAAAGGCCGCGGCCAAGGGCGCGGCTCTCGGCCTTGCGCCCTATGACGCGATGATCGATGCGTTCGATCCGGGCTATACCATGGCCGAGATCGATCGCATTTTCGGCGCGCTCGAAAAATTCTTGCCGGATATTCTGGCGCGCGTCATGGCGCGGCAGGATCAGCGCCCGGCGCCCATGCCGCTCAAAGGCCGCTTCCCGATCGAGGCGCAGCGCGGGCTCGGCGTCAAAATGATGGAGCGTCTCGGCTTCGAGTTCGCGCATGGCAGGCTCGATGTGAGCCTGCACCCCTTTTGCGGCGGCGTGCCCGATGATGTGCGCATCACCACGCGCTATGACGAAACGGATTTCGCCGGCGCGCTGATGGGCGTGTTGCATGAGACGGGCCACGCGCTTTATGAGCGCGGCCTGCCCGAGGCGTGGCGTACCCAGCCAGTTGGCGATGCGCGCGGCATGAGCGTGCACGAGAGCCAGTCATTGCTGGTTGAAATGCAGGCCTGCCGCAGCCTTGAGTTTTTGAGCTTCGCCGCGCCCTTGATCCGCGAGGCGTTCCAAGGCCATGCGCCGGTCGAGGGTGAGGCGTTCGAACCCGCCAATCTTTATGCCCATGCGATTCGCGTGCACCCCGGCTATATCCGCGTCGATGCCGATGAGGTGACCTATCCGTTCCACGTCATGATCCGCTATGGCCTCGAAAAGCGGATGATCGACGGCACGCTCGCGGTCGATGATTTACCTGAGGCCTGGAATCAGGGCATGAAGCATTATCTCGGCATCGTGCCGCCAAGCCCGCGCGAAGGTTGCCTGCAAGACATTCACTGGACCGGCGGGGATCTGGGTTACTTTCCGAGCTATACGCTGGGTGCGCTGACCGCCGCGCAGTTGTTCGATGCGGCCCGGCGGGCCGACGCCGATTTGGTGCCGGCCATCGCGCGCGGCGATTTCAAGCCGCTGATCACTTGGCTGCGCACCCATGTTCATGGTCTGGGCTCGCTCTATGATTCGCGCAAGCTGGTGGCCCGCGCCACGGGAAAGCCGCTCGACCCGCTCATCTTCAAGGCGCATTTGGAACGGCGGTATCTAGGCTAGCGCCCTCCCTTGCTCGGCCTCCCTGCGACCCTATAGTCTGATCCTTCGTGCCTGCCACTGGGCAGGCCTGTAGGGGACGATCGCTTGCGCTATATCTCGACACGTCACACCAAGAAAGGCGGCGGGCCAGGCCCGGTCGGCTTCGATGATGTGCTGCTTTCCGGCCTCGCGCGCGATGGCGGGCTTTACGTGCCCGAGACCTGGCCCGCGCTGAAGCCCCAGGCGATGGACGCCCTGGCGCCGCTCGACTACCCGACTTTAGCCGCGCGCGTGTTGGCGCCCTTTACCGAAGGCGCGGTCGATGAGCGCACGCTGCTCACCATGGCCAAGGATGCTTATAAGGGGTTCGATCATGAGGCGACCGCGCCTCTGATTCAGCTTGGGCCCAATCGCTGGCTTCTGGAGCTGTTCCATGGGCCGACACTCGCCTTCAAGGATTTCGCGCTCCAACTCTTGGGGCGGCTGTTCGACCATGTGCTGACCAAGCGCGCCGCGCATATGACCATTGTCGGCGCGACCTCGGGCGACACCGGCTCGGCCGCGATCGCCGCCTGCCAGGGCCGCGCCAATCTCTCGGTTTTCATTTTGCACCCGCATGGCCGCGTCTCCGAGGTGCAGCGCCGGCAGATGACCAGCGTGCTCGATGACAATGTGCACAACATCGCGATCGACGGCAGTTTCGATGATTGTCAGGCGTTGGTGAAGGCGATGTTCAACGATCTCGCGTTTCGGGATCAGCTTTCGCTGGGGGCGATCAACTCGATCAATTGGGCGCGCATCGCGGCGCAGGTGGTCTATTATTTTTATGCCGGTCTGCGATTGGGCGCGCCGGCGCGCCACGTGGCGTTCGTGGTGCCGACCGGTAATTTCGGCAATGTCTATGCCGGCTATGCCGCGCGGCACATGGGTCTGCCGATTAAGCGGCTGCATGTCGCGACCAATGTGAACGATATTCTGGCGCGCTTTTTCGAAAGCGGCGCCTATGAAAAGGCCGGCGTTACGCCATCCGCCAGTCCCTCGATGGATATCGAGGTGGCGAGCAATTTCGAGCGCCTGTTGTTCGAGCTGCATGGCGGCAATGGCGCGGCGGTAAGTCGGCTGATGGATCAACTCGGTCGTGATGGCCGCTTCGCGGTCGGCGCGGCCGAATTGCAATCGGCACGGCAGGTTTTTCGTGGCCATCGGGCCGATGATGCGGCGGCGCTACGCGCCATCGCGCACACCTACAAGGAGAGCGGCATTTTGATCGATCCACATACCGCGGCTGGTATCGTCGCGGCCGGCGAGGCCGAGGGGGACGTGCCCTTGATTTGTCTCGCGACCGCGCACCCCGCGAAATTTCCCGAGGCGGTCGAGCGCGCGACCGGTATCAAACCCAAATTGCCGGCGCGCCTTGCCGATCTATTGGAGCGGCCCGAGCGCGCGACGCGGCTGCCCAATGATCTCACGCGCGTGAAGGACTTCGTGCGCGCTCACGCTGGGGCGGGCGCGGGGCTTCGCAGCGCCGGGGGCGGCCGATGACCGCGCGCGTTACCACACTGCCAAATGGTCTTCGCGTCGTCAGCGAGACCATGCCGAGCGTCGAGACGGCCTCGATCGGCGTTTGGGTCGATGTCGGCGCGCGCGACGAGCGGGCCGAGATCAATGGCGTGTCGCACATGCTCGAGCACATGGCATTCAAGGGCACCACGCGGCGCAGCGCGCAGGCGATCGCGGAAGAGGTCGAGGCGGTCGGCGGGCATTTGAACGCCTATACCTCGCGCGAGCAGACCGCCTATTACGTCAAGGTCATGAAAGAAGACGTGCCGCTCGCGGTCGATATTTTGGCCGATATTTTGCAGCACTCGGTGTTCGATCCGGAGGAGCTGGCGCGCGAGCAACAAGTCATCGTGCAGGAGATCGCGCAGGCGCACGACACACCCGATGACATTGTGTTCGATTATTTCCAGGAAGTGGTCTATCCCGACCAGCCGATGGGGCGGAGTATTTTGGGCCCGGCGGCGATCGTCGAATCGGTCGGGCGCGATGTATTGGCCGGCTATATGGCCGATCACTACGCCGCCTCGCGCATGGTGGTGGTGGGCGCCGGGCGCTTCGAGCACGAAACGCTGGTCCAATTGGTCGGGCAAAGTTTCGATACGCTCTCAAGCGCCAAAGCCACGGTGCGTGAAGCCACGCGCTATGGCGGCGGGGACGGGCGGTACGAGCGCGATCTCGAGCAGCTTCATTTGATTCTGGGCTTCGATGGCGTTGCGTTCGACGATCCGGATTTTCCGGCCATGCAGCTATTCTCGACGCTTCTGGGTGGGGGCATGTCGTCGCGCCTGTTTCAGGAGATTCGCGAGAAGCGCGGCCTGGCTTATTCGGTCTTCTCATTTGCCTCGTCCTATACCGATGGCGGTACGTTCGGCGTCTATGCCGGCACGGCGCCAGACGATGCGGCGGAGCTCATTCCGGTCATGGCGGATGAAATGTTGAAGGTGTGCGAGGCGATCACCGAACCCGAGCTCGCGCGGGCCCGCGCGCAATTGAAATCGGGCCTCATGATGTCGCTCGAAAGCACCTCGTCACGGATTGAGCGGCTCGGGCGCCATATGCTGATCTATGGTCGCCCGCTGCCGATCGAGGAGATGGTCGAGCGCATCGATGCGGTTACGCCCGAGCGTATTCTGGCGCTGGCCAAGCGCACCTTCACGGCGAGCCGGCCCTCGGTCACCGCGCTCGGTGCCCTCGGTAGCCTTGAGCCCTATGATCGCATTGTGGGGCGCTTCGGCTGAAGGTATTTGAAGGTGCGCACGCTCGTCTCTCCCCAACCCGTCATGCCCGGACTTGATCCGGGCATCCAGGTTTCTTTCGGAGGCTGGATGGCCGGGTCTTCGCCCAAGGCTGTCCGGTTAAGGTAAAAGCGATGAGCGTAAAACATGCAGTGACCGGGCCTTTCGTGGCAAAAGGCAGAGCGGGAGACTCGAAGTTGATCGCGTCGACCCGGCCCTCCCCAATTCGTCATGGCCGGGCCTCGACCCGGCCAT